>DAOTXC010000088.1:0-7113 GCA_034435555.1 Anaerolineae bacterium
GTCGTGTATAATACTTTGTGAGTTGAAAGTCATGGTGGCCTCCTTTAAGTTGTTTTGGGAAACATACTCTACAGGAGAACTGTCTGACTTTCAACTCAAATGAAACGCACCCATATCATTTTCCTCACCCATCTGGGAGTATATTCCCTTCCCCAAAGTTGACAAACGGAAGAATGCGTTATAATAATGAACGCCCATTCAGTATTATGAATGATAATTCAGGAGACACCATGAGCGAGTGGCAAACAGAAATAGTACAACACCGACGCGCGGTGATTTTGGAGGCGGCGGCGAGTGTCTTTGCGACCAAAGGGTTCACCCGCGCCACCGTCAAGGAGATCGCCGAGCGCGCCGGAATCGCCCCTGGCACGATCTACCTCTACTTCGAGAACAAACGCGAGCTCCTGCTGAGCATCGCCGAACAGCTCGCGGAGCTGATGCCTGACGAGCTCGAATTGCCCCCCCAAAACGTGTCGGAGGCCGCGCTGGTGCAACAGCTCCTCGACCAAATGCTCCTGGCCCTCCATAGCCGTTGGGACTTCATCCGCGCGCTAGCGGCAGAGATGTGGACCGATGAAGAGCTCCGGCGCGATTATCTCCTGCAAGGATTGGGGCCATTGCTCAACATCGTCGAAGCGCGCCTGCAAACCCACATTGACCGGCGCGAGATCCGCCCGCTGGATACCGGCATCGTGACGCGGGCCATCGTGGGCGCGGTTGCTACCGCCCTCATCGCCGCCGAGGTGGGCGTGGAAGACCTCGACGATCCCGCGCGCCGCCAACATCTGAGCGGCGAGCTGGCGCGCTTCTTCCTCTACGGGCTGCAAGGACACGACGCATGAACACCGCCCCTACCATCGTCACCCACGATCTCACCCGCGCCTTCGGGAAGCGCATCGCCGTTGATCACCTCGACCTTGAGGTACAGCCCGGCGAAATCTTCGGCCTCCTCGGCCCCGACGGCGCCGGCAAGACCACCACCATCCGCATGTTGACCGCCATCCTCCACCCCACCGAGGGCCGCGCCCGCGTCGCCGGCTTCGATACCGTCCGCGAGTCCGAAGCGATCAAGCAGCGCATCGGCTACATGGCGCAGCAATTCTCGCTCTACGGCGATCTCAGCGTGCTCGAAAATCTCCTCTTCTTCGCCGACATCTTCGGCGTGGGCCGCCGCGAGCGCGAGGAGCGCATCGCCGCCCTGCTCGACTTCGCCCGCCTCACCCGCTTCCAGGAGCGCCGCGCTGCCCAACTCTCCGGCGGGATGCAGAAGAAGCTCGCGCTGGCCTGCACCCTCATCCACCGCCCGGAGATCATCTTTCTGGACGAACCCACCACCGGCGTTGATCCCGTCTCGCGCCGCGAGTTCTGGGACATCCTCACCGAATTGCACCTGGAGGGCGTGACGCTCTTCGTGAGCACACCCTACATGGACGAGGCCGAGCGCTGCTCGCGCGTGGCGCTGATGTTCCAGGGGCGCATCGTGGTGACGGATACCCCCTTGCGCCTGCGCGACCTCGTCGCCGGCGAGCTCCTCGAGCTCCGCCCCGACCGCCTCCGCAAAGCGGCGCACGCGCTGGAGGGCGCGCCCGGCATCCTCGAGGTGCAGACCTACGGCGATCTCCTCCACGTCTTCGTCGCGGACGTGACCGAGGGGGAGCAGGTGATCACCGCCACGCTCGCAGCCGCCGGTATCGAGATATCCATGCTCCGGCAGACCCAGCCGCGCATGGAGGAGACCTTCATCTCCATCATCCGCAAGCGCATGGACGCAGCGGAGGGCAACCTTGAACTCGAAGCATAACGGCAACGGCTACGCGGTCGAGGTGATGGGGCTGACCAAGACCTTCGGCGAGTTCACCGCCGTGGATGAGATTGACTTCACGATCCGCCGGGGCGAAATCTTCGGCTTCCTGGGGCCAAATGGCGCGGGGAAGACCACCACCATCCGCATGTTGCTCGGCCTGATGCGCCCCACCGCCGGTTCGGCCCACATCCTCGGCTACGATGTCACCACCCAGACCGATGAGATGCGCCGCCACATCGGCTATATGTCGCAGAAGTTCAGCCTCTACCAGGACCTCACCGTCGCCGAAAATTTGGAATTCTACGGCAGGGCCTACGGCGTCCACGGCGCCGAGCTCCGCCGCCGCAAGCACCTGGCGGTAGAGATGGCGGGCCTCGAAGGGCAGGAGGACGAGCTCACCCGCAACCTCCCCGGCGGCTGGAAACAGCGTCTGGCCCTGGGCGCCGCCATCCTCCACGAACCCGACCTCCTCTTCCTCGACGAACCCACCGCCGGTGTGGACCCCATCTCCCGCCGCGCCTTCTGGGCCTTGCTCTACCAGCTGGCCGACGAGGGACGCACGATCTTCGTCACCACCCACTACATGGATGAGGCCGAGCGGTGCCAGGACCTCGCCTTCATCCTCGATGGGCAACTGATGGCGCAAGGCTCGCCGGAGGAGATCAAGCGCACCAAAATGCGCGGCGAAGTCCTGGAGGTGGATTGCGACGCTCCGCGCGAGGCCGTCCCGCTCCTGCGCGCGCTGGGCGAGTTCTCCGAAGTGTCGCTCTACGGCGCGCGCATCCACCTGGTCGCGCCGGACGCCGCCGCGCACATCTCCGCCGTGCGCGCAACCCTCACCCAGGCCGGGATCGCCGTCCACAGCGTGGAGCAGATCCTCCCCTCGCTGGAGGACGTTTTCATCTCCCAGGTGCGCGCGCGCCTCGCGCAGACCGCGCCGCCGGAAGAGTGAGAGGCGATGCAATTGGATTGCAAAAAAGTAGCGCCGACTGTCAGTCCGCGTAAGGAGCGAAAATGTAGGACAGGTTGGCAACCGGTCCTACTCCTCCTGCTGGCCCTGGCGCTCCTCATCGCCTGCACCGGCCCGGCGGCTGATGCAGGCCCATTGACCGCCGTGGGCTTCCTCGAAGCCGAGGAACTCGCCCTCGCCCCGGCAGTGGGCGGACGGGTCATCGCGCTGCCGCTCGAGGTCGGCGACGAGGTCGAGGCCGGTGATCTCATCGCGCAGCTGGACGACCGCATCGCGCAGGCGCAGGTGGCGCTGGCCGCCGCCCGCGTCGCCGAGGCCGAGGCACAGCTGGATTGGGCGCGCAACGGCGCAACCGCCGCCGAAATCGCCGTCGCCGAGGCGCAACTGGCCCAGGCGGAGGCAGGGCGGGCGGGCGCTTGCGGGGCCTGGAGCGATCTGCAAACCATCGTGGAGAACCCCCAGGAGCTGGATCGCCAGATCGCGCAGGCGCGGGCGCTGGTGCGCGCCGCTGAGGCGGGCGTGCGTGCCGCCGAAGCCGGCAAAGATGCCGCCGCGCTGGCCCTTTCGCTCTACGAAGATGCCCAGGTCGCCCTCGCCGACGCCCCGGAGCGCATCACGCTCTACGACGGCGACATCGGCGGCCTGCCCATTGACCTGCCCCCGGCGCTGCTCGACTTCCTGGAGGGCAACCCCGCCGACGGCGTCTACCGTTTCGGCGATACCGAGATCATCATCGCGGGGCGGCATATCACCCTCTACCGCTACCTCAACCTGGGCCTGCAGGCCGATACGCACTTCATCCCCAACCAGTATTGGCAGGCGTGGATCACGCTCAACAGCGTATCAGCGGAGCGCGCGGGCGCGCAAGAGGCGCTCAACCTGCTCTACGCGCTGCGGGAAAATCCCCAGGCGCTGCTCGCGCAGGTCGCCGCAGCCGAGGCGCAATGTCGCCAGACGGAGGCGTTGACCGCGATGGCCGAGGCAGGACTTGATGCGCTGCAACAGGGGGCCACCGCCGAGGAGCTCGCCGCGCTGGAGGCGTTGCTGGCGCGCGAGCAGGCCGAGCTGCAACAGGCGGAAGTGACGCTCGCGCGGCAGACGCTCCACGCGCCGGTGGGCGGCGTCGTGCTGGAGCGGGTGTTGGAGGTGGGGGAGCTCGCCGCGCCCAGCATCCCCCTCGTCAGAATCGCCGATCTCGATACGGTCTACCTCACGCTCTACCTGCCCACCCGCCAGTTGGGGCGGATCAGGCTGGGGCAGGCGGTCGAGGTGCGCGTCCCCGGCTTCGCGGATCACGTCTTTGAGGGCGAAGTCATCTACATCAGCCCCGAAGCGGAATTCCCGCCCCGCGCCGTCCCGCAAGATGAGGAACGCGGGGGGCTGGTCTTTGCGGTGCACGTGCGCATCGCCAACACAGCGCAGCTACTCAAACCGGGGATGCCCGCCGACGCCGCCTTTATCCCCTAAACATGAGGGCGACGATGCGACGGCATTTCTGGTTGGGAGTGTGGCTGCTCTTGGCGCTAGTCGCCTGCACGCAGGCTGCGGAGCCGCCCACGATCAGCGGTTCCGGCGCGCTGGAAGGGCGCACGGTGATCGTCGCCTCCGAGTTGGGCGGCCATATCGTCGCGCTGACCGTGAATGAGGGCGATGCTGTCGCAGCGGGGCAGGTGTTGGTGCAGCTCGATGCGGCGGAGGCCCGCGCGCAGGTGGCCCAGGCCGAAGCCGCTGTCGCAGCAGCGGAGGCGAACCTGGCGCAGCTCCGGGCCGGGCCGCGCCCCCAGGCGATCCGCGCGGCGGAGGCGCAGGTAGCGCGGGCGCAGGCGGAGGCGGAGGGCGCAGCGCAAGCCCTGCTCTACGCCCGCCAGACGATCACCCAGCCGCTCACGCTCGATTTGCAGATTTCGCAGGCCCGCACCGCGCTGGCGCTGGCCGAGCAGGAGGTGGAGCGCGCCGAGGCCAACCTGGCCGCCGAGCGGCTCGGCTATCACATCCACGTGGAATTGGCGGAAGCGGCCAACGACACCACACGCCAGCTGTGGGACTTGCGGATCCAGGCGCAGCAAGCGGCGCTGGCCGCAGCGGAGGCGCAACGCGAGGCGGCGCAGGCGAACCTCAACGCACTGTGGGCCATCCGCGCCGAGCCGTTGGAGGCGCAGACCGAGCTCCACGCGGCCCAGGCGACCTACACCGCGACGCTGGCCGCGCTCGCCATCGCCGAGGCGGAGCTGGCCCAGCTCGCCCAGGGCGCGCGCCCCGAAGAACTGCGCATGGCTGAGGCGCAACTGCACCAGGCCGAGGCCGGGCTGACCCTCGCCCGCATCCAACAGACGATGCTCACGCTGACCGCGCCCATCAGCGGCGTGGTGGTGGGGCGGAGCTATCAGGTGGGCGAGATCGCCCCGCAGGGCCGCCCCATCCTCACGCTGGTGGACTTGGAGACGCTCTACCTCACGCTCTACATCCCCGCCGCGCAGTTGGGGCAGGTGCGGATGGGACAACCGGTCGCCGTCACCGTGGACGCCTATCCGGGCGAGACCTTCACGGGCGCGGTGACGCGCATCGCCAGCGAGGCGGAATTCACTCCCGGCGCAGTGCAGACCGCCGATGATCGCGCGCGGCTGGTCTTCGCCATCCAGGTGCAGCTCCCCAACCCCGACCGGCGCTTACACCCCGGTATGCCCGCGCTCGGCACATTGCTACCCTGAGTAGCGGCGAGTCACAAGCCGCAACCAGCAACCAGCAACCAGCAACCAGCCTCAATCCCTCGGCGCGGCGACGAGGCCCTCACCCACGTCGTCGTAATCCGCCCCCTGAATGCGATCGGTGCTGGCCTTGCCGAGCAACCGCGTTTCGAGCCGCTCAGGGCGGACGAGGCCCTCCCGCTGGAGCAACTGCTCGGCCCAGAGCGCGGCCACGCCCGCGACGTGCGGCGCGGCCATGCTGGTGCCGTTCATGGTGGTGTAGCCCCCGCCGCTGCGCGCCGAGTAGATGCCCATGCCCGGCGCGGCCACCGCCGCGCGGATGTTGGAGAAGGGCGCCACACTGAACTGCTCGTGCGGCGCGCCGGCGGATTGCAGCGCGGCCACGGCGATGACGCCGTCGGCTGCGGCGGGCGGCGCGACCTCGATGACGTACTCGCGCTTGATCAGCCGGCGGCTCCCGTTGCCCGCCGCAGCGATGATGAGGGCGCTGGGGAATTGCGCGGCCTGGGCGCGCAGCAACTCGCCCAACTTATCGAAAAAGCGCACGTTGTCGCGGTACTGCGCCAGCGCCTTGGAGGTGGCGAGGTCCACCTCCATCCCCATCGCCGTCAGATCGCGCACCATTCTGGGGAAGTCGAACTCCAGCGACATGTTGATGATCTGCGCACCCTCGGCGATGGCCCACTGGATGGCCTCGACCATCTCAGCGGTGCTGGCCGAGCGGCGCATCCCCAGCACCTTGCCGATGAGGGCGCGGCGCACGCCATACGCGACGCCGATGCGCACGTCCCCCACAGTCTGCCCGAAGATCGTCCCGGCAACATGGGTGCCGTGGCCGTTCTCGTCGCCGTCCCCCTCGCCGGTGAAGTCCTTCTGGATGAGGGTGACGCCCTCGAAGGCCTCGTGGGTGGCGTCAATGCCGGTATCGAGCACGGCGACGGTGACGCCGTACCCGGCGTAGCGGCTTTGCAGCGCGCCGGTGGCGTAGACGCCCCACGCGGCATCGTGGATGTGGGGCGGATCGGCGGCGGCCTGTGCCGCCGGCCCCTCCGCCGCGACGGGCGCGATGAGCCGCAGGGGGATGGGCGGGGCGAGGGCGGCGACGCGCCGGTCGCGGCGCGCCTCGCGGTAGTCCTGCTGATCCAGCGTCTCGGTTCGGATCTGGTACGCCGGCGCGAGGCCGCCCTTCGGCGTCATGCCGTACTGCTCGCCCGCCGAGCGCACCGGGTCGTAGCTCTCCAGCCCGCCGGGTTGCGCCATCCGCAAAATCAGGTAAGTCTCTCGTTCCATGGTTACGCTCCTTTGAGAAATAGTGAATCTTGCCACGAATTTCACGAATTGGCATGGATTTTTAATACAGGTTTCGTGAAAATTCGTGGCTAAAATATGGCGGTCTTCTCAAGACCTGACAGGTTTTTGAAACCTGTCAGGTCTCGGACGCGATTTGGACATCGCGGCTACAAGAACTCCAGGATGCGGCGGACGAGAGCGGTGTCCTGGTCGTCCAGGCCGGCGGTGAGGGCGGCGGGGTCACGCTCGCCGGCCCAGATGCGCTGAGATGGCTCGCGGAGCATCCAGCCCTTCTCTTCCAGGCCCACCAGGCGCGTATCGAGCGCCGCGCGCGCTTCTTCATT
>DAOTXC010000089.1:0-54757 GCA_034435555.1 Anaerolineae bacterium
AATGGTGAATGGCGAATAGCCAAACAAAAATCTGCTAAATCCGCTCAATCTGCTGACAAGAATTTTTGTGCTGGATGGTGTGCGCCAGCACCGGTGTCTCCCTAGAAAATAGCCTGAGCGTAAGACAGGTTGGCAACCTGGCCTACATTTCAGTGCTGGCATGGTGGGGGCCGGTCAAGCTACGTCAGCTGCAACCAGCGGTAGCCGTAACGCTCTAGCGGGATTTTGTACGCACCATCGCCTACGCTGTGGAAGTGCTCCCCAGTGAGGATATCCACCGGCAGCGCCTCTTCATAGGCGGGCAGATTAATGATAGCCTGCTGCGGGGTATCCGCCAGATTGTTGACGATGAGAAAAGCCTCGCCCAGGTACTCGCGCACGTAGGCCAGCACCGAGAGCGACGTAGGCGCGAGCAGCTCCAACGTTCCCCGTCCAAAGGCGGGGTGCTGCTTGCGCAGGTCGAGCAGAAAGCGCATCCGGTTGAGCAGCGAGTCGGGGTCGGCCTCCTGCGCGGCGACGTTGACGCGCTGGTAGCCGTAAACGGGATCGTCAATGACCGGCAGATAGAGCGCCTCGGCGGGCGCGGTGGAAAAGCCCGCGTTGGGGCCGGCGTCCCACTGCATCGGCGTGCGCAAGCCGTCCCGGTCGTCGAGCCAGATGTTGTCGCCCATGCCGATCTCGTCGCCGTAGTAGAGCACCGGCGAGCCGATGAAGGTGAGCAGGATGGAGTTGGCGACCTCGATGGCGGCGCGGTCGTTGTCGAGCAGCGGCGCGAGGCGGCGGCGGATGCCCAGGTTGAGCCGCATCCGAGGCTCCGGCGCGTAGTAATCCCACATAAACTGGCGATCCTCCGGCGTGACCATCTCCAGCGTGAGCTCATCGTGGCAGCGGAGGAAGGTCCCCCACTGGCAGCACGGCGGCAGCGCCGGCGTCCGCGCCATGATGGCCTCGATGTCGCTACGATTTTGCTTCGCCAGCGCCATGAAGATGCGCGGCATCAGCGGGAAGTGGAAGTTCATGTGGAACTCGTCGCCATCGCCGAAATACTCGATCACGTCCTCCGGCCACATATTGGCCTCGGAGAGCAGGAAGGTGCCGGGCGCGTAGGCATCCACGAAGGCGCGTAACCGCTTGAGATAGGCATGGGTCTCCGGCAGATTCTCGCAGCTCGTGCCCTCGCGCTCGATGAGATAGGGCGGCGCATCCACACGGAAGCCATCCACGCCCAGATCAATCCAATACTGCACAATGCGCAGCATCTCGCGCTGCACTTCGGGGTTGTCGAAGTTGAGATCGGGCTGGTGGCTGAAGAAACGATGCCAGAAATACTGCCCGCGTACCGGGTCGAAGGTCCAGTTCGATGGCTCGGTGTCGAGGAAGATGATGCGCACCCCCTCGTACTTCTCGTCGGTGTCGCTCCAGACGTACCAGTCACGGTAGGTTTCGTGTTCGGGATGGCGGGGGTCGCGGGAGGCCTGGAACCACGGGTGCTGATCGGAGGTGTGGTTGACGACCAATTCGACCAGCACGCGCAGCCCGCGCGCGTGCGCCGCATCGAGGAAGGCTTTGTAATCCGCCAGCGTGCCGAAATCGGGGTGAATGTCGCGGTAGTCGGCCACGTCGTAGCCATCATCGCGCAGCGGCGAGGGAAAGACGGGCAACAGCCAGAGCGTATCCACGCCGAGCGTCTGGAGATAGTCGAGCTTCGAGGTCAAGCCGGCCAGATCGCCCTTGCCATCGCCGTTGCTATCGGCAAAGGCGCGCACCTGTACTTCGTAGAAAATTGCGTCTTTGTACCAGTCTTGGGTCATGGTCTGCTCCTTGTAAAGTGGTGACAGGTAACGGGTGACGGGTGATGGGTGATGGGTGATGGGTGATGGGTGACGAGTGCCGAGAAACCCGAATACTCGTTACCCGTTACCCATTTCTATCGCCTCATATATCTCCGCTCGATCCAAATCATCCGGCAGCGGGCCGACGCGCGTCAGTTTGCGCCCCACCACCTCGCGGGCGAAGTAGACGCAGCGCTCCAACGGGTTCCCATCCAGCAGCGCGACGAGGAAGCCCGCCCAGAACGAATCGCCCGCGCCCGTCGCATCCACAATCTTCACCGGTTGCGCCGGGATGTAGGTGCGCCGCCCCTCCACGGAGAGGAGGATCCCCTCGCCGCCCATTGTGAGCACGATCACCTTTGGGCCGAGCGCGTGGAAACGGTCAATGTAGGCCTCCGGCGTCTGCCCCTCGCCAAAAACGCGCCGGGCGTCATCCAACGAGGGCTTGGAGAGCGTCGCGTAGCCCATCATGTGGCGCAGCACCTCCATCGCTTCGGGATAGTCGGGCCAGATTTGCGGGCTGTAGTTGGGATCGAGCGAGATGAGTTTCCCCTGCGCCTGGGCCAGTTGAAAAGCATGCTCCACCGCAGAGCGGCACGGCTCCCGCGAGAGCGCGAAGGTGGAGGCATGAACGATGCGCGCCTGCGCAATCGCCGCCTCGCTCACCTCCGGCGGCTCCAGGCGGAAGTCGCCGTTGCGGAACGCCTCGAAGTCGGGCGTCCCCTTGGTGCGCGAGACGAAGATCACAGAGGTATGCACGCGATGATCCATCACCATATAGTCGGTCTTGACGCCGGCATGACGCAGCTCGGCCTTGAGGAATTGCCCGAAGGCCCCGATGCCCGTCTTGGAGATGATCGCCGAGCACCCGCCGAGCTTCGCCACGGTGGCGGCGATGTTGGCGGGCGAGCCACCCAGGTACTTGCGGAAAGTCACCGCGTCGAAGAGCGAATCGGATTCCTGTTCGGAAATCATGTCCACGAGCGTCTCGCCGACGACGACAATGTCCAACTCGCCGATGGGAATGGATAGGTCCATGAATCCTCCTAGAAAATAGCCTGAGCGTAAGACAGGTTGGCAACCTGGCCTACGTTTTTATCCTCGGTGGTGTACCGGAGGAACATGATGACTCCTTCAAAAATGCTAGGTGTAGGACAGGTTGGCAACCTGTCCTACATTTTTGTACCGGGATGGTGTGCGCCAGCACCGGTGTCTCCCTTAAAAATCGGCGAATCTCAAAATCTTCTTGAAAACAGTCGTGGCGCGGAACAGCTGCTCCGCTCACCACTCCTGAGTATAGCTAGCCTCGCACAGATGTCAATTGCATTTTCCATCCGCCCGGCTTGTGGTATCATTTGCCCCTATGACAGATATGTTCATTGCCTTTAGCCTACTGCTGCTCACCATGGTGCTCTTTGCCAACGACCGCCTGCGCCTCGATCTGGTCGCGCTGCTGGCGATCCTGGCGCTGATCCTCACTGGGCTGCTGACCCCCACCGAGGCACTGGCGGGCTTCTCCGATCCCATCGTGCTGATCATCGCGGGACTTTTTGTGGTGGGCGGCGGCCTCTTCCAGACCGGCGTGGCCGATGCGATGGGATACTGGCTCAGCAAGATCGCCGGCAATAATCCCCTCATCCTGCTCGTGACCATCATGGGGGCGGTGGCGGTGCTCTCCGCCTTTATGACCTCCACCGGCGCGGTCGCTATCTTCCTACCTGTGGTGGTGAACATGGCCTGGCGCGCCAAGATCAGCCCCTCGAAGCTGCTCCTGCCGCTGGCCTACGGTTCACTCATCGGCGGGATGCTCACCCTCATCGGCACGCCGCCCAACATCGTGGCGAGCAACCAGCTTACCATTCACGGCCTGCCACCCTTCGGCTTCTTCACCTTCACGCCGGTGGGACTCTTTATGCTGGCGATAGGCATCGGATTTATGGCGCTGTTCGGGCGGCGGCTACTGCCTGAACGCGAGCAGCGGGCCACCGGCCAGGTTCGTCCTCCCAACGAGGCCGCCGAAGCGCCCACCTCCCAGGAGCTGCTGAACGCCTACGCCCTGCCCGGCAAACTCTTCCGTATGCGCGTGCGCAGCACCTCACCCCTCATCGGCGCGACGCTGGCCGAGGCCGAGCTGAACACCCGCTACCAGATCACCGTGCTGGAGTTACAAACCTGGCCTGAACGTGAAGGGCTACCGCTTCCCGCCGTGCCCGTCGCGCCCCAGACGGTCATCGAGGCCCACACCATCCTCCATGTGCGCGGCGCGCCGCAAGATGTCGCCCGCCTGGCGCGCGAACAGGACTTCGGCATCCTACCGGACACCAGCAACGACGCGCAGCTGCTCTCCAAGGAGATTGGCATCGCCGAAGCGCTGCTCACGCCGCGCTCGCGGCTTATCAACCACACACTCAAGCAAGTACACTTCCGCGACAAGTACGGCGTCACCGTGCTCGGCATTCAACGGCTAGGGACGCCCTTGACCGAAAACCTGGGTGATACTACCCTGCGCTTTGGGGATACGCTGCTGGTGCAGGGGCCATGGGAGAAGATTCACCTGCTGCGCGAGGAAAATCGGGATTTCGTGGTCGTTGGGGAGTCCCGTGAGATGTTGGAAGCGCAACGCACCTATGAACGAGCGCCCATCGCCATCGCGGTGATGCTAGGGATGTTGCTGCTGATGGTCTTCGATGTGATGGAGGGTGTGACCGCCGTTCTGCTGGCCGCCGCCGCGATGATTCTGTCCGGTTGCCTCACCGTCGAGGACGCGCACCGCTCGATGAACTGGGAGAGCGTCATCTTGATGGCGGGGATGTTGCCGCTGGCGACCGCGCTTCAGAAGACCGGGGGCATCACTTTCATCGCGGAGCTGCTGAGCGCCAGCCTGGGGAGCTGGGGGCCGTTAGCCATCCTCGCGGGCCTCTTCGTGCTGACCTCGACCTTCAGCCTGTTCATCTCCAACACCGCCACCACCGTGGTGATGGCACCGATTGCCTACCAGGCCGCGACCGCGCTCGGCGTTGCGCCCCAGGCTCTCATCATGGCGGTGGCGATGGCCGCCTCGACCTGCTTCGCCAGCCCGATTGGCTCTTCATCCAACACGCTAGTGCTGGGGCCAGGAGGCTATCGCTTCGAGGATTATGTCAGGATCGGCCTCCCCTTGCAACTGTTGATGTTGCTCGGGGCGTTGCTCCTGCTGCCGTTACTCTTCCCCTTCTGAAGTCGCCTTAGGCAGCAACAGCTCGATCACGATACCCGGGCCAGGCGTGCGATTGTAGGCCTGACAGCTCCCACCCAGCCCCCACACCAGTGCAGCGACGACCGAGAGGCCCAACCCCATCCCCGGCACCTGCCCGGTGAAGTACCGCTCTACCTGATAGTAGGGTTGCCAGATTCGCAACAGCTGATCCGCAGGTAGGGTGCATCCATCATCCACGACCCGCAACCGCCCGCCCGCCGGCATCGCATCCAGGGACACCATCACATGCGGCTGCTGCTCAGGGTGGAATTTCTGCGCGTTTTCCAACAGCTCCCACAGAATCAGCTCCAATCCTTGCGCGGAGATCCCCAACGCCAGCGATGCCGCCCCTTCCAGATTCAACGTCACCGGCGGCAGGCCCAGCTCCGCCGCGATAGATTTTACCAACGGCCCGACTTGCGAAGCTGAACAATATCCCGTACCAGGATGGGCCAGATCGCGCACCTCGATGAACTGGAAAATATCCTCGATGGCGCCGCGCAACCGCTTCGCGCCGCTGCCTGCCATCGTCAAAATCTGCGCCTGTTCTTCCGGCGAAAAGTCCACGCGCTCCCGCGAGAGCACATCAATGGCCCCGGTCAGCACGCCCAATGGCGTCCCCAGCTTATGGCGCACTAACGAGTTGAACTCCCAAATCTGCTTGCGCAACAGGACACTGCGGGTAATATCGCGAAGTTGCACCAGATAAACATCCTCGTCCAACGGCTGCGTGATCACCTGTAGCCAGAATTCCGGGGCGTAAGGCTCCGCCGGGCGGATCAGATAGCAGGGGGGGATGATGCTCCCTTGCACCTCGCCAGCATCGGGCGGCTCCACGCGATAGTGATTTTGGGCGCACTCGAAGAAGTTGCAGGGCGAGGGCTGCCCCTCCGGCACGCCCAGGTAAAAATGGGCCTTGGCGTTCATGTAGGTGATGTTATACGCAGCATCCAGGATCAAATAGCCATCCTGGGCGTGCGTCACCACCCACTCAAAGCGCTGGCGTTCCTGCAACAGGCGACGATAGCGATTGAGGCGTGTGACCGTGCGCACGCGCGCCCGCAATTCGGCGCGATCAAAGGGCTTGGAGATAAAATCGTCCGCCCCGGCCTCGATGCCGGTCAGCCGCGATTCGCGGTCATCCAACGCCGTGACCATGATGATCGGCACTTCGGCCAGCAGCGGGTCAGCCCGCAAGCGTCGGCAAACCTCGAAGCCGTCCATCCCCGGCATCATCACATCCAGCAGCACCAGATCGGGGTAGACCTCGTGCGCCTGAGTCAAGGCTTCTTCGCCATGGGTGGCAAAGCTCAAGGTGTACAGCTCACTGGAAAGCAGGCTTTCCAGTGTCTCACGCCCCAGTGGGGAATCATCAACGATCAATATCCGACTTTTGACTGTCACCAGATCGCCTCCTCCTTCTAAATAACGTGTGAACGTTTGGACGTGTACACGTGCTCACGTTATCTTCGTTCTCGTTAGTGAGCTGAGGCTCGTGGGAACGCCTCAGCAGAGTCAGTATCTTCCTTGATGTAATGCGCCAACAGGGTCAACAACTGTGACCGGCTGACTGGCTTGGGGAAATAGCCCACAAATCCCTGGCGCTGGCTGCGCGCCGCAGCGCCAGGGAGCGCCAGGGCCGTCAGCGCGACCCGGGGAATTGTCGCCAGTTGCGCATAATTCGCCAGGCGCCGCCCGACCTCCCAACCATCGAGCTCCGGCAGCTCCAAATCGAGCAGAATGAGCGCGGGGGGGGACTCCAGGGCGCGTTCGACCGCTTCCACGCCGTTGCGGGCAACCATCACCGCGTAGCCCGCTTCCCGCAGCAGCGCGTGGAGATGTTGGAGGGCGATTTCGCTATCTTCTGCCAGGAGCACCAGTGGCCCTACCAGCGCGCTCGATGTGGGGGCCTCTGGCGGTAGCGCCCAGGGTAAGTTCACGGTAAACCGACTTCCCTGCCCGGCGCGGCTCTCCACGGTGATGCTGCCCCCGTGCAAATCCACCATCCGCTGAACGAGCGCCAGCCCCAGCCCGGTGCCCGCGTATTGCTTGTTGAGACTGCTATCAATCTGTACGAACGGGTTGAAGATCTGCCCCAAATCCTCCGCAGAAATACCGATGCCGGTATCCCACACCTGGAACGCCACACGCGCATTCTCAGCATCCCCGCGTACCTTCAGGCCAATCCGCCCGCCCGTCGGCGTGAACTTGACCGCATTGCCCAGCAGGTTGACCAACACCTGTTTGAGTCGCCGCCCATCTGCCGGCACTGTCCGCACCTGCAGGTCGCCCTCAAAAACGATATCCAGCGCCTTCTGCTGCGCTGCCGGTTCAATCATCCGCAGGCTGGCCTCGCACAAAGAGTCCACCCCCACCGGCGCGACCTCCAGCGTCAGCTTGCCCGCCTCGATCTTCGAGAACTCCAGAATGTCATTGATCAGCGAAAGCAGGTGTCGCCCGCTCTCGGTGATGTTATCGAGCGCGTGGTGCTGACGCTCCTGCAATGCGCCGTAGAAGCCCTCTTGCAGCGCCTCCGAGATACCCAGGACGGCATTGAGGGGGGTGCGCAGCTCGTGGCTCATACTCGCCAGGAACTCATCCTTGGCCCGCGCCGCGTGCGCCAACTCGGCATTGACCGCGCTCAGATCGGCGGTGCGCTCAGCGACCCGGCGGGCCAGCAGCTGGCGCTCCTCCTGCAAAGCGCGTTCCACCTGCTTGCGCACAGTGATGTCCCGTACGTAGGCGAGGACGCAAGGCTCCCCACCCAGATTGATCAGGCGCGTGCTTACCTCAACCGGGAAGATGGCGCCATCTTTGCGCTTGTTCTCCGCCTCCACAAAGATGCCCCCAGTCGCCAACTCCTCGGTGATGAGATCCGGCAGCGTAGCAGCAACCGCATCCGGGACAAGATCGGCCACCGTGAGTTCCAGCAGCTCCTCCCTGGTATATCCGAAAATGCGGCAGGCGGCCTCATTGCAATCCAGAACATCGCCGTAGAGGGTCTCGACAAAGATGGCGTCGGTGGAAGTGGTGAAGAGGGTGCGGTACTTGTACTCGCTCTCGCGCAGAGCGGTTTCGGCCTGCTGGCGCTCTGTCACATCCCGTGCGAAGACAGAAACCTGCTCGCAGCTCTGCCCACCGATGCGCTGCGGGTTCAACGTCACCTCGAAATGGCGTATCCCTTGGGGCAGAGTATAGGTTTGCTCAACCGTGAAGGCCTCCCCTTCCAGAGCGCGCGTGTACAAATCCTGCCAGCGCAGGCGCAGCGGCTCCGGTAAGCGAGGAAGGGCCTCCATGCCGATTTCAAAGTCCACATCGGCGACAGCGGCGAAGAGTCCTCGCGCGGACGAATTGAGCGCCACGAGCCGACGCTCGCGGTCAACAGCCCAGATGCAATCATTGGTACTTTCGATCAACAGGGTCAGATTGGCCTTGCTCGACTCCAAGGAGCGTTGGGCGCGCGCTACCAGAAAAAAGAGCAGGCCACTGGTGACGAGAATATACAACCAGCCCTTCAAGGTCTGGAAAAAGGTCAACACGACGCTATCAGGGGGTGCGGACAAGGCAAGATGCAGCGCGGCCTCCAAACGCATATCCGAGAAGAGGATCCACAAAATCCCCAGCAGCAGATAGAGCAGCGTGATGCGCAAGGGCGAGCTGAGAATACCGGGCAGAAAGCGTTTCCTATCCATGCGAGCGACCCTCCTTCCAAGGCGCGCGTGGCAAAGCATCAGTCTACCTGATTGTAGCACACATCGGCGGGAGAATCAAAAAACCATCCTCCAAATTGGGCCGAGAAATTCATCTCGCGGTGTAACTACTCACCCTGGCTCCGAGGGGATCGTCAGATCCCCGTCAAGTCAGAATTATCTAGGACTACATTGCGTAGCAGCCTGGAATTTACTTACGCATCCACGCCGGATCTGGCGATCCGGCTAGAGCCTGAGTAGATACCTCGTGGTTAAAAAGTCAGTTCCGCCGCCAAGGGACGCAACCCCGCTGCCGTCGGTGGCGGGAAGCCCACCCCCAACGCGGTCCCCAACATGAGCACCGCTGCATCCCGCTCCCCGGCATAGACGCTGGCCGCAGCCGCCCCATCGTGCAGCAACGCGACGCTCAGCCCCGGCCAACCGCGCGCCGCTAACGCCTGCTCCAACAAGGCCCCCACATCCGGCGCGAGCGCCTGCATCCGCGCGTAGAGGCCGTTGCCGTGCAGTTGCCCCTGGTAGATGTACGCGGCTATGCTGAGCAACACCGGCGTGGAAGCGCCCCTCGGCGGCGACTCGGCCAGCGCTTGCGCCACTGTATCGGCTACGAAATCGCGGACCCAGGCGCCATCCAGCTCAGGCGCAGCATTGACGTAATTCCGCCAAAGGCAGGGAACCGGCACAGGAGGCAGCGGATCCAATCCCACCAACACGCCCCCATGCAACGTGACCCAGGCGCGTTTGACCAGGGTGTGCCCGAAATCGCAGCAGAGCGCCCGCGTCGTTGTGGCGGGCAGATAGCGCGCCGCACCCACCACGGCGAGATGTCCTCCAAAGTACGTGAGTTCCAGCTGCAACAGCGGCAGCGCATCCCATTGCGCCAGCAATGCGCGCGCGTGCGCTATCAGCCGAGCGCCAAAAGCGCCTTGCGCAAGCCCTCCTCCCAGCCAGACGCGCTGCATTCGCCCCCAACGCGCCCATTCCGGCACGCCCCAGTCGGGACGCGCTGCCCGGTTGACCGCATCGCCGCGCCGGAGCGTCAACAACAGATAACCCAGGTTACGCCCCAACCGCTCGGCGATTGCCTCGGCTGCCGCCCGTTTGTGTGGATCGGGAGCGGTCACGCAGTCGGCGATGTAGCGCGGCAACGTCAAGCGCGCCGTCGCGGCGTCATCCGCCGGGAGCTGCAATGGCTCGGCCCAGGGCTGTGCGTAGCGCAACACCGCCTCCGCCGAGAGCAAGCAATAGGCCAGCTGCCCGCGCACCTCCGCATCCACAGGCACGCCGGGCAAATCCACCAGCGTGATGCGATTGACCGAAGCGTTCAAGGGTGTTTCTGGTACATCGTTCATGGTTTTCCTCTATGCGTCTGTTTCCCCAAAATGCCTATGGGGACTATAATAGGGGAATAGGAAGGTAACTACTCACCCTGGCTCCGAGGGGATCGTCAGATCCCCGTCAAGTCAAAATTATCTAGGACTACAATGTATAGCCGCCTGGAATTTGCTTGTGCCTCCACGCCGGATCTGGCGATCCAGCTAGAGCCTGAGTAGATACGTAGGGAGTAAGGTAATAGGTAGATTTCAAGGAGCTAATGATGGCCAGTATCCGCCTGGAAAATATCAGCAAGGTTTTTGAAGATACCGCCGAAGCCAAAAAGCGCGCCCAAAAGCGCCACGCGCAAGGCTATCGCTACTTACAAGATCAAGCCTTTGCAGAGCGCGCCCGCTCCCAGGCGGGCCGCGAGCACGAGCAACTCACCCGCCACGCCGGCCCCGTCCACGCCCTCAACGGGATTGATCTCGTCATCCCCGATGGCGAATCGCTGGCTATCGTCGGGCCTTCGGGATGCGGCAAGAGCACCCTGCTGCGCGTCGTCGCTGGGCTGACGGAGTTCTCCGGCGCGGTGTACTACGACGGGAAAAACATGACCGACATCCCGCCCAAAGAGCGCTATATCGGTATGGTCTTTCAGGATTACGCGCTCTATCCGCACTTCAGCGGCAAGGGCAACCTGGGCTTCTTCTTCAAGATGCACAAGGCCCCTACCCCAGAGGTCGAGGCGCGCATCCAGACCACCTCGGAGATCATGGGCATCGGCTTCAACAAACTCCTGGGGCGCAAGCCCGGCACGCTCTCCGGAGGCGAGCAACAACGCGTCGCCATCGGGCGCGCCATCGTCCGCCAGCCCCAGCTCCTGCTCTTCGACGAGCCGCTCTCCAACCTCGACGCCAAACTGCGCGCCCGCACCCGCACGGAGATCAAGCGGCTGATCCAAAAGTTCGGCATCACCACGCTCTACGTCACCCACGACCAAACCGAAGCCATCGCCATCGGCGACCGGATCGCCGTAATGCGCGAAGGGCGCATCGAGCAGCTCGGCGATTACCGCCAGCTCCGCGAGGACCCCGACAACACCTTCATCGCCGGGTTTATCGGCCAACCGCCGATGAACCTGCTCGCCGGCGGAATCGTCCGCGAGCGCGCCCTGGAGCTCGACGGCGCCACGCTCCCCCTGCCTGCCGACATCGCCGCGCAGGTGACGCCGGGGCAATCGCTCACGGTGGGCATCCACGCGGAGGAGGTACTCGTCCCCAGCGCCGGGAAGCACCACGCGCGCGACATCTCCCTGACCACCACCATCGAGATCATCGAGCCGGACTTCAGCCGCGACCGGCAGATTCTCTATCTGCGCGTCGGGCGCAACACCCTCAGCGCCATCACCGACGCGCGCCACCCGGCAAGCATCGGCGATACGCTGGAGATTGTAGCACCTCCCACGGCGCTCTACTTTTTCGATGGCGAAACGGAGAAACGGATCCGCTAAGCATCGCCGCCCGGCTCTGTCTTTTCTGGCAGCTTGAATTTGAGCCACACCGGCACGATGCTTGCCAGAATCGCCCCCGCCGTGATCTGGAAGGGGAACTGCGGCCCGCGCCAGGTCCACAAACGCGCGCCAATCGCCGGTGCGGGCAGGGAGAAGATCCCCAGGCTGGAACGGAGCAGTCCGAAGGCCGTCCCGCGCAATTTTTCGGGAACGGCCTTGCTGATCAGCGATTGGTAAGCCGGCGCCATCAGCGCGACGCCCACCCCGAAGAGCGCCCAACTAGCGGCAAAGCCCCAGAAAAAGTCCACCTTCAAGAAAGTGTACAGCCCCACGAACTGGACCGCAAATCCCAACGCAATCGCCACCCGCTCCCCTTTCTTATCGGCCAGCCAGCCGGCAGGGATGCTGGTCATCATGTTGAAGATGCCGAAGATGGACTGTAACCAACCGATTTGCTGCACCGAAATTCCTCCGACGCCCTCCAGATAAAGCGGCATCAGCGTGAAGGAGAGGGAGAAGGCTACATCGCGCACGCCATCGGTGATCAACATCCAGGTGAGCACGCCACCCGCCAACACCAGCCCCAGGGTAGTTCCCAAGTTGGTCCGCAGGCTTTGCAACGAGAGTCTCTGCGGATTCGCCTCCGCCCCGCGCGCCGCAGTGCGCGCCATCCCGATGCGGATCGCGGCAGCCACGGTGTAGATCAACCCGGCGACGATCAGCATCACCCGAAAGCCATAATTTTGCACCAGGAAGCCCCCCAGCGGCGGCCCAATAATCGTCACGACAACGAAAAGCGTCTCGGTGATGGCGAAGACCCGTGAGCGGGTCTCTTCTGTAGATTGCTCCGCGATGAACGCGCCGAAGCTAGGGCCGATGAGCGAGCGCGTAATCGCGTTCAGCCCTTCCCCCACCAGGAGCCACTGCCAGGTGGGCGCGAGGATCAAGCCCACGTAGGAGAGCACCCCAGCAACGCTACCGATGGCAATACTCCGCAACCGCCCCAGCGAGTCCGAAATCCAGCCACCCAAAATCTGTAGCACCAGGGGAAAGATGTTGAGCAGCGTGAAAAAGGTACCGATTTGCAGGATGTCCGCGTCGAGCGATTCCAGATACAGCGGCAGCAACGGCCCATACATATTGCCGCCGATGTTCGCCAGCACCATCGCTACCATGAAGAGCAGTAGCGTGCCCGTGAGCAATGGTTGTCTTTGTGATGGTTGCGCCGTTGTTGTCATAGTTCCTTCTGTATTAGAATTGTAACCCTAATCAAACGTCAGGTAACCCGATATTCAGTTACGTAACACACTGATTGCCAGATTCTCGGAATGATCGCAGATACGTTCCAGATTCCGCAAAATTTCGATGAAAGAAAAATCGGCCTCCGGCGCGCAGATCCCTTCCTCCATCCGACGGAAGTGGGCGTCGCGTGCATCCATGTAGATACAGTCAAATTCGTCTTCCAGACGACAGGCCTTCTCTGCCAATGCACGGTCACCCGTTTCAAGGGCGCGCAACGCCGTACCATAGGTCTTCTGCGTATGTCGGAAGAGTTGATTCAGCTCCTCTATCGCTTGTTCTCTTGTTCCAATACTGTGGAGATCGCAGCAAGATCATCTTCCACCAGCACCCGACGGCTCAGTTCCACCAGCTCCGAGGCTATATTTCCCAGGCGCAGCAATTCCCGCATGGCTTCGGTCAAAGCCACGGAGGGGATGCTATACTGCCGCGGATCAATGTAGTGCGTGAGTACCACTTTCCCCGCCAGCGCCTTCTCTGGTACCAGACGTTCCGTCAAGCGCGCCAAGGCTCCCACAAAGGGGAAGAGCGCCACACTGACTGTAACATTAAAGATCGTGTGTGCGTTGGCAATTTGACGGGGCAGGCCGTCCGCTGTCAACGTGACCAGGCGTGCAAATGGCTCGATAAAGGGTAAGAAGAGCAAGACACCGATAACATTGATGAGAATTTGCGCTACTGAAGCTTGCCGCGCCGTAGACGATAACCGAAACGAGGCGATATATCCTGTCACGCAGGTCCCGATATTGGCGCCCAACAATAACGCCACCGCGCCCGGCAACGTAATCGCCTGGCTGATACCCAACGCTACCACCAGCCCCGTCACTGCTGAGCTGCTCTGTATGAGTGCAGTCGCCACCATCCCGGCAAAGATAGCTGCAATCTGATGCTGGCCCATCGTTCCCAACCATACGCTCACCGCCGGAATTGTCGTCAAGATCCTGAGCGCATCGGTCATCAAATTCATTCCCACAAACAATGTACCGAATCCCAAGATCACTTCACCGTAATCGCGCCAGCGCTCTCGAGGCGCGAATTCCAGCAGCGCGTATCCAATCACGACAAAAATAAGCGCATAATCACCCAGGTGAAAGGCCGCGATCTGCGCCGTGAGTGTAGTGCCGATCTCCTGCCCCATCATTACCCCGATAACCTGAGGTAATGTCATCAGATTGGCATTGATCAGCCCGATCATTGTTACCATCAGTAAGCTGCTGCTTTGTAACAGCGCCGTGGCCCCTGCGCCGAAAACCGCGGCCCGCAGCGGGCGGCAGGTTACGCGATCCAACCATTGTTGGATTTGGCCACCGGCCAATTTCTCCATCCCGGCGCTGAGCAAACGTACTCCGAAAAGGAAAAAGGCCAATCCCCCCAACACCTGTACTGCACTGATCATAAATTCCTCCGCCAATGAATGCTCCGGCAACTGGAAAATGATAACGCATTGCTCACGAAAGCTAAGCCGGGCTAACCATATCAAGTATAACCGAAACTTACAAATCTCAAAGCGCGCGCTTTCTTTCACGTACTGGGTTCTGGCGAAGTTGTGAAGAACCTATAGCGTGGTATACTCAGTTTCAATCAAGCACCTATTGGACGGGAGGAATACATGGTAGACACTGAGCTGTTGAAGATTCTGCGTTGTCCCTATTGCGTGAGCGGGGAGACTCGTAACACCGAAAAGGAAGACCCAGGGCAGCTACGGCTGGTGGGCGAAGATCAATGGCTGGTGTGTCAGGATTGCGCCCGCAAGTACCCCATCGTGACGGATATTCCCAAGATGCTGATCGAGGAAGGTGACAAGTGGCAAAAGACACCGGAGAAAGAGCTGCCAGTTCCACCGCCAGACGGAAGCTGAAAGTTTCCACGCAGACCGATTGGCGCGTTCTGGCGCTCAGCGTCGCCGGGGTCTTTTTCATCCTCCTGGGACTGATCGCGTTTAGCCTGCCCAACGATCAAGAAGGAGATTTACTGCTGCCGCTCAGCACGGCCCATGCCGTCCATTTGATGGACTTCGCGGGGCTTTTCACCGCCGGGATGGGGGTGATGCTCACCTGGTTGGGGGGACGGGTATGGAAACGCCAGCTCCGCTCCTGACCAAGGCGCGGGGCAGTTACGCCATTGCCCTGCATCTACCATTCCCTACCACCATCACGGTGGGCGCGCTGGGGATACGAAATTTCGCCGCCGGGTACTACCTCTACGTGGGAAGCGCCTGGGGGCCGGGCGGTCTGGCGGCGCGGGTCGGACGGCATCTGCGCGGGCCGACCACCACCCATTGGCACATTGACTATTTGCGCGCGCGCAGTCGCCCCATTGCCATCTGGCTCGCGCCCCAGCGCCACGAAGAGTGCGCCTGGATCGCTTACCTGGCAACCTTGCCGGAGATTTCATGGCCTGTGCCGGGCTTCGGCGCTTCGGACTGCCCTTGCGCAACACACCTGGCCTATCTCGATAGCCAGAAGCAACAACTACCCCGGCTGCCTCACGCGGAGGGGCCATATCTACTGGCATGAGAGAATAAGATGACAACAGCCACACCACTATTGGAAGCTGCCGCCGGGCTGCACGGCGCACAACATCTGGTGGTCTTCACCGGCGCCGGCGTCTCGAAGGAGAGCGGACTGGCGACCTTCCGCGATGCCGATGGGGCCTGGGCCAAGGTGGATCCGCAGCGCTACGCCAGCCCGCAAGGATTCCGCAAACATCCGCGCGAGGTCTGGCAATGGTACGTCTGGCGTCGGCAGGAGATGCAAAAAGCGCCACCCAACCCGGCGCACCTGACCATCGCCGCCTGCGAGCGGCTCTTCCCCACCGTCACCGTCGTGACCCAGAATATTGACGGATTGCACCAGGCAGCGGGAAGCCAACGCGTCCTGGAGCTGCACGGCAGCATCCATCGTTTCAAATGCTCGGCAAATTGCTGCGGCGCGCCGACCCTCGTACCCACCCCCGCGCTCACCGAAGAAGAGCCGTGCCCGTGCCCGCACTGTGGCGCGCTTATCCGCCCCGCTGTGGTCTGGTTTGGAGAATCCCTGCCGCCGGACGTATGGGAAGCGGCGGCCCAGGCCGCACTCAGCTGCGATGCAATGCTGGTGGTGGGAACCTCTGGCCTCGTGGAGCCGGCGGCCTCGCTCCCGCGCTACGCGGCGCACTACGGAGCCTTCGTCGTGGAGGTCAACCTCGAACCGACGCCGCTCACGCCGCTGGCAGCCGTGCATCTGCCGGGATTAGCCGGCGAGGTGCTGCCCGCGCTGCTGGAAGCATATCAAAGTATTGCAGGAAACTAACGCCCCATGGAACAACTTCAGCCAGGCGATCTGATTAACCGCCGCTATCGTATCGAATCGCAGTCAGCAGCGAGGGCTAACACCTATCTCGCAACCGATTTGCGAAGCGCGCGCACGGTGAATCTGACCTTCGTTCCCCTGGACGAAGCGCGCCTGAAACAGACCGCCCGCCTCCGCGAGCTCAAACATCATCATATCCTCCCTCTGCTGACCCTCGAGACCTACGAAGACAGCCTGTGTGTCGTCGAATTGCCCGTAGAAGGCCCCACTTTGCAGCAGCGGCTAGAAGCTGCTGAGATCTTCTCCATATCGGAGATCATGGAGCTAGGGCTGGCGTTGGCGCGGGCATTGGAGTATGTGCACAGCCGCGATATCGTTCATGGCGCACTGCATCCTCAACAAATTCTGTTCACCTCAACAGGGATCAAGGTGCGGGGATTTGGAGGACAGCCGGAAGAGCCGACATATCTCGCGCCTGAACAACAACTTCAAGACGCACGCCCAACGCCAGGCGCGGATCTGTACACACTGGGCGCGATCCTGTACCAATTGCTCACCGGGCAGTTGCCTCAGATCACAGAAGCCGGAGGGCTACTACCGCCCCGCGAACTCAACTTGCAGCTCTCTCAGATGCAAGAACATCTGGTATTGAAATTATTGGCGACTCCCCCTACGGCGCGCTACGCTTCGGCGCAACAAGTGCGACGCATCATCAGCAGATGGCAGATGGAAGAACAAGCGGGGGACGCGCTGGGACAAGCGCCCCTGGTGGGTCGAGAACAACATTTGAAGGCGCTATTGCGCGTCTGGAATCAAGTACAGGAAGAATCCCACGGACAACTGCTCTTCATCACAGGCGAACCGGGGATGGGAAAGACGATGTTGGCGCAAAGCGCCGCCCGGCAAAGCGGTGCGCGCATGGTATTGGAAGCGCGCGCCCAGTTGCTCGAAGGGGCGCCTCCCTACAACTTATTCGTCCAGGTATTACGCTCATACTTCGCTGTGATGCCCCCGGAATTCCTCGATGAAGCAGCCCAAGAATTGTGTGGACGCTTTGCCACGCTATCGCCGGAGCTCCGCGAGCTATTGCCTGACCTGACCGAAGCCGCTGCGCTAGATCCCGAACAAGAACAACGGCGCTTGATCAAAAGCATCATAGACTTCATCAAGCTCGTTACCCTGGAATGTCCGTGGTTGTTGATTCTGGATGATCTCCATGCGATTGACGCCAGCAGTCTGGAATTGTTCCTCCAATTAGGCCGGCAGCTCCCCTCCATGCCTGTGATGGTGATAGGCATGTACGATGATCGTCGTATTTCTGCGAGCCATCCACTGACCATTGCACTGAACGAGCTCAGCCGTCACCCCACCTACCGACACTTCCCCCTACGCGCGTGGCGCGAGTCCGAAGTCGAAGAGTTTTTGCGCGATATCTGGAAGCAACCCATCCCGCAGGCTTTGGTGCAACGCATTTATCGCCACACACAAGGAACGCCCTTCTACGTGGAGCAGGTCGCCAAGAGCCTGGTTGACGAAGGCTCGATCACCATGCAGGCCGGTCAGTGGCGCTTCCCAGATGCGCGGCAGCTATACCTACCGGAGAGCGTTCAAGAAGTGGTGGGGCATCGGCTACGCCAACTCCCAGCCGGAGCGCGAGAAATCTTACAATGCGCAGCGGTTTTGGGGTCACATTTCCAACTACAAACACTGCAAGTAATGAGCGGGCAGCCTTTAGAGACATTGTTGAATTCGTTGGACGTAGTGTTGGAGCGCCAGCTGGCATTGGTCAATGCGGCGGATCGCTTTAGATTCCGCAACAGCGAAATTCAACAGGTGCTCTATAGCGAGCTCCCCCTCTCGCAACGCCGAATGCTGCATCGGCAAGCAGGAGAAGCGCTGGAACAACTGTCACAGCCCCGCTCCGAACAGGTAGCAACGGAACTCGCGTATCATTTCCGGTTAGCGAGAGATTGGGAACGGGCGGTAAGGTACGCGCTGAGCGCAGCACGCCAGGCGCAGCGAGCCTACGCCAACGAAGACGCTTTACAGTGGTGCCAACGCGCGCTGGAGATGGCAGAGCAATTCGACCCCCAACAGCAGCCACAGCGCATTATACAGCAAGGCGCGGCACAACAGATTATGGCCGAAGTGCTGACGCTGATCGGGCGCTACGATGAAGCGTTGCAAATCCTGGAGACTGCACGCGCGCAGCTGATTGAGACGCCGAAGACATCGGAGTACCCGTGGCAATGGGCCTCGCTGTGCCGCCAGACCGCTTACATCCACCAGCGGCGAGGGGAATACGAAGAAGCACTGACATGGGTGCAACACGGCCTATCCCAGCTCGATCAGAAGATACCAACACTGGAGCGCGCTCGCCTCTACATCATTGCCGGGCGGATCTATCACATGCAGGCACAGTATCAAGAGGCCCAGGCGCAATTGGAGCAGGCGCGAGAAATGGCCCGCGCCTTGGAGCAACCGCAGATAGAGGCGGATAGCCTGCGTGCATTGGGCGCGGTATGGTTCCAGATGAGTGAGTACACGCGCGCGCACGAGTGTAACATGCAATGCCTGCAAATCTATGAACGGCTACAAGACCGGCAAGGCCAGGCCGCGACCCTTAATAATCTGGGCACCATCGCCTGGAAACGCGGTGATTTCCCCCTTACACTGAAATATTTCGAGAAAGCGTTGGAAAATCATCACAACATGGGCAACCGTTGGGGAGAATGCGCCACCCTGAACAATCGCGGCTTGCTCTTTTGGATGTTGGGCGATTATGAGCGCGCCCTGGCGACACATCAGGCCAGCACAGAGATTCGCCACGAATTGCGCGACCGCCAGGGTTTGGGACTATCGTACAACAACCAGGGACTCCTGTATCGTGATTTAGGGCGATACTACGAGGCCCAAGGTCTGCACGAACAGGCGCTTGAGATAGCCCGCGAGGTGGGCGACCGGTGGGGCGAGGCCTACTCGCTGACCTTGCTCGGTCTGGTGGCGCGCGACCTCGGCCAGCCGGAGCGCGCGCAAGAACACCTCGCACAGGCCACGAGCCTATGGCAGACGTTGCGCGATCAAGCATACGAAGCGACGGCCCGAATCGAGCAGGGCATACTGCTCTGGTGGCAGGGCGAGTACGCAACGGCCCAGGAACAGGCCGACCTCGCGTTAGCGCTGGCCCGCGCAGTGGGCGATCAGCCCCAGCAGGCACGCGCCTTATGGCCGCCATACCCGATGAAGCGACGCGCCGCACCTTCTGGAAAGCCAACGCCGCCCGGCAAGCCCTGCGCGCAGCCTTGCGTATTTGATTTGAGATTTTTAGATTTTCAGATTTGCCACAGGAGGCAACATGATCGAAGGCGTCATTATCCAGGAACTCACCACCCATGCGGACGAGCGGCAATTCTTCCGCGAAATCATCCGCGTAACCGATCCCTTCTTCGCCGAGGGCTTCGGCCAGTTCAGCCACTCGGCGATGCACCCCGGCACCATCAAGGCGTGGCACGTCCACCAACACCAGGTGGATTGGTGGTACGTCCCCCTCGGCGCGCTCAAACTCGCCCTCTACGACACCCGCACCGACTCCCCCACCCACGGCGAAACCATGGAAATCCTCATGGGTGATATCTACCCCGCTGTGTGCGTCCGCATCCCGCCCGGTGTTGCACATGGCTGCAAGGTCATCGGCGGCGGCGTCACCCACCTCTTCTACATCACCTCCAAGACCTACGATCCGGCGGACGAGGGCCGCATCCCCCACGACGACCCCACCATCGGCTACGACTGGCTGGCCCACACGCCCATCAAATAGCCCATGACCAACCGCGCCTTCCACTTCATCCCCGTGCTGGCCGCGCTGCACAATCCCGCCGCGCTGGAGGCATTGATCGCCCGCTACACACCGGCGCTCCACGCGCTGGGCGGACAGCGCCAAGATGCGCCCGATCCCGCCGCCGATCTCCCGCACCTCTACTTCATCGTCACCGGCGGCACCGAGCAGCGGCTGCTCGACCTCTGGGCGCAGCGCCACGCCATTCACCCCGACGAACCCGTGCTCCTGCTGGCCCATCCCGGTCACAACGCCCTCCCCGCCGCGCTGGAGATACTGGCGCACCTGCAACAGCGCCACATCCCAGGCCGCATCTGCTACTTGGGCGGCCCGGAGGATAGCGCCGGCCTCGCAGAGCTCGCCGCCGCGTTGGACGATCTCGCCGTCTGGCGCGCCCTGCACCAGGCCCGCATCGGCCTCGTCGGGCCGCCGTCCGATTGGCTCGTCGCCAGCAGCCCGGCCCCGCAACGGCTCACCGACACCTGGGGGCCTGCCGTCGCGCCCCTGCCCCTGGAGCGCCTCACCGCGCTCGCTGCGCACTTCCCCACCGAAGAGGTGGCCGCGCTCGCAGAGGAGCTGGCGGCCCAAGCCAGCGCCACCTGCGAGCCACAACCCGCCGACCTCGCCGCCGTCGTCCGCATCTACCTGGCGCTGCGCGAGCTCGCCGCCGCCGAGAAGCTCACCGCGCTCACCCTGCGCTGCTTCGACCTGGTACTCGATCACCGGACGACCGGCTGCTTCGCGCTGGCCGAGCTCAACGACGCGGGCCTGATCGCCGGCTGCGAGGGCGATCTCGTCAGCACACTGGGGATGGTGTGGGCCTACGAATTGCTGGGCACGCTCCCCTGGATGGCAAACCCGGCCCGGCTCGATGTGGCGGCCAACACCCTGTGGCTGGCCCATTGCACCGTCCCGCGTCGGCTGGTGCAGCGCTATCGCCTGCGCTCCCACTTTGAATCGGGGCTAGGCGTGGGCCTCCAGGGCGAACTCGCCCCCGGCCCCGTCACCCTGCTGCGCATCGGCGGCGCGCACCTGCGAAAGCTCTGGCTGGCCGAAGGCGAGCTGCTCCACAGCGGCAACGCGGAGGACCTCTGCCGTACCCAGGCGGAGATCCAGCTCACACGCGGGCAGGTCCGCGAGCTGCTGACCGAGCCTCTGGGCAATCACCTTGTGCTCGTACCGGGGCACCACGCGGAGCGCCTGCACCACTGGCATCGCGCCTTCATCGCCCCGCAAACGGAGGACTGACCGATGGAATTGGACATCCTGCTGAAAATTGTGCGGCGCTGGTGGTGGCTCATCGCGCTGCCCGTGCTTCTTGTCGGCGCTCACGTCGGCGTGACCTATCGCCCGCCCGCGCCCACCTACCAGGTGGTAATGCGCTTCGCCGCCGGCGCGAACCCTGCCGGGCTTTCGGAGGATTATGACCGCTACTATGCCTGGCTCACCTCGGAATACATCGCCAATGGCCTGGCAGATGTTTCTGTCACCGGAGCCTTCGCCGAGGCCGTCAGCGCCCGCCTGGCCGCGCAAGGGATCGCCATCCCGCCGGGCGCGATCCAGGGCGCACTAGCACGGGATAACGCGCAGTCCATTGCCGTCATCTACCTCACCTGGCCCGACCCAGAGGCGCTCGTCGCGCTGGCGGAAGCGGTCACGGTGGAGTTAATTGACAACGCCACGGCTTACTATCCGCAGCTCGCGGAGGTGGGGCCGCCGCTCCGCCGACTGGACGCGCCCACGCCAGCGCAGTTGGCCCCCTCGCTGCGGGCGCAGCTGCTAGGGCCGGCGCTCCGGCTGCTCATCGCCGGCGCGATAGGCGTGGGCTTGGCCTGCCTCGCCTACTACCTCGACCCCACCATCCGCGAGCGCGAGGAGCTCACCGCGCTGGGCGTCCCTGTGGTGTGGGGCATCCCGCCCGCAGCCCGGCGCTGATCCCGCAACGCAAAACCCCGGAGCGATGCTCCGGGGTTGCGATTGGCGATTGGCCCTTGGCTTAACTCAAATCCAGCAAACGATCAATTTTCGCGCGGTCGAAGCCGACCACGATATGCCCACCGATGTCAATGACGGGGACGCCCTGCTGTCCGCTGCGGCGCAACATATCTCGCGCCGCCTGCTGATCGCGCGAGACATCCACATCGGTGAAGCGCACGCCCTTCTGCTTGAGATACTTCTTGGCCGCCCGACAATAGGAACAGGTCGGCGTGCTGAAGACAATCACCCGTGGCTGCTTCTTGGTCTTTGTTGTAGTCATGCTCATTCTCCCATAATATGATATGGCATTATAATACCAAAATCGGGGGTTTTGTCAATAACTATCTTGCCAATAGCGCATAAATGGGGTAAGATAGGAACAATAAGAACGCACACAATGGGGACAGCACGATGAACGAAACCGATATGCAACCGACCTTTAATATAGATGACCCCTCACTTTTCCTCAACCGCGAGCTCAGCTGGTTGGAGTTCAATCAGCGGGTGCTGGAAGAGGCGCTGGACGAGAGCCATCCGCTGTTGGAGCGGGTGAAGTTTCTGAGCATCTTCGCCAACAATCTCGATGAGTTCTTCATGGTGCGCGTCTCCGGGCTGCGCAGGCAATTGCTCGCCGGCGTCCTGACGGCGCCGCCCGACGGGATGACCCCGGCGGAACAACTGGCCGCCATCCGCCAGCTGCTGCTCCCGCAACTGACGCAACAGTATCAATGCTGGTCAAAGGATCTGCTCCCCAAACTGGAAGCCAACGGCATCCATGTCCTCAATTACAGCGATCTCAAAAAGAAACAGCGCAAGCTGCTGCGCGAATACTTTGAACAGGAGATCTTCCCCGCGCTCACACCCCTGGCCTTCGATCCGGGCCATCCCTTCCCACACATCTCCAACCTCAGCCTGAACCTGGCCGTCGTCGTGAGCGATCCGCTGCACGGTGAGCGCTTCGCCCGCCTCAAAGTCCCCGCCCTCTTCCCGCGCCTCATCCCCATCCCCACCGAGGAGCAGGCCGACAGCTATGAGCGCCTGGGCCTCAGCCTGGATACTTCGACCAGCTTCGTGTGGATCGAGGAAGTCATCGCTGCCAATCTCGACCAGCTCTTCCCCGGCCTCGGGGTCGTCGCGGCCTATCCCTTCCGCATCACCCGCGACGCCGATCTGGAGATCGAGGAGGACGAAGCCTCCGATCTCCTCACCACCGTCGAGGAGAGCGTCGGCTTGCGGCGCTTCGGCTCCACCGTGCGGTTGGAGATTGACCACGACATTCCACAGCGCATCCGCGAGATTCTCATCCACAATCTGGGCGTCGAACGCTATCAAGTCTACACCGTGGATGATCCCATCGGGATGGCGAACCTGATAGAGCTCACGCAGATCAACAGGCCCGATCTCAAAGACACGCCCTATCTACCGGCTATCTCCCCCACCCTCACCACCGAGGAGAGTCTCTTTTCGGTGATCCAGCGGCAAAATCTGCTGCTCTATCATCCCTATGATAGCTTCACGCCAGTGGTGGATTTCATCCGCGCCGCCGCGCACGACCCGCAGGTCATCGCCATCAAGCAGACGCTCTACCGCGTGGGGCAGAACTCGCCGGTGGTGAAGGCGCTGATGGAGGCGCGCGAGAACGGCAAGCAGGTCGCTGTGCTGGTGGAGCTCAAGGCCCGCTTCGATGAGGAGAACAACATCGTGTGGGCGCGCGCATTGGAGCGCGCCGGCGTTCACGTCATCTACGGGCTGATGGGCCTCAAGACCCATGCGAAGGTCTGTCTGGTGGTGCGGCGGGAGCGCAACGGCATCCGCCGCTACGTTCACCTGAGCACGGGCAACTACAACGCCACCACCGCGCGCATCTACACCGACCTGGGCTATTTCACCTGCGATCCCGATATCGGGGCTGACGCCTCGGATCTCTTCAACGCGCTCACGGGGTACTCGCTCAAGAGGACTTATCGCAAGCTGTTGGTCGCGCCCGGCCCCATGCGCGAGGAGATATTGGCGCGCATCGAGCGGGAGATCGCACGGCAGGAGGAGCACGGCGACGGCTATCTGGCCTTCAAGATGAACTCACTGGTGGATAAGGCGTGCATCCAGGCGCTCTACCGCGCCTCACAGGCCGGTGTCAAGGTGGATTTACAGGTGCGCGGCATCTGTTGCCTGCGCCCCGGCGTACCCGGCATCAGCGAGAACATCACCGTCACCAGTATCGTCGGGCGCTTTTTGGAGCACGCACGCATCTATTACTATCACAACGGCGGCGATGATGAAGTCTGGCTCGGCAGCGCCGACCTGATGCCCCGCAATCTTGACCGCCGCGTCGAGGTACTCTTCCCCGTGGAGAGTCCTCAACAGCGCCAGCTCATCAAGAACTACATTCTGGATGTGCATCTGCGGGACAATCAGAAGGCCCGGCTGCTGCTGCCCGATGGCTCCTACGAGCGCATCCAACCGGCGGAGGGGGAGACGGAGCTCAACTCACAGCGCTGGCTCATTGAGCACCGAGGCATCTGGAACGCCGAGGAATAGTCATGCGGATCGCGCTGCTGGGCGACATCCACGCCAACCTCCCCGCGCTCGAAGCGGTGCTCGACGATGCGCAAGTGCGCGACGTTGAGGCCATCTGGAACGTGGGCGATCTGGTGGGCTACGGCCCCTTCCCCAACGAGGTCATCCAACGGATGCAAGCGGTCAATGCGCTGAGCATCATCGGCGGATACGACCGCCGGGTGCTCAAATTTCCGCGCAAAGAGGCCAAATGGCGACGCAAGAAAGACCCGGTGCGCTTCCAAGCCTACGAGTGGACCTACCACGCGCTCACACCGGAGAACCGCCGCTACCTGCGCCACCTCTCCCGCGAGCTGCGCTTCACCATCGCCGGGCAGCGCGTGCTCATCACCCACGGCAGTCCTATCTCGACGAAGGAGCAACTCACGCCCAAGACGCCGCTTTCGCGCCTGCGCGCGCTGGCCGAAGTCGCCAATGCGGACATCGTCTGCTGCGGAATGTCGCACCTCGCCTTCACCCGGCGCGCCCACCACACCTACTTCATCAATCCCGGCAGCATCGGCCACCCTGAGGATGATGACCCGCGCGCCGCTTACGCAATCCTCACCCTGACAGCCGGCGCCATCCAGACCGAACATTACCGCGTCGCCTACGATGTGGAGCGCACTGTCGCCGCACTGCGCCGCTACAAGCTGCCCGACGCGCTCGCCCGGCAATTGCGCGAAGGCCGCGATCTGGATAGGATTCTCGCCTCACAGAGCTGAGACCAAAGTAGGACAGGCTGGCAGCCTGTCCTACACGGAAAATGCACGCGAGTTGCAAAGCCTCGCTACAGATCGGCTACCGCCTCCAGCAAGTCCTCTGTCACCGCGTCAATGTCCTGATCGCCGTCAATGTCAACCAGGACCCCCTTGCCCCGGTAATAATCCACCAGGGGGCTGGTCTGTTCCCAGTAAACCTGCAAGCGATTGCGCACCGTCTCAGCGTTGTCATCGTCGCGCTGGTAGAGCTCGCCGCCGTCAATGTCACAGATGCCGGGCTGCTGGGGCGGATTGAACTTGACGTGATACGACGCGCCACAGGTGCGGCAGAGCCGCCGCCCCGTCACCCGCTCGATCAGCGCCTCATCAGGCACCACCACGTTGAGCACGCGGGCGACCCGCGCGCCCTTCCCGGCAAGCGCCACCCCCAACGCCTCGGCCTGGGGAATCGTGCGCGGGAAGCCATCCAAGAGCGCGCCCCCCTCACAATCGGGCTGCGCCAGCCGAGCCATCACCATCGCAATCGTGACCGCATCCGGCACCAGCTCCCCACGATCCATGTAGCCCTTGGCCTGTAAGCCCAGTTCCGTGTTGTTCTTGAGGTTGTACCGGAATAAATCCCCACTTGCGACGTGCGGCAGATTGAGCGCCTCCCGCAATCGCACTGCCTGGGTCCCCTTGCCGGAAGCCGGCGGGCCTAAAAGAATGATGTAACGTCCCATGTTTCTCCTTTCCTCCTCTTGAAAATCAAAAATCTCAGTAGAGCTAATTTTGCTCGGTCTGGATCTGACGATCCCCTTGAAGCATTTTTCGATTCGCGCTACATTACTCACCGATGCTCGCTACCATCTCAGCGAGCCGTTGCTTGAAGGGCGGGGCGCGGAATTCGTCCCAGTACGCCGGGAAGCCAACCAACAACCGCTGCAACTCCGTCTGGCGCACGGTGAGATAGGCTGCCACACCCGGCGCTGGCGGCGACGGCATCGCGTCCGTATGGCCCCATCTGCCCCAGAGCATGAAGTCGCGCAAGATATTACTGGCAACCACCGCATCCTGCAAGTCGCCCAGATAGTCCTGCATCCCTTTGACCTTGTTGATCAGCGGCCCGGCCTCTGAAGGCAACACTTCGCGGAAATACTCCAGTGTGTAACGCAGGTACTTGCACGCGATCCGCAGACGATGATACCGCTCCAACGGTTGCTCCCCTTGGGTGAACCACTCCGCGTAGGCCAACACGTGCGCGACGCGCTGATAAACTAGCACGGGCAAGACGTCCCGCACCAGATGCGGCAGCGCCTCGCCCTTAGCAGTGAGCGGCGGCACAACCTCCGGCCAGGAGGTCTCCAAATACGCCCCAAGGCACTCTTTAGTCCGCCGATATTTGCGGCTGTCCAGATAATAGAGCATCTTTGTACGCGCCTCGTTACGCGCCCCCTCCCAGGCGACCCGCAGCGGCGTCAAATCAGGGCGCGACGCCTCCGGCAACCCGGACAAATAGGCCGCAGTTTTCTCCCAGAAGACATCGAGATCGCGCACCTCGCCCAGGCTGCGGCCCGTGCGCCGCAACCATTTGACGTAGGGCTGCAGCTGCTTCGGGTCGAGATAATCGGCAAAGAGGCGTGCGGCGGCGCGCATTCGGCGGATAGCCACACGCATATCATGCAACGCCGCCACATCGCCCGCGTGCGTGCCCGGCTCGTGATAGAGCACCCTCTGGAAGTGAAAGAGCAAGATCTTGCGCGCGGCCTCGGCCAGCGTGTCCTCCGCCAGGATGCCGGGCTGTTCCGGCAGCGTCAGAGATTGAGCGGAAGGTGGCATCCCCAACAATCGCGCGAGCAGTGCGGACGAAGTGGGCTGTGAGACGCAAAAGATGCCATCAACCTCCTCCGCCTGCCATGCGCGCGCCAGCTCGAATTTGGTGCGCGGTTCAGGCGCGAGCGCCCACTCCTCCTGCAACGCCTCCGCCAAAACCGCCAGCTCGGCCTCGTCGCCGGCAGGCAGGAGCTCGACTTCAAGAATCAAGTAGGTCTGCACACGCGCGCCAGCGGTCAACTGCACCTCGTCCAGGCTGAGGCTGGCGACTGCGCGCGCGCCCGCGCGCACCTCGCGGCTGACGCGCTGCTGCGTCAGCCGGCACAGGGGCACCAGGGGTGCGCCCTCGCTCAACGCGAGCACCCGCTCCCGCACCGGACTCTCCGGCCACTGCGCTGGGGGCGCTGGCGCATCCAGCGCGACCTCGAACTCCTCGCGGTGCTGGATCGCGCCCGACTGCGTCGTTTGCAGCCCCTTGAGCGTCATCACCACCCGCCCATCCGCGTAGACGCGCTGCCGGCAAAGATAGCCCGCCGCCCGCAGACGTCCGTCAGCAGTGTCCTGGTAGGTGTCGGCTAGCGGCGTCTCGCGGGCCTGACCCAGCGCAAATCCGGCCAGGGTTTTGACTACGCGCAATCGCTGGAAGACTTCGGCGTTGGGAATGGCAAATTTGGCTTCAATTTCCATAGGGCTAATCGCTCACAACCGTGGGCAGGGTGAAGGTGAAAGTCGCCCCATTCCCCGGCTGGCTCTCCAACCAGATGCGCTCGCCGTGCGCTTCGATAGCCATCTTGCAAAAGACCAATCCCAAACCGCTGCCGCTGCCTTGTTGAAGCCCGGTGGTGAACTTTTGAAAGAGCTTATCCTGCAACTCATAAGGGATGCCCAAGCCAGTATCGTTAACCGAGACCCGCACGTGCTCGCCATCGGCGGCATCGAGCACCGCGCTGATTTGCACCACACCGCCCTCCGGCGTGAACTTGATCGCGTTCCCCACCAGATTTTGCAACACGCGCTCGACCAGCGTCGCATCAACCCAGACCAACGGCAGCGCATCGGGGAGCTCATAATCCAACATCAGTCGTCCCGTGACCGCTAATGGCAATTGTGTGGCTATCACGCTCTCGATGAGCGCCTGCAAGGAGAGCGCCTCGCGTTGCAACGGCATCTGGCCACTCTCCAACTTGCTGATGTCCAGGATCGAATTAACCAGCCCCAACATCCGCTGCGTGCTGCTCTCGGCGATGCTCATGATGGGCGTAAGTTCGGGCTTTAACACATCCCCCAACCCCTTGCGCAACAGCTTCAACGCGCCAGAGATGCCGGTGAGTGGATTGCGTAAATCGTGAACCATCGTATGGGTGAGATCTTCGCGCATCTTCTCCAGGAAGCGCGCTTCAGTGACATCTCGCAGCACCAGCAGCCGGCCCAGCGCGGCCTGCTCCCCATCCTTCACGGGGATGTCAAGCCAGCGGAGCGTGCGCGAGCGCACCTCGATCTCGCCCTCAGCGACCGGCTCGTCGCCCTGCAGGATGCGGCGCAGCTCCTGCGACAAGGTGTAGACTGCCCCGCGCGCAGTATGGCGCAAGGCCAACAGTAAATCGAGCACGTTGCTGCCGATCCAGCCCTCAGGCGTACCCGACAAGCGCAACAGCTCTAGCGCCTGCGCGTTGATGACGAGGATGCGCCGCTCCATGCTGATCAAAAGCAACCCATCGCGGCTGGACTCGATGAGCGCCTGCAAACGGCTGCGCTCGTCCGCGATGGCCCGGAAGAGGCGGGTGTTGATCACGCCGGTGGCGAGCTGCTGTCCCACCGCCATCAACAGCGAGGGCGTATCCGCAGAAACGTGCAACGGCTGGCGGGTGAAGAGGCAGAGCGCGCCCAATGAGTTCGCCTGTTGCAGAAGCGGCGTCCCCACACAGCAACGAATCCCCGCGCGCTCGATGCTGGCGATACCGGCAGGAATCTGCTCATGGAGCTTTTGCAGGAAGGGCGGCGGATTTTGCAAATCATCTATCCACAGCGGTTGATGGCGCCGCTGGATGTAGGCTCCCAGGCTCTGTTCTGCATCGGCGACCTGCAGCTCGGCCTCCAGTTCGGCGGGCAATCCCCAGGAAGTCGCCAGGTAGAGATGGCGGTCCAAAGGGTCGGTGAGATAGATGACACCGGACTCGAAGCCCAGGGAGTTCAACGCGGAGTAGAGCGTGCGTGAGAGCATCTCCTCCAGCCGCAAGGTGTTGTTGATGGTGCGGTTGAGCGCGTAGAGCACGTTGAGATTGGCCGCGTACTGGCGGATTTCCGTCAGCGAGTGCGCCATATCCAATGCCAGGGCAATCGCTTCTGCGAGCGACTCGGCCAACTGGCGATCCGCAGGCACAAAGGCTTGCGGATCGCGGCTCTCGATATTGAGCACACCCAGTACGCGCGGGCCGCGCCGCAAGGGGACCGCCAACTCGCTGCGAGTTTCAGTACGGCCAGCGATATAGTTTGGATCCTCCTGCACATCGGGCAGATAGTAGGTGCGTGCTTCGGCAAACGCACGGCCCACGATCCCTTGCCCAATGGGGATCATCAACGCTGACGGCGGGGTAAGCTCGCCGCCAGCGGCCTCGATGCGCAAAATCTCGCCCGTCTGGTCAGGCAAGAGAATCCCTATCGCGTGCCAGCCGGTAAGATGGGTGATCTTCTCCACCGCGACGTGGACGACCGCTTCGGGATTTGTATGCCCCCCCACCGTGCGCAACACCTCGTAAAGAATCGTCTGCCGCTTGGCAAACTGATGTTGCACCTCATAGAAAGCAGCGTTCTGCAATCCCAAGGCCACCTGATCCGCTGCCACTTCGAGCAGTTCCCGATGGGCTTCGGTGAAGTGCGCGCGCTCGGCGTGCATCAGGGTGAGAACGCCGAGTGCCTCGCCCCCGCGCATGATGGGAACGAGCAGGGCCGAGGCGACCTCGTAGGGCTGTCCCGGCAACGCCAACCAGCGCGGATCCTGATTGACATCAGGAACCAGCACCGATTTCCCCTCGCGGACGACCCAACCGGCCAACCCTTCATCCAGCACTTGCCCTGCCACCTGGCGCAACTCCGCCGCGCCGACATCGCCGCGCGCCAGTTTACCATAGGGCACACCACAATCCTCATCCAAGAGGAAAAGGCTGCCGCTCTGGGCATCGGTAAGCCGCAGCATCAGATCCACAGTGTTGCGCAAGGTCTCTTCCATCGAGAGGTTAGTCGTAGTCGCTCGCGCCACGGCGACGAGGTTCTCGAAGAGCTGCTTCTGCGCGCGCAACGCGGCCTCGGCCTGTTTGCGCGCGGTGATATCGCGCCCGATGATTTGGACGGCAGGCTGCCCCTCATAATTGAACGGCAAGACGACGGTCTCCAAATAGACGTACTCCCCATCCGCCTGCAAAAAGCGCCCTTCGGCCAGGGGCAATTCGCGCCCATCGCTGGTGACAGTGTGCAGACTGGTCTTGACCTGCTCCCAATACTCAAACGGCACGAATTCGGCGATAGCGCGCCCCACCAACTGGCGCGGTTCATCTTCGCCCAACAGCCGCGCGCCGGCGGGATTGACGAAGCGCACCCGACTATCTTGGACTACCAGGATCAGCTCCGGCGAGAAATCAACCAGCCGGCGATAGCGCGCCTCGCTCTCCTGGAGCTGGTGCTGCGCTGCTTCGAGGCGCGTCAACATCTGGTTGAGGTCGCCCGCCAACACCGCCAAATCATCGTGCCCTTCAACCGAAACACGCGCGTTCAGATCGCCCTGCTGACCGAGCGCCGCTACTTCCTGCCCCATGCGCGCGAGCCGGGTCAACAAGCCATGTTGTAACAACCATAGCGCCAACGCGCCAAAAAGCACCCCTGCCGCCAACAGCGCGACGGTGAAGGCATAGGTAGTCAAGCGTCCCTGCGCGAAGATGTCACGCGGCGACTCGATCTCCAGCAAGGCCAGGGGCTGCCCCTCAACATCCTCCAGCAGGGTATAACCGGCCACCGTGTCTCGATCCAGCGGCACGATTTGGCGCTCACCGGTGGCGATGATTTCTGCATACTGCGCTTGCAGCGCTTCGGGCGGCTCCGTGTAGAGAGCAAGGGAGAGGTGGGTGAGCTCAGAGAGCTGCGCCAGGGCCAGCGCATCCATATAACGCCCCATCACCAGCGTCCCTCGGGCCGGGCCGGCCTCCTCACTCGTGAGAATGGGATGCGCCGACACCACTATCAGCCCATGCGGGAGGCGCAACAGATCGTCAATGGCTTCCTCAACCGCGAACAACTGCTCGTGCGCCAACAACGCTGCGATCCAGTCATCGGGCGTCGGCAGGAACACCCCCTCCTCCCGGTCGTAGTGGCGCAGGTACACAACCTCGCCGTCCAAATCAACAAAGAGGATCAGGCTAAGCCCTAAATTTTCGCTGAGAGACTCGACCAGGTTGGAGTTCACATAATCCGGGTTGTGATCGGCTATGAAGGTATAGGTATCATCCCAGACAGCCCAATCGAAGGTCAACATAGAGAGCGCATTGCGCTGCTGCGCGAGCGCATCCTCGATGCGTTGCAGATCCCGGCGCGTGTATTGCTCCTCCAGGGCGATGAAGCTATGCCGCAGAATGAGCGCCGAGGCCGCATAGAGCACCGCCAGCAGCCCCACGAGGATCACGCCCAATGTCATTAATGCTTTGTTACGCAGCCGCATCCCAATTCCTTAGGTTCTCGCAAAGATATGACCGATGAGTCTCAGTAGATCGAAAAATACTCCAAGGGGATCGTCAGATCCCCGTTCTTGGTCTGGATCTGACGATCCAGACCAAGCGAAATTAGATCTACTGAGTCTCTGAAAGTAAGTATAACTAATTTTAGAGCTGGGTCAATCGCCACGGATGGGGTATAATGGGCTGTGTATAGGGTGAGAGGGTGACTGGTTGTGCTCTCGGTTCGCTGATTCACAAATTTCGGAGGAAGACAAGATGCAGGCATTGTTAATCGCGTGCGATCAAGATGAGAGCGCCATCCTGAGCGTGGTCTTACAGCGCGCCGGGCTGACCCACGAACGGGCCAATTCCCTAGAAGCGGTACTCGAAGCACATCCGCCCAAGCCCGCCGATATGCTGATCATCGCGGGCACTACGCCCGTGGCTGAGCTGCACGCCCAGATACGGCGCTTACGGGCGCAGACGGAAGCGCCCCTCCTGCTTATCACCGAAAAACTCGCGGAAGACGATCAGGTCTTGCTCCTGAAAGCAGGTGTGGATTTGCTCGTCGAGCGGCCCTTTAGCGCCCGCCTGCTCATCGCGCAGACGCAGGCGCTCTTGCGACGCACCGCCGGCGTGCATTTCTTCAGCCTGCCCACGCTCACCATCGCAGGGCTGACGTTGAACCCGGCCACCCGCACCGTCCAGGTGCTCGGCGGAGAGGAACAACGGCTCACGCAACTGGAATTCCGGCTGCTCTACACACTGATGGTACATCGCGGGCAAATTCTGCCGGCGGAGGTGTTGGTCGAGCACGTCTGGGGCTACGCAGGCGAGGGCGACCGCAATCTGGTGCGCGGCCTGATGAGCCGCCTGCGCGCCAAAATCGAACCGCAGCCCAAAACACCCCGCTACGTGGTCACGATTCCCGGCGTGGGTTATCAATTCACCCCGCTGGAGTGATACGATATTTCAAAAATCGTATAGATTCAGCAGTTCTGAGACATATTCACGACATTCTCATAGCTACTTTTGCACACGACCCTTCTATAATCCGGGCGTTGCTGGCAAACCTAGCGCCACAACCAAGAAACTTTGACAAACCTGAGGAGGTAAGTCATGACGATGTCTGTTTGTCCGGCCTGTGATGAGACGATCAAGCTGCCTGTTCGTGTGAATCTGGGGCAGCGCTTGACCTGCCCGCATTGCGATACCGAGTTGGAGGTGATCGAACTCGATCCCGTAGAGCTTGATTGGGCCTACGACGAATTCGATGACGACTTAGACGACGATGACTGGGACGACGACGATAATCTCTAATCCCTGTATCCATCATCCCACCACCGCCCCCGAGATCTCGGGGGCGGTGGTCTTTGTAACGGACAACCACATCCCGCAACCATGACCAAGTTCCTATTGCCCCCTCAACGCAAAAAGGTTAGAATAAAGCTATGCAACTGTCGGGTCAAAAGAAGGAGGCCATAAAATGCTTTACTTAGCGCACGAAGAGGGACAGGGCCTGGTCGAATATGGTTTAATCCTGGTGCTGATAGCCATCGTCATCGTGATTGCATTGACGTTGGTGGGGACACAGATCTCCTCACTGTTTAGCAACATAACCAGCGCCATGCCGTCATAACGGCACTCAGACACTGAAGCACAAGGCCCCGCGTAAAGCGGGGCCTTGTTGTGGTTTACCATCAAGCTATCCTACGGGACTACGAACATCGGCAGTTGCGCGAAGTCATCGGGCGTCAGCCCCACGAGGTCAGTCGCTGGCGGATAATCGCTCAGCGCCTCCGCCTGTGTGAAGACGGGACCACCCGCCGGCCACACCACATCGAGGATACGCGGGTGATTGGCGGTATTGGTCGGCGCGCCGCCGAAGCGCCACTGCTCGGCGGTCACGCTCACGTCACGCACACGCCAGACCCCCGACGAAGGGAAGCCCTCCTGACCCAACACCACCACCGCGTAGGCCCAGTTTTCGGGATCATCGCCCAACACCGCGCGCGGCACCCGGATCGTGATCTTGCTCTGTCCAGGATCGGAGATGATGACCAGCTCCGTATCAATCTGCACCGGCGCTTCATCGCCCGGCACGTACACGCCCGGCGTCCAGCCCTCGGCCCAGATCGCATAGTCCCAGGCATAGTCTTCCGTCAGCGCCGCGTTACGTCCCGGCAAGAGCATCCGCGCGCCATTCTCCGGACCATCCTGATCAATGTAGATGTCCACCGTCTGCACCGAAAGCCCGTTGGGTGAATTCCATACATTTTGCAGCGGCCCGGCCAGGGTCAGCCGGAAGACGATGTTATCGTCATCATAGCTCACGCTAAATGTCTGCGCATCGAAGGCCCCTGGCTGGAAAACGGCATCCTGCGGATAGGTGTACGTGCCCGGCCCATCATCGTCACCAGCAGCATCGGTCACTTCCAGCACGAGTGTCGTCAGCCCCAGGTCGGGGACGACCACGAGCGCCGGGCCGCTGAGCGGCAACAACTGCTGATCGCTCTGCACTTCAACAAGCCCCTGGCTGAGCACAGCCCGCAGCTGGATGCGGTCGCCACTATCGAGGCTCCCGCCCGGCGGCGCAAGCAGCGCCAGCGGCAACGCGATCTCCAGCGCCTCACCAGCAGGATCCACCGCGACACGCGTCTCCTCGATGGGAAGGTCGGTGGGCGTCCAGACCCCGTCCGCAATCGTGGAGAGCTGCACCGCCTCGATGACACCGTTGTTGCCCAGAATAACCTCGAACAACTGCGTGGCCCCGAAGCCCATGTAGGTCTCCGTGCCGCCCCACCGCGAGAAGGCGCTGGGTTCGCCGCCGCCGGGCGCTTGCAGATAGAGGCCCACTGTGCTGCGACAGTCCTCATTGCCGCCACAGGTCGTCAGCGCGCCCCACGGGTAAGAAGCATCCACCCGCAGGTAGAGGTGTTGCGCATCGAAGCCGTAGGCCAGCCCGGCCAACGGCAGCGTCCCGGCAGCCATCGCGCCGCCGCCCGCGCGATAGTAGCCGGCGGCGTCCCACTCCCCCTCCGCGATGACGCCGTCAATGGTCGGCGCGATCAAGTCCACTGCGCCCCGCTCCGCCATCTCGGGCGACTCGGCGATGATGGGCACGCTCAACCAGTCCGGCGGCGTCTCGCCCAGCGTGAGCAAGACCTGACGCAGCGTCTCCCGGAACTGGCGGTCGAAGTCCTCATCGGAGCCGGAGTCCTGATCCGCGCCATACCACCAGAACCAATCAGAGCCTTCGGCGATGTACATCAGCGTGAGCGCCTCCTCCAACGCCTCGTCGCTGGGCGGCGTGCGCACGCCGGTCTCGTACTTCTTGAGAATCTCGCGCACCTCGCGCAAGTAATTCCAGGCGCGATTCTCCTCGTCCTCACCAATCCATGTGCTGTAATCGTGGCTGATCCAGGAGCCGGGCCAGAGATCGTCAATGTGACGGCTAGGCTCGGAGGGGAAGAGCTCAAAGTACTCCGAGGGGGTCACGGTGATGATGCGCTCGTCCTCGGAGAGGCGCTGATAAAGCCCGTGGAGGAACTCCTTGCCATCATTTTCGTAATACTCCCAGGCATTCTCGCCGTCGAGGATGACGGTGATCAGGTTGGGGCCTTCCGCACCCTCGGCCTGGAGCTGCTCATCAATGGCATGGATGCGGTTGATGAAGTCCGCCGCGGCCACGTTGCCCGGCAACCCGGAGTAGGTGAAGCCGACCTTGTCGGAGATCACCACATCGCGGAAGACGATGGCGACCGGGATGCCATCCGCACCGCTGACGGTGTAGGGCCGATAGAGCGCGTCAGCCTCGAGCACTACGTCGTTGACGTTGCGAGCGAAGCCATCCATCCCCAGCGACTTGGCGAGCACACCCTCATCGGAGGCCATCCACTGAATACCAGCGCGGCCCACCATGTTCACAATGGATTGCGCCACCGAGCCTTCAGCGGGCCACATCCCGCGCGGCGGCATCCCGAAGTACCCCTCGTACATCTCGACGCCCCGCTCCAGCTGCGCGATAGCATCCTGCCCAAAGCGGAAGGGCGGCGTGGGCAACTCCGCGGAGGGCATCGCCACGCTGGCGAGATTCGTATCAATCAGCAGCGGCAGGATCGGATGCGCGAACGGGGTCATCGTGATCTCAATCTGCCCCGCTTCCTGCAAACGCCGGTGGACCGGGATCACCTCAGCCAACAGCCGCTCGTGCTCCGCCATCACGATGGCCTTATCCGCCTCGGTGAAGTTACGCTGCTGCGCCACCAACGACGCCAACGGCTCCTCCGCCAACCAGTCAGGATCGGTCCAGCCCAGGTTGAAGAGCACCTGCAAGTCGCGGAAATCCTGCGCCGTCCAGCCGCCCGCCACCGCTGCCGCGACCGCGTCCTCGTTGGACGGGCGCTGCGCCTGGAGCTCCACGTAGCGCGGGAAGCGCGCGATGATCCGGGGGTTAATATCGAAGAAATAGCGCAAGATGAAGCGCATCTGCTCCTCGGTGAGATCCTCCGCCGGGATGTCAGTGTGAACCCAGTACAAATCCCGCGCGCCGTTGTCCACAAAGTCGGCAATCTGGCGCAAGAGGCTCGGCGTGAGGTTGAAGGTCACGTGGATGTCAGGGTAGTCCTCCAACATCGCCGCCATATCCACGTAGTCCTTAGATGCGTGGACGCGGACCCACGGCTTTTCATAGATGCCCGTTTCGGGGTCTTGATAGTAAACGGGCTGGTGCTGATGCCAGATAATCGCCAGATAGATCGCATCCTCCGGCGCGGCAACGGGTGGCTCCGTGGTTGGGGCCGCAGTCGGCGCATCGGTTGCGGGGGCTGGCGTGGGGGGCGCCGTCGGCGCGGCGCACGCGGCCAACACCATCAACAACAGAACTAGAGAAAACCATGATTTACGCATTTGCTCACTCCTCCTTGGTTGTGATGTGTGAGAGCGGCGAGCGGGCCGCTCCGTGGGATCCAACAGCTCCATTATATCACGGGTCAGACAAAGTATCAGAACGCACCGGCCTTTGCACTTCTGCCAGAAACGATTATACTCTACCCAGATAGAGGTGGTGAGACATGGTTATCATGGATGTAGAGGACCTGTTTGCCTATCGGCGTCAATTGCGCGTTTCGGATCACGCGCTGCGCGAGGCTCACAAAGAGAGCCTGCGCGCCCGTGACGTCTTCCACGCACTCTTCAACGGCGAGGTGTTGGAACACTACCGCGACCGGCAGCGGGTGCTCGTCGTCGGCCCGCTGGCAGAGCACAGGCTCCATCTCCACGTCGTCTGCGATTACGCCGACCCACACGAACTCGTCGTCACCACCGTCTACATCCCCGACAAGCCCAAGTGGATCAACGATCAGGTGCGGGCGCGGTTTACAGCCCCCTGAACTCTCATATAGCGCGAACTGTCTAGTTCGCGTGTCATGCGGAGCAAACGCTCCGCAGAAAGGCACAAGCCATGAAACGCTGTCCCTACTGCGCAGAGGAAATTCAAAACGAGGCCATCAAATGTCGCTACTGCGGCGAATTTCTCGATGGACGGCCCCAGCCCACAGGTATGGCCCCTTACGCCATACGGGGCTGGTGGGGCTACGAGTACCGCTCGGAGACGGAAATCCTCGGCTGGCCGCTTGTCCACATCACCAGAGGCATTGACCCCCAGACCGGGCTGCCGCGCGTCGCACGGGGCATCATCGCCATCGGCAATCTGGCGCTGGGACTCTTCGCCTGCGGCGGCATCGCCGTGGGCGGCGTCGCCTTCGGCGGCCTGAGCCTGGGCCTGCTGGCGCTCGGCGGGGTCGCGGTCGGCATCGTCGCCGGCGGGGGTGTGGCGCTGGGGGCCTACCTCGCGCTCGGCGGGCTGGCGATCTCGCTGCACTACGGTATCGGCGGCCTGGCGCTCGCGCCCCACGCCCTCGACGGTATGCACGGCGATCCGGCCATCCTGCGCTTCCTGGAACGCTGGTTCCCCGACATCTGGGAGCTCTATCCCGGCTCCAGAGGCTAGCTTTGCCGCCCCTCAATCTATATGGCCTGACCTACCCGGCGTTGGAGGCGCTACTCGCCAGTTGGGAGGCATCCCCGGCGCACGCGCGCGCTATCTGGCAGGGCCTCTACCGCCATCACGTCACCCACCTCGCCGAGATTCCCGAGCTGCCGGCGCATCTGCGATCCCAGCTGCAAGCCCAGGCCACGCTTGAGATCCCGCAACACGTCGCCAGCCAGGAATCCAGAGACGGCAGCACCCGCAAGATGCTCCTTCGCCTGGCCGATGGCGAGCAGATCGAAGTCGTACTGTTGCGCTACCGCGCCCGCTATAGCGCCTGCATCTCCACCCAGGTGGGGTGCGCCTGCGGCTGCGCCTTCTGCGCCACCGGGCAGCTCGGCTTCGTGCGCGACCTCACCAGCGCGGAAATCGTCGGGCAGGTGCTCCACTGTCGCCGCGAGCTGGCTGCCTGTGACGCGAGTCTCAACAACTTCGTGCTGATGGGGATGGGCGAACCGCTCCTCAACTACGAGAACACCATCACGGCGCTGCGCATCCTGCTGGATCAGCGCGGCTTGGGCTTCGCGCCGCGCCGCGTCACGCTGAGCACCGTGGGCATCGCGCCGGGCATCCGGCGGCTGGCGCAGGAGGGTCTCAAGATCAACCTGGCGGTCTCGCTCCACGCCGCCACCGATGAGGTACGCTCGCAACTGCTCCCCATCAACGCCCGCTATCCGCTCGACGAGCTCTTTGACGCTATCTGGGACTACCAGGCGCAGACCCAACGGCGCGTCATGTTCGAGTGGACGCTCATCGCCGGGCTGACCGACACGCCCGCGCAGGCCACGGCCCTCATCACCCGCCTCGCCGGGCTGAATGCACACGTCAACCTGATCCGCCTCAACCCCACGCCGGACTATCCCGCCGAGCCGAGCACCCCTGCCGCGCTCGAAGCCTTTGCCGCCGCGCTCGATGCGGCGGGCATCCCCCACACCGTCCGCCAGCGGCGCGGCCTCCACATCGCCGCCGGATGCGGGCAGCTGCGCCAACGCGCGGCATCCGCCGATTGTTGAATCGCCGGCTTGTGCTATGATTGGCCCCATGCGATACATACTTGGCCTGATATTGATTTTGCTGCTGATAAGCGGCTGCACGTCCGCGACGCCGGTCACGCCGACGCCGACCCTCGCGCCGACGCTCACGCCCACCGCCACGCTGACGCCCTCCCCCACGCCCACCGCCACACCAATCCCGCCGCTGACGCTCGCCATCGAGTGGCCGGAGCGTGTCTCGGCGGTGGAACCCGCCGTGGTCATAGCGGCGCTCATCCCGCCCCCCGGCATCACCACCAACGCGCTCCTCGACGCCGCCGTCTTCGATCCGACGGGCGAGGTCTTCGCCGCCTTCGACCTGCTGCCCCGACCCGACCATCGCTACAGCGCCAGCGCGCCGCTCCAGCTGCCACTTGATCCGCTCACCGGCACCTGGCGGATCGAGATCAATGTGACAAGCACACAGGAGATCAGCGGCGCGCACACGCTCGCCTTCGAGCCGGCCCCCATCGCCTTCTACGATCTGGAAATGGCGCTGCCTCCCGGCGCGAGCATCCGCGTGCCGGAAGCCTTCTACGAGAGCATCGTTCAAGGGACGCCCTACGCCGGGGGACGGGTCTGGCACTACGAGGGCGGGGAGCTCTCGCTCTGGTGGGCGCCCGGCCCTGCGGAGCCATTCCAATATCAGAGCGCCATCGTCCTACTCGAAGCGACCCATCCCCCCGGCGAACCGCCGACCATCAGGGATTTCCAGGAGACGCAATGGGGCGAGCGCCCGGCCCTTTACTTTGAGGAGAATTGGCCCAGCTTCACCGGCGGGCCTGCGGAGGCGTGGGTCATCCAGGGGCGGGATTACTGGCTCTACGTGCTACGCATTCGCAGCACAGAGGGGGACGCCATCCCCACGTTGCTCCGCGAGGTGGGCGCGACTTTTACCGTAGACTAAGTAGATCTAATTTTGCTCGGTCTGGATCGTCGATCCAGACCGGGAACGGGGATCTGACGATCCCCTTGGAGCATTTTTCGAGCTACTGAGACTAAGCTGTTCCCCTCAGGGCCAACCCCGCCATTCGGTTGGACTCCTAGTAAGAAATCGAGATGGGGGTCCCCACCCGACAGGTGCTCTGCACAAAGTCATCCTCATAGCCGGCGATGGGATAGCACCAGCGGTAAATCCAGCGCGCCACATCACATGGCACGTTGACACACCCACTGCTACGGCGGATACCAAAATCGTTGTGCCAGTAGGCTCCGTGAATCGCCGATCCTATCAGATCAAAAAAGATAACCCACGGCACGCCAGGCAGATCGAAGATATCCTCCGGCGCGGGGATAGGCACATCCTCCGGCCAATCGGGATAGGGGACGTTGCTCATGTGACGTGAGGGTTGCTTGAGCAACACGCACATGTCACCGATGGGTGTCTCTAAATTACCGCCACGCCCACTGGCGATCAAAGTATGGTAGATGGGGTCCTCGTTTTCGTAGCAAGTGAGCGTTTGCGCAGTGAGGTTGATTGCAATGCGCTTATCGCCGGCAAAGGGATGGATGGGCGAGAGCTCCGTGCGAGGGATGCGGCGCATATCGCGCGCCAGCACCCATTGATGATTGCCCTGGCTGCGCGGCGGGTAGTCATCCGCAACCTTGTACCAGCCGGTTCCCGCCTCATCCTCGAACGACTCGAGCACACGAAAGACCGTGTTGCCGTAGAAACGGTATTGCCGCGCCGCCTGCAAGCCGGGCGCAACGCGCGCCTCGGTGTAGGGCTGCGACACCTCGCCCCAGAAGCCCCACGCCCCAACATCGCGGATGAAGGACTGGGGCGCATAGATGCGCAGCGGCTGCACCCATGCCGAATGCACGTAGCCCAGGACGGTGCGATACCAGAGGTCGTTGTGGGCGGAATAGGGCGCGCGCACCTCCTCCAAAATGTGGAAGGATTCATCGCGCGCGCGTGTGACGAGCCGCTCAGAGGAGGTGGTCGGCTCCTCGTAGAAGGTGACGGTGTGGATCGCCCGCCCCATCCACACCCAATCATCAGCCCGCTGCGGGAGCGAGGCCGCTGCTACGCCAGGATAGCGCGCACGCGCATGCAACAAGGGCGCCAGCCTCGCGGTCGCCGTCGCGGCCAGGATATATTTGAGCAACTGTCGGCGTGTGATTTTCTGCGTCATGCAGTGCAGTATAGCACACGCTGTCCACGCAACAAGCGCCATGCACGCAATTTACAAGATTGACTTTTTGCAAAACAGCAGCTATACTTGGGCAGTGCGCGCTTATGAAGGCGCGAAACCATGAACTACAGGAGGACATCCATGAAACTGGCAAAAGTTATCTCCCTGCTGGGTCTGTTAGCCATGTCAGGCGCTTTGATCTACGGCTTCGCCGGAGGCGACTTCTTCGGCGAGGGCGGCATCCTGTTGGGGATGCCGTGGGGCATCGTCTCGCTGGTGGATCTCTATGTGGGCTTCACGCTCTTCTCCGGCTGGATCATCTACCGCGAGCCGAACTGGCCCCGCGCCCTCGTCTGGGTCGTGTTGATGATGACGCTGGGCTTTTGGGCAGGCAGCCTCTACACCTTCCTCGCGCTCCAGAACAGCGGCGACGATTGGAACCGCTTCTGGCTAGGGGCGCGCGCCGCCGGCTGAGTGGTCGAAACCGCAAACGCGCGTACAATCAGATCATATCAAGATAACAAAGGAGCACGCTATGACTCAACAATGGAACCATCCACCGGAGATGCAGATTGATCCCCAGAAGCAGTACCGCACCACCATCGAGACGCTTCACGGCGATATCGAAATCGAGCTGTACCCGCAACACGCCCCCAAGACCGTCAACAACTTCGTCTTCCTGGCACGGGAGGGCTTCTACGATGGCGTCAAATTCCATCGCGTTATTCAGGGCTTCATGATCCAGGGCGGCGATCCCACCGGCACGGGGCGCGGGGGTCCCGGCTACCGCTTCGAGGATGAGACTCAGGGCAACCCGCTCAAGCACGAGACGGGCGTGCTCTCGATGGCAAACGCCGGCCCGAACACCAACGGGAGCCAGTTCTTCATCACCCATGCGCCACAGCCTCATCTCGACGGCAAACACACCGTCTTCGGCAAGGTGGTCGCGGGTATGGAGGCCGTCCACGCCATCCGTCAGGGCGACGCGATGGACAAGGTCATCATCACCGAGCAATAAACGCCAGCCACCACTGATTCAGGAGAGGCCATGTATCCCCAAGTCACACTGCAACTGCCCGACTGGGTCGCCGCTGCTGTCGGCGACCCGGCGCGCCGCTTCCCCACGCTGGAAGAGCGGATGGCCTTTGTCATTGACCTCGCCGCGCAGAACGTCGCCACGCGGACCGGTGGCCCATTCGGCGCGGCGATCTTCGAGATCAAGAGCGGGCGCCTGGTCGCGCCGGGCGTCAACGTCGTCGTCTCGCAACGCTGCTCTCTGGCCCACGCCGAAGCCGTTGCCATCATGGTCGCGCAACAGGTCTGCCAGACCTACGACCTCGGCGCGGCGGGATTGCCGCCGCTGGAGCTCGTCGCCAGCGCGCAGCCCTGCATCCAGTGTTACGGCAATCTCTGGTGGAGCGGCGTGCGGCGGCTCGTCATCGGCGCCCGCCGCGAGGACGTGGAGAGCCTCACCGGCTTCCACGAAGGCCCGCTCCCCCACGATTGGGTCGCGCAGCTGGAAGACCGCCCGCCCCTCCCCCCTATCGCGGTCATCCGCGACGTGTTGCGAGAGGAGGCGCGGGCAGTATTACAACGCTATCGCGACCAGGGCGGCCCAATCTACAATCCGATTGCCAGCTGAGTAGTTACCCAAGGAGAGCCAAACTGTGATCGAAGCACAAACCTTGTATTCGCTTGTCCTGGAATCGTATCTGTTACTGGATAGCAGCGACCGGGATTTTTTTCAGCAATACGGACTTTCGAGCACCCGTTATTACATCCTGGTGCATGTGGCGCAGAACGCGGGATTATCGCTCAGTGAGCTGAGCGAGTTGCTGTTCTGCACCAAGGGCAACACCACGCGGATCATCAAAAGCATGGAAGCCGATGGATACATCACCCGCGAGGTGGATGCGCACGATAACCGGTTGCTCTGTCACTACCTCACGCCGGCGGGCACGGCGCTCCTGGCGGAAGTTTCCACAGCCTACAACATATTCAACCAGGCGCGCTTCGCCGGCCTCTCGCTATCGCAGCGGGGAACCCTGCAACAGAACCTACAGGCGCTCAACAGCCATTTGCGGGAGGGTCTGAGCCAGGATTAGCCAACAGCTGACCACAATCCTGAAACAAAGACTGGTGATGGCCCGTCTTTGTTTGGAGCTGCACTTGCCATTCACGCCGCCTGACGTACACTTAATAAGCAAATTAGCAAGAGGGGGGCCTGTGTGACTCAATTTTCACCATTCAAGCCCATAGAGCTGGCCGATTATGACGCCTTACACCCACGCTTCTGGGCCTATCAACCGCAAACTTCGGAAATAAATTTCGCCAATCTCTTCATCTGGCGGGAACACTACAACCTGCAGTGGACCTTATACGAAGAGTGGCTGATCTTACTCGCTGAGGATGTCAATGGCGATGCCTACGGCCTGCCGCCAGTCGGGCCAGCCAACCGCAGCGAAGTTACCCGCGCCTTCCTGACCTGGCTCCGCGACACGCGCGGCAGCGCCGCGCCGCGTATCGAGCGCGCCGACGCACGGCTGGTCGCCGAGCTCTCTGAGGACGAGTTCACCATCACGCCTACGCGCGACCATTTCGACTACGTGTACGAGCGCGAGGCGCTGGCGACGCTCTCCGGCCGCAAGTACAGCAACAAGCGCAACCACATCAACGCCTTCATGCGCGAGCAAGAGTATACCTACGAACCGCTCACCGCTGACAACGTCGCCGCCTGCCTGAAGATGGCCTGTATCTGGTGCCAGATGTACCGTTGCAAAGATGATCTCAGCCTCACGGAAGAGTGTGAAGCCGTGCGCGAGGCGCTGGAGCACTTCACCGTGCTGCCGCTCAAGGGCGGCGTCATCCGCGTAGAGGGGCAGGTGCAAGCCTTCACCATTGGCGAACACCTCAACTCCCAGACCGCCGTTATCCACATCGAGAAGGCCAACCCGGAAATCCGTGGCCTCTATCCCCTCATCAACCGCGAATTCGTGCGCACAGCCTGGGAAGAAGTCGCCTACATCAACCGCGAGCAAGACCTGGGCGAGCCGGGGCTGCGGCGGGCCAAAAAATCCTACTACCCGGAACGGCTGGAAGAGAAGTACCGCGTAACACTGGCGTGAACGCCCATCATCGTTTTAATGGAGGCTAACGACATGCGAGAATTCACCACTGGCGCGAGCGCCATCGTGCGCGGCGCACTGGCTGCCGGCTGCGATTTCTTCGCGGGCTACCCCATCACCCCGGCGACACCAATCCTGCTGGAGATGATGCGCGAGATGCCCAAGACCGGCGGCGTGGCGGTCCAGGGCGAGGACGAGATCGCCAGCATCGGGATGTGCATCGGCGCGGCGGCGGCGGGACGCCTGCCGCTCACCGCCACCAGCGGCCCCGGCCTCAGCCTCTACAGCGAGAACCTGGGGCTGGCGCTCATGGCAGAAACGCCGCTGGTCATCGTTGACGTGCAGCGCCTCGGGCCGGCGACCGGTGGAGCGACGACCGTGGGGCAAGGCGATGTCCAATTTGCGCGCTGGGGAACCGGCGGGGGCTATCCGCTCCTCGTCCTGGCCCCCTCCTCCGTCGCCGAGTGCTACACCCTCACCGTCGAGGCTTTCGCGCTGGCGCAACGTTTCCGCTGCCCGGTCATCCTCCTCACCGACAAGGAGCTCAACCTGACCCAGACAACGGTCGAGTTCCCCCCGCTGCCGGAGCGGCCCGCCGCCGAGTCGGTCCTGCCAGTCGCCCCACCCTTCGGCGCGGGCGAAGTCGTGCGCGTCACCGGCTCCACCCACGATGAACGCGGCCTCATCACCAAGGACCCGGTCAAGATCGAGGCGCTGAACCGAGGGCTACTGGAGAAGTTCGCCGCGCATCGGGAGGAGCTGGAGCGCGTGCGGATGGATCTCCAACCCGACGCCGAGACGCTGTGGGTCTCCTTCGGCATCACCGCACGGGCGATGGAGGAGGCGCTCCCACATGCACGCGCGGCGGGGCAGGCCGTCTCCTGCATGGTGGTGCAGAGCCTCTGGCCCGTGCCGGAGAAGGCGCTGCGCCAGGCCGCCGAGGGCGTCAAACGCATCGTGGTGGCGGAACTCAATCCCGGCCTCTATGTGCGCGAAATCCAGCGGCTCTTTCCGGGGCACGAGATTGTGAGCCTGCATCGCATTGACGGCCAACTGCTCGCGCCGGCGGACTTTCTCAAGGCAGGTGAATGATGACCCGCGAGCCTTTGCCCTATCCCTGGCTCTACGCCTACGATAAAGATACCCACCACACACTCGCGCCCTATCCAAAGAAGCCGGTTCACGCCCTGCTGACCCGCACCGCCGAGGCTTATCCCGACTGCGTGGCGCTGATCGAGGCCGAAAGCGGCACGCAGACCACCTTTGCGGAGTGGGAGGAGCAGAGCGACCGACTGGCGGGCGCATTGGCGCAGTGCGGCGTCCAGCCTGGCGAGCCGGTGGGCCTCTACGCCTTCAACAGCCGCGCCTTCGCCATCGCCTTCTTCGGCATCCTCAAGGCCGGCGGGATCGTCTCGGCGATCAACCCGCTCTACGCCCCCCGCGAGATCGCCGAACAGCTCTCCGACGCCGGAGCGCGTCTGGTCATCGCGCAGGGGGCGCTCTACGGGACGCTGCGGGCGGCGCAACCCGGTACGCCAGTGGAGCAGATCATCGTCGTGGGCGACCCGACGGAGCCGCTGGCCGAGAGCGATTTCGACTGGGCGACCCTGCTCGCGCGCACCCCACCGGAGGCGCGCCCGGCGCTGGCCCTCTCCGCAGATGATGTCGCCATCCTGCAATATACCGGCGGGACGACCGGCCTGCCCAAAGGGGCGCTCGGCACGCACGGCAATCTGGTGGCGAACACCCTGCAATTCGACGCCTGGATCCACGACGCCGCCGAGCACGAGATCATTCTGGGCGTGCTGCCGCTCTTCCACGTCTACGGGATGGTGCTTACGCTGATCAGAGCCGCTTACCAGGGCGCAACGCTCGTCCTGACGGGGCGGCGTCCGGCGGAGATGCTGGAGGCGATCAGCCAATATCGACCCACCTTTTTCCCCGGCGTGCCGATGATCTACCGCCTGCTGCTCGATCATCCCGGCGTGGAGGCGCGCGCAGCGGAGCTCGGCTCGATTCGCACCTGCATCAGCGGGGCCGCGCCGCTGCCGCCGGAGGTACAGCAACGCTTCGAGGCGCTGACGGGTGGGCGGCTCCGCGAGGGCTACGGGCTAAGCGAAGCCCCCACCGCCACGCACTGCAATCCGCTCAGCGAGAACCGCCTCGGCTCCATTGGCCTGCCACTGCCCGACATCGAGGCGGCGATTGTTGATCTGGAGACCGGCGAGCGCCTCCTCCCGCCAGATACGCTGGGCGAATTGGTGGTGCGCGGCCCCACGGTGATGCGCGGCTATCACCACCAACCGGAGGCCACGGCCCAGGCATTGCGCGGCGGCTGGCTCTACACCGGCGACATCGCCCGCATGGATGCGCAGGGCTATTTCTACATCGTGGATCGCAAGGCCGATCTGATCAACTGCGCGGGCTTCAAAGTCTATCCCAGCGAAGTCGAGCGCGTGCTGCGAGAACACCCGGCGGTGGCCGATGTCGCCGTCGCGGGCGTGCCCGATCCTTACCGGGGAGAGGCGATCAAGGCGTGGGTGGTCGTCAAATCCGGGATGACGCTGAACGCTGAAGAATTGCGCCTGTGGGCGCGCGATCAGCTGGCGCGTTACAAGGTTCCGCACGAGATCGCCTTCGTCGAGGCATTACCGCGCAGCGCGGTGCAGAAGGTGCTGCGGCGAGTCTTGCGCGCCGGCGAAAGCGTGGACTGAGGAGGGCTTTATGGGAAACTGGCTCTTGACGCTCGTGCTGATCCTGCTCGGCTGGGGCGGTGGCATCGCGGCGGCGCACATGGGCGAAGCGGCAATGGCCCGGCGAGCTGTGACGGGGCCGCGCTGCCCCTACTGCCAGACGCCCGCCCCACCGGGGCAATGGAGCCTGGTGATTGCCTGGCTCTCCGGTCACCGCCACTGCGGAGCCTGCGGTCAGCCCTTGCGCTGGGAGCGCGTGGCAGCGGAGGTACTGGTCGCCGCGACGTGGGGCCTTCTGGGATGGCGCTACGGTTTACAACCGGCCTCGCTGCTGGGAATACTGGCGGCGCTGCCACTTGCTATGGTGCTGGTGACCGATCTGGAAGCGAAACTGATCCCCAACCGCGTCATGTTTCCCGCCATCGGCGCAATGCTGGTGTTGGGCGTGCTCTTCGGCCCAGCCATGCCCGCCGCGCCCGGCTGGCGGCTCTCGACAGCGCCTGTCGGCGGGCTGATCGGCGGCTTGACCTTCGCGTTCTTCGTGTGGTTCGGCACGATGCTCTTCGGCGAAGGCGCGCTCGGCGTAGGCGACATCAAGCTGGCGACCTTCGTCGGGCTGGTGGTCGGCTACCCGTGGATCATCACCGCACTGGTGCTCACCCTGCTCCTCGGCGGCCTGGGCGGCGTGATCGTGCTGGTAGTCAAGCGCGGCTCACTGCGCACGGCCATCCCCTACGGGCCATTCCTGGTGCTGGGATGCGTGCTGACCATGATATGGGGCGTAGAAATCACCCACCGGTTCCTGTATTAACTGCGAGCACCTGCCGCAGAAACTGGCCCGTGTAGCTCGCGCCGACCTGCGCCACAGCCTCCGGTGGCCCCTCGGCGATGATCTGCCCGCCGGCGTCGCCCCCCTCCGGCCCCAAGTCAATGATCCAGTCGGCGGTCTTGATCACATCCAGGTTGTGCTCGATGACGATGACGGTGTTGCCCGCGTCGGTGAGGCGATGTAGCACGTCGAGCAGCTTCTGGATGTCGGCGAAGTGCAGTCCCGTCGTCGGCTCGTCGAGGATGTAGACCGTGCGCCCGGTGGCAACCCGGCTCAGTTCCTTCGCCAGCTTCACGCGCTGCGCCTCGCCGCCGCTGAGTGTCGTCGCCGCCTGGCCGAGCTTCACGTAATCCAGCCCCACATCGTGCAAGGTCTGCAAGCGCCGGGCAATCTTGGGATGGTTCTCGAAGAAGGCCAGCGCCTCCTGCACATCCATATCGAGCACCTCGGCGATGTTCTTGCCCTTGTAGCGGATCTGCAAGGTCTCGCGATTGTAACGCATCCCGTGACACTCCTTGCACGTCACCCACACATCGGCCAGAAAGTGCATCTCGATGCGCTTCTGCCCGTGTCCCTTGCACGCCTCTCAGCGCCCGCCCTTCGCGTTGAAGCTGAACCGCCCGATGCCATAGCCGCGCATTTTCGCCTCCGGTGTGGCGGCGAACACCCGGCGGATCTCATCGAAGACGCCGATATAGGTGGCCGGATTCGAGCGCGGCGTGCGCCCGATGGGGTCTTGGGTGATGTTGATGACCTTGTCCAGATGCTCCAGCCCTTCCAGGTGCGTGTACGGGCCGGGGCGGGTCTCTGCTCGTTCTTATTCTACCCTAAACTCTTGAGCAGAGTTGTGACACTCATGTTAACACATAGGGCAAAACACCTCAAGTAAGTTTCAAGGAATTGGATTATAAAGCGCTTCGTCGCGCAGGCAAATGCACGATTGCCCCTTGACTCTCCCCTTACGGGAGGGTGTATACTATATAGACAAGGTTGCGCAACCTGATTTCGAGCGGCTCTGCGCCCACCTGCGCGCGCACGGCGCGGAAACCGACGCCGCCCATCCCTGCCTCGCCCTCTATTACGATCAAGAGTACCGCGAGCGCGATGTGGATAAGGAGAAAACTAAGATGCAACCAATGATTGTGACCAAACCCGCTTTCAGCGCCATCGGCCTCAAGTACCGGGGCAAGAACGAGAACAGCGAGATCGCCGCGATGTGGGGCACCGCCAACGCCCGCGTCGAGGAAATCGTCGCGGCGGCAACCGGCATCGGGGCCGCCTACGGCATCTGCCGCGATATGGAAAGCGATGGCGTCTTCGAGTATCTGGCCTGCATGGAAGTCGAAGAGATCCGCGAGATCCCCGAAGGCATGGAGCGGTGGGATGTGCCGGAGCAGACCTACGCCGTCTTCCCCTGCAAACTCGCCACCATCGGCGAGGCCTACCGCTACGCCTTCGAAGAATGGCTGCCCGCGTCCGGCTACCGGCGCGGCGACAGCCCCGACTTCGAGTATTACGATGAGAGCTTCGATCCCAACGATGCGGAGAACTCGCAGCTGTACATCTACATTCCCATCGTGAAGTAAAACGCGGCAGTATCTACTCAGGCTCTAGCCGGATCTGGCGATCCGGCGTGGAGGCACAAGCAAATTCCAGGCTGCCATACATTGTAGTCCTAGATAATTTTGACTTGACGGGGATCTGACGATCCCCTCGGAGCCAGGGTGAGTAGTTACACGCGGCACATAACGGCGGACGCCGGGACTTGCCCGGCGTTCGCCCGCGTTTACGCCACCGCTACAGCATAATCTCCAACCGCTCGAAGGGCGGGACAGCAATCACCGCGGTGTGCTGCACCGCATCGGCCATGAGCACGCGATAGGCCTCCCCATCGGCGAGCACCGCCTCCGGCAGGCGCGGCAGCCCCAACAAGGTCAGCGCGATGTGCTCGTAGGGCGGGACGTAAGCGCCCTCGCGCTCCCACGTCACCGTCAACCGCTGCCCCTCGCGCGTCATCACAAAGCGGCTCACGCGCTGCTCGCCATCCTGATAAGCCAGCCCCTCGCCCGCGTCCTCGTACAGCCAGGAGACCGCCGCGCCATCCGCCGCCAGCGGATAGAGATTCAGGCGCAGGAACTTGTCCACGCGCTGCTCCACGCTGGGGCCGAACTCGCCCAGCGGCAGCACCGTCCCCGCCCGCACGAAGAGCGGCAACGTCTCCAGCGGGGCCACCTGCACGAAGGCCGCCTCACCCTCCCGGCGGCGATTCGTCCAGAAGTCGTACCAGTTGCCGCCGGGCAGCCGCACGTCCCGCTGCGTCGCCCCCGGCTCGCCCACCGGCGCGACCAGGAGCGCATCGCCACAGAGGAAGGCATCGTCCACCGCCAGCAGCGCCGGGTCATAGGGCGCGCCCCACCACACCGGACGCACCATCGGCCAGCCCCGCGTTGTCATCTGCCACAGCGCCGTGTAGAGGTAGGGCAAGAGCTCATAGCGCAGCTGAATGAAGCGCCGCACGATGCTGAGGAACGGCTCCCCATAAGACCACGGCTCCTGATCCGGGGTTCCCGCCATGGTGTGCGCGCGGAAAAAGGGCATGAAGGCCCCCAACTGTGCCCAGCGAGTGAAGAGCTCCCCATCGGCCTCGCCCGCGAAGCCCCCCACGTCCGGGCCGGAGAAGCCCAGCCCGGAGAGGCCCAGCCCCAACATGACCGGAACCGTGACCCGCAGCGATCCCCAGGTGCTCTCGTTATCGCCCGTCCACGAGGTGGCGTGACGCTGCACCCCGGCCCATCCCGCCCGCGTGATGACCACGGGGCGCTTATCGGGCGACAACCGCTGCACGCCCTCCGTCGAGGCCCGCGCCATCAGCATCCCATAGAGGTTGTGCGCCTCGCGGTGATCGCCGCCGCGCCTCTCCAGCGTGTGCTGCAACGTCGTCGGCAGCGAGAGCGGCCCCTGGGCACTGAAAGCCAACGGCTCATTCATATCGTTCCAGAAGCCCGCCACGCCCGCCTCTATCAGAGGGCGGTACTGCTCCCCCCACCACGCCCGCGCCGGGGCGGAGGTGAAATCGGGGAAGCCACACATGCCCGGCCATACCGGCGCGTGGAAGACCTCACCGTTGGGCAGGGTGCAGAAATGCCGCCCGGCCAGTCCGGTGCGGTAGGCCGGGTACGCGGGGTCCTGCTTCACCCCTGCATCCACAATCGAGACGATCTTGATGCCCTGCGCGCGCAAATCCGCCACCATGCCGGGGAAGTTGGGGAAGCGCTCGCGATCCCAGGTGAAGTTGCGGAAACCATCCAGGTAATCAATGTCCAGGTGGATCGCATCACAGGGGACCTCGTGCGCGGCGAAGTCGTCCGCCAGTTTGCGCACGCGCGCCTCCGTATCATACGACCACCGCGATTGCTGATAGCCCAACATCCACAACGGCTGCAAGCGATGCCGCCCGGTGAGCTCGGTATAGCGCTCCAGCAGAGCGGGAACCTCACCCACGCCGAAGTAGTAGCGCAGTTCCCCTCCCTGGAAGCGATGGTCGGCGAGCTCGGGCAGGGTCGCCCCCAGATCGAAGACGCCGTAGGTGGGGTTTTCGTAGAAGACGAGATAATCACCCGCTGCGTGCCGCCCCACGTAGACCGGGATGTTGAGGTTGATCGGCTCATCGCCCGGCGCGTACCCTGCCGGGTCGGTGTTCCACAGGATGTGCTGCCGTCCCCGCCGATTCGCGGGCGTGGCCTTCTCGCCCAGGCCGTAGAGATACTCGCCGGCGGCGAGCGCCGTGCGGTGACGGAGCGCGCCTGTCGCGCCCCAGCCCATATCCACATCGGCGCGGAGCAGCGCCCCTGTCGCATCGGCGAAGAAGACCGCCGCGCTCTCCCGCAGCACGCCGACAATCAGCGCCGGGGTGCAGAGGAAGTACGCCTGGGGCGTCTCCACCACCTCGAAGGGGGGCGTGGCCCACGCCTCCAGCGGCTTGGCGATGGCGTAGGGAACCGGCGGCCTCGCCTCGCCGTGCCGGGGCAGATAGCGCACCTGCGCCAAATCCGCCGCCCAGAGCGTCAATGCCAGCGTCCCGTGTGCCGTGGATAACGTCAACCCACGCGGATGCGGCTGCGCCGCCGTCACCGCGCCGGGCCGCTGCCACCGAGAGGGCCACTGCGGCACGAAGGTGTCCTCACCGGGACGGAAAGCCCGCCAGCGCGCCAGCCCGCGACGCGGACGCCCCGGCTCATCCCAGCGCGCCTCGGCCCACGCCTTGCGGAACGGATAACGCGCAACATTATCCAGGTTGTGCAACCCGATGAGCCGAAGGCCCGTCAGAAGATCGTCAAACAAAGTCGGCATAATTTCCTCCAAATTTGCCACGAATTTCACGAATTGACTCTAATTTTATCCCTATCTTGGTGAGGATTAGTGTTAATTCGTGGCTAAAATAGCGCTCACCATCCCTATTATACCCGGCTTGACAAAATCGGGAGTTACGGTAAAATCACCCTCGTTGCCGAAGTGGCGGAATTGGCAGACGCGCTGCGTTCAGGGCGCAGTGAGGTTTACCCTCATGTGGGTTCGACTCCCACCTTCGGCATCACCCCACAGCCTCCGGCTTATCCGGGGGCTGTTTTGTATTTTCCACAAAAACCTGTATCATTCAACCACTCGCTGATTCGCTTACTTACACCAGGAGGTTATCATGGTCAAGAAAGTTATCGGTATCCTCACCTCTGGCGGCGACTGCCCCGGCCTCAACGCTGCCATCCGCGCTGTCGGCAAAGCCGCCAACTCGCTCGATATGCAGGTCATCGGCTACCTGGATGGCTTCCACGGGTTGGTGGAAAACCGCTTCCGCCGGCTCGATTCGGCGGCGCTCTCCGGCATCCTCACCCTGGGCGGAACGATCCTCGGCACCAGCCGCGACAAACCCTATCGGATGCCCGCCGGCGAACTGGGCTACATGGATATGACCGCCATCGCCGTAGCCAATTACCACAAGCAGCACCTCGATTGCCTCGTCTGCCTGGGCGGCGGCGGAACGCAGAAGAACGCTTTACACCTGATGAAAGAGGGCCTCAACGTCATCACCCTGCCCAAGACCATTGACAACGACGTCTGGGGCACCGATGTCACCTTCGGCTTCGACACCGCCATGAGTATCGCGGCGGAGGCGATTGACCGCCTGCACAGCACCGCAGAGAGCCACCACCGCATCATCGTCGTGGAGATCATGGGGCACAACGCCGGCTGGCTGGCGCTGGGGGCGGGCGTCGCCGGCGGCGCTGACGTCATCCTCATCCCCGAAATCCCGTACAAGATTGATCGCGTTGCCGATGCAGTCTTGCATCGCAGCCATACCGGCAAACGCTTCAGCATCATCGCCCTCTCCGAAGGCGCCATCTCGAAAGAAGAGGCCAAGGCGCAGGCCAAAGCCCGTAAAGCCAGGAAGAAAGGAAAGGACAAAAAGGCCGCTGAACTGACCGCCAATTTCGAAGAAAGCGCCAGCATCCGCCTGGCCCGCCAGCTCGAGGAGATCACCGGGCTGGAGACGCGCGTCACCTCGCTCGGCCATCTACAACGCGGCGGCGGCCCCACCCCGGCAGATCGCCTCCTGGCGACGCGGCTGGGGACCACCTGCGCCGAGCTGATTGACCAGGAACATTACGGCGTGATGGTCGCCGTGCGCGGGGAACAATGCGTCCCCCTCCCCTTGAAAGATGTCGCCGGCAACCGCAAAATCGTCCCCAAGAAGCATCCCTGGATCCAGAGCGCCCGTCTGGTCGGCACCAGCTTTGGGGACTGACGCCATGGTGCGGCCATTGCCCCACGCCACAACCGGATTATAATGGCGGGAAACTTACATCAGGAGCGAAAAACGTGAAGATAGTTGATTTGCGCAGCGATACTGTCACCCATCCCACGCCCGCGATGTGGAAGGCGATGGCCCTGGCCAAGGTGGGCGACGATGTCTACGGAGAAGACCCCACCGTCAACCGCCTCGAGGCGCTGGCCGCCGACCGGTTGGGCAAAGAGGCCGGCCTTTTCGTCGCCAGCGGGACAATGGGCAACCTCGCCGCTCTGCTGGCCCACTGCGGACGCGGCGACGAGATCATCCTGGGCGATAAGGCCCACACCTTCGTCTACGAGCAGGGCGGGATGGCCGCGTTGGGCGGCATCGTCCCCCACATCCTCCCCAATCAAGAGGATGGCACGCTTCGGCTCGCCGATATCGAGGGCGCGATCCGGGGACACAACCTCCACTTCCCCCGCACGCGGCTCATCTGTCTGGAAAACACCCACAACAACTGCCACGGCGTCGTACTCACCGCTACCTACACCGCCGAGGTCGTCGCGCTGGCGCGCCAGCATGGACTCAAGACCCACCTTGATGGTGCGCGCATCTTCAACGCCGCCGCGGCCCTCGAAACCGACATCCGAGAACTCGTCGCAGGGATCGATTCCGTCACCTTCTGCCTCTCCAAAGGGCTGTGCGCCCCCGTCGGCTCCGTCCTCTGCGGCGATGCGGACTTCATCGCCGAGGCGCGCCGCGCGCGCAAAATCCTCGGCGGCGCGATGCGCCAGGCCGGCGTGCTCGCCGCCGCGGGCATCGTCGCTCTGGAGGAGATGACCGACCGGCTGGCCGACGACCACGCCTGCGCCCAGTGCCTCGCCGAGGGGCTGGCCGCCATCCCCGGCCTGGAGGTCTACCCCGTCCACACCAACATGGTCTACTTCGCGCTGAAAGACGAGGTCCCACTCACCGCGCCCCAGGTGCAGGAGCGCCTCGCCGCCCACGGCGTCCGCGTGCTGGCCCGCGATGCCCACAGCTTCCGCGCCGTCACCCACTACTGGATTGACAGCGAGGCCATTGATCAGGCGCTGGAAGCCATGCGCGCAGTCCTAGCGAACGTATGAACGTGTGAACGTGTACACGGATACCGATTTTTAGATTTGCCGATTTTTACATCTTTCAGAGGAGTCATCATGTTCCTCCGGTACACCACCGAGGATGAAAATGTAGGACAGGTTGCCAACCTGTCTTACGCTCAGGCTATTTTCTAGGGAGACGGCGGTGCTGGTGCACGCCATCCAGCACGAAAATGCTT
>DAOTXC010000090.1:0-7409 GCA_034435555.1 Anaerolineae bacterium
TCTCGTGGGCGGCGGTTGTTGGATGTGTGGCGCGTCAACTGGGACGTTCGTTCACGGCGTCTCGGGTCTTCGGGGATAGCGGTTGAGAAGTGCATCCTCGTTCTGCTCCGCCACAGCCTCCGCTGCTGCCAGCGCTGTTGCCGCTTCACCGCTCAGCCCTTTGTAGTAGTGATAGTGTTCCTGATGCGCCGAGCTGAAGTTAGCGATGAAGTCCGGCGTAGCATGATGCGGCTTGCGCGGCGTAAAGTGGCCCTGCGCGATGGCCCATTGGTAGCTGCCCCTGTCTATCGGATAGGCGGTCAATGTGCCGCTCAGCCCGTGCTCCGCAATCCAGGCCTCGGCCTGTGCGCGCGTGCTGAAGACCCCGCTGGGGAAATGGTTGTGATTGCCGTTGAAGACCTAGATTCGCTCTGTCATCGGCCCTCTTACCCCAATAGCGCGTGCGCCTTTTCCAGCCACGCCACGATTTCGATGGTCTGGGGGCATTTCTCCTCGCACTGATGGCAGGCCACACACGCATCGGCGCGATGCTCGGCCTTGAGCCATTCGTAGAACCGGCGGGCCGTTTGCTGATCTTCGTACATGAAGGCTTCGTTGTAGATCTCGAAGATGCGCGGGATGGAGACCTCCTGCGGGCAGGGCAGGCAATACTCGCAGGCGGTGCAGGGGATGGGCGTGAGGGATTGGTACGCCGCGCGCGCCTTGTCCACAAGCGCCAGTTCCTCGGCGGTGAGGCTGTCCACGCCGGAACGGTCGGCGCTGGCGAGGTTCTCTTCCACATGCTGGAGCGTGCTCATGCCGCTGAGCACGAGCGAGACTTCCGGCTGGTTCCACAACCATTGCAGCGCCCAGTCTGCCGGGGTGCGCTGGATGGGGGCCTGCGCCCACAGCGCGGCGATCGGTGCGGGCGGCGGATTCTTCGCCAGTCGCCCGCCGCGCAACGGCTCCATGATGACGACGGCCAATCCGCGCTCGGCGGCGTAGTGCAGGCCCTTCATGCCGGCCTGATAATCCACATCCATGAAGTTGTACTGAATCTGGCAGAAGGTGAAGCCATCATACTCGTCTATAATCTGCTTGAAGACCGCCAACTCATCGTGGAATGAGAAGCCCAGATGCCCGATGCGCCCGTCGGCGATAGCGCGCTCGGCCCAAGCGCCCACGCCCAGATCGCGGAGCTTCTCCCACCAATCCTTGCGCAGCGCGTGGAGCAGGTAGAAGTCAATGGTGTCCGTTTGCAGTCGCTCTAGCTGCTGGTCGAGATACTTGTCGAAGTCAGCTGCGCTCTCGATGAGCCACGAGGGCATCTTCGTTGCCAGTTTGACCCGCTCACGATAGCCATCGGCCAGGACCTTTGCCAGAAACGGTTCGCTCGCGCCCTTGTGATAGGGCCACGCCGTATCCACATAGTTCACACCCTGGTCAATGGCGTAGCGGATCATCTCCATAGCCAGCGGTTCATCAATCTGCTCCGCATCGTTGTTGAGCGTGGGCAGGCGCATCGCGCCGAAGCCCAATGCAGAGGGTTGCCAATCCAGTTTTCCGAAAGTGCGATATTGCATGAGTTTGCTCCTGTGTGTTGCTATTATCCTTGTCCTTCAGTCAGCGTGTCCCAGGGATAGATCTCTGTCCCCTTGGCGGCGGCGCGGATGGCGGGATCGAGCGAGTAGTGGCCCTGTCGCTCCGGCGGAAGCAGCTCCGCGATGTGGCGCATGATCTCGTGGCCGATCTCGTCCAGCTGTTTGCGGCGGCGACGTCCGCGCCCCTCCGCGTGGAAGGGGCCGAAGGGCTTGCCGATGCGCGCCGTCACTTTGGCGCGCCGCCCCTTGCGCAGGTTGGGGAAGACCTCGGTGAGGCCGTCGAAGCCCATGGGCAGCAGGCGTGCGCCCGTCTGCGTGGCGATGAAGGCCGCGCCGGGGCGGGCGGGACGCAAGACGGTCGCCCAACTGCCGCCCTCAGGATAGATGCCCAGCACCCCGTTCTGGCTGAGGACCGCTTGCGCCGCCTGGAGTGCGTAGCGGGAGCCGGTTCCCCGGAAGACGGGATAGTAGCCCCAAAGGCGGGGAATCAAGCGCACGGTGATGGGGGCGTTGGGCAGCTGGAAGCCGCCCACGAACTCGACGGGCCACGGCGAGGTGCGAATCATCAGCACCGGATCAATGTAGCTGAAGTGATTGGCGACGAGCAGCAGCGGCCCGCTGGGAGGCAGATTCTTGCTGCCGATGATCTCCAGGTCGGTGATGATATTGAAAAGCGTGCGGATCACAAAGCGCAACGCCCGGCGGATAGGCTGGCGGCGTGGATAACGGAATTCCTCGTTCATGTGGGTTGTCCTCGTATTTCTCCTGTTACTTCGTCCTCGGCGCTCAGTGTAGCATGGTTATGGTGAGGCACAAATTACGGATTGACACCCTCTTCTGCTGCATTATACTCACCCTGACCAGGTTATTGGAGGTGATGAGCATGGTGGCACAATGGCTACAAAATCCGCATCTGGATGGCGCGAGTTTTGAGTTGGCGGGCGGCCCTACAGGGGTCTTGCTCTCGCATGGCTTCACCGCGACGACGACGGAGATGCGGTTGCTGGCGGAGTTTCTGCACGCGCACGGCTGCACAGTAGCTGCGCCGCTGTTGCCCGGACATGGAACCTCCCCGCACGAGATGAATCGTTGCCGGTGGACGGATTGGCTGGCGGCGTTGACCCGTGCGTATCAGGCGTTGCGCGCCCGCTGTTCGCGTGTCTTTGTTGGCGGCGAGTCCATGGGCGGGGCGTTGGCGCTCTACCTGGCGACCCAACAGCCGGAGGTGGCCGGGGTGCTGACCTATGCGCCGGCGCTGGGCGTGGCCTCTTCCCGCCGCGAGCAGCTGCTGGTGCGCTGGGGTAGCTGGTGGATTCCTTTTCGGCGCAAAGGGCCTTACGCGCCGACGCACACAGACGCCTATTGGCAGGGCTATACCGTCTATCCGCTGCGCGCTGTGATCCAGCTATTGCGCTTCCAGGCGGCGCTGCGGACGCGCTTGCCGTTGGTGCGCCAACCTTTACTCATCGTACAAGGGCGGCTGGATGATACGATTGCCCTGGATGCGGTCGAGCGTTTCTACCGGGCTGCCTCGGTCGAGCCGAAGGCGTTCTATTGGTTGGAGCATTCGACCCACTGTGTGGTGCTCGATCAGGAATGGGAGTTGGCGGCGGACATCACCTGGGACTTCATCCAGCGAGTCTGTGCCCGGGAGTGATATCAAACAAACATAAAGGGGGTTCCTCAGAGGAACCCCGTTCATTATGGCGGAGAGGGCGGGATTCGAACCCGCGGAGCCTTGCGGCTCACGCGCTCTCCAGGCGCGCGCATTAGGCCGGACTATGCTACCTCTCCACGGATTTGGATTATAGCACAGCCACTCGAATCTGCAAGTATAACGCCAACGCCTGAGATTATGCAGCCACCGCTGCCGGATTGGTCTGCGGCGCGTTGTTCGGCTCGCTGGGTTTCTTCTGAGGGGGAGGCGTGGGTCGCTGGGGTAGGGGGCGTCCCTCAAAGACGGCGACGAACTCTTGGGCCGAAAGTGTTTCGTGTTCCAACAGATGTTGGACAATGTCGTCGAGCTCCTCGCGGTGCTCTCGCAAGACCTGGAGCGCGCGTGCATAAGCCTCGGTGGCTAAACGCTGGATTTCATTGTCAATCTTCTGCGCCATCGCCTCGCTGTAGTCGCGCTGCTCGCCGATTTCGCGCCCCAAGAAGACAAGCTCTTCCTTCTTGCCGTAGACCAGTGGCCCCAGCTCCTCGCTCATGCCGTAACGCATCACCATCGAGCGCGCCATCTTCGTGACCTGCTCGAGATCGTTGGAGGCGCCGGTGCTGGCCTCCTCAAAGACGAGCATCTCTGCTGCGCGCCCGCCCAGCCCGTAGGCCATATCATCTTTCAGCTTGCTGCTCAGGATCACATAACGATCCTTTTCCGGTAAGGTGATGGTGTACCCGCCCGCCATCCCGCGCGCGACGATGGAGACCTTGCGCACCGGATCGCACTTGGGCAGGACATGGGCGACGACTGCGTGCCCGGCCTCGTGATAGGCGAAGACGCGCCGCTCCTCATCGGAGATGATGCGGCTGCGGCGTTCCGGCCCGGCGATGACGCGCTCGACAGCCTCCTGGAAATCGGCCATGTAGATGCGCTTCTTGCCCCGGCGCGCTGCCAGGATCGCGGCCTCGTTCACGGTATTTTCGATATCGGCCCCCACAAAGCCGGGTGTGGATTGGGCCAATGTCTGTAGATTCACGTCGCTGGCGAGGGGCTTGCCCCGCGTATGCACGCGGAAGATCGCCTCGCGGCCCCGGATGTCGGGATGATCGAGCACGACCCGGCGGTCGAAGCGTCCCGGACGGAGCAGCGCGGGGTCGAGAATATCGGGGCGGTTGGTGGCCGCCATGATGATGACGTTGGTGTCGGTGTCGAAGCCGTCCATTTCGACGAGAATCTGGTTGAGCGTCTGCTCGCGCTCGTCGTGCGAGCCGCCCAGGCCCGCGCCACGGTAACGCCCCACCGCGTCAATCTCATCCACAAAAACGATACAGGGGCTATGCCGCTTGGCCTGATCGAAGAGATCGCGCACGCGGCTGGCCCCCACGCCGACGAACATCTCCACGAACTCCGAGCCGGAGATGCTGAAGAAGGGTACGCCCGCCTCGCCGGCGACGGCCTTCGCCATCAACGTCTTGCCGGTGCCCGGCGCGCCGACAAGCAGCACGCCCTTGGGAATCCGCGCGCCCAGGCTGATGAACTTCTGCGGCTCCTTGAGGAACTCGACGACCTCCTTGAGCTCCTCTTTGGCCTCTTCCACACCGGCCACGTCCTCAAAGGTGATGGAGGGACGATCCCCGCTGAACATGCGCGCGCGGCTCTTGCTGAAGGAGAGCGCCTGATTGTTGACCCCCTGAAATTGGCGAAGCAGGAAATAGCCCACCACGCCCAGCGCGACAATGCCCAAGAGTGTCCCGCCAATGCTGAAGAAGGCGGGCCAATCGGTGGGCTTGGTGACGATCACGTCAACGCGGTTTAAGTCCTCCAGGGTAACGCCAAAGACCATCAGTTGTTCGATCAGCGTGGACGCCGGCTCTTTGCGCGACAACCCGATTTCATCATCGGTATAGGTCACTTGTATGTTGTCACCTAGTACTTCGATGGTGGCTACTTCCCCGGCCTTGATCTCGTTAGCTAGTTGTTGTAGCGAAATTTCAGTCCCCACCGTTCCCCCGCCGATGTAGCTGTAGACGAGGAAGACCAGTGCGGTGATGAGAATGATATAGACGAACGTGTTATTATTTTGCCTTTTCATGCAACCTCCTGCTGCCTCACCAGCGAGGCTTTGATCCTTCACAATCCGTGCGTGACCTAGCCACAGTATTTACTAGAGAATTATACCACAAAAGCGCGGGAAGTTGACCGGCGTGTTCAGAGGGCGCATAGATCGCGGCGTGGTCTTTGTGGCAATGGCGTCAAATTGAGGTATCATGTAACTACTCGGCCCAAAAAGGAGGCGTTTTGCATGTATGCCCCACTCGTCATTTTGATGGTTATTGTCGTTGTTGTTGCGGTGTTGGCGGCGGGCATTTTCCTGCTGGTGTGGATGCGCCGCCGTGATGCTGCGGGTATGGAGCGCACAACATATCGGCCCCCTGCCGCTGCTGCCCCAACCGATCTCGTCGCTGAGGTCATGGCGTTGCTCGCTGCCCGCCAGCAGATCGAGGCGGTCAAGCGGGTGCGCGAGGTGACGGGGTGGGGCCTGAAGGAATCGAAGGATTACGTGGACGCTATCGAGCGCGATCCGCAGAACGTCCCCCCACTGCCCACCTTGGCCCCCGATTTCATCCCCGCCACAGGACTGACGCCGGAGGTCAATGCCGAAATCCGCCAGCTGATGGCGCGCAATCAGAAGATCGAGGCGGTCAAGCGGGTGCGCGAGGCCACGGGATGGGGCCTCAAGGAATCGAAGGATTACGTGGAGCAACACTATCGCTGAGGGGGGATGTGACGGCAGCGAAGTTATTTAGTACACGCGCCGCTGACCTTTCGGCCACGCGCCTTCCCAGCCGCAGGGGAAATATCCGGCGTGAAACCAGGCCAGCATCTCGCGGAAGTAGGTTGTTTCAATCTGCCCCGCGCCGATAATTTCCGCCAGCAGAAAGGAGACGAATTCGTAGACGTATTCGTCGAGGAAATCCCTGGCGGCTTCCGGAAGGGCTGGGGGGAGGTAGGGCCTGACGCTGTAATAGTCGAAGGCGTCCTCGCGGGCGCGCTGCCATAGCGGGCCGTAGGCGCTCGATTCGATGATCTGGATGCAGGCCAGCGAGGGGGCCAGGAGGTGGCTGTTCGGGCCGTAGCGCGGATCGTTCCTCGTTTGGAGCGGCGCAAGGGCGGCCTTCCACGAGGAGACTGTCACCACGCGGTTTCGCCCAGCACCTCCAGCGCGCTGACCACGGCCTGCGTCTGTGGGCCGAAGTCGGCGTCCACATCCTCCCATTCGGCACCCAGTAACGTTTGCCAGTCTTTCATGTGCTCTCCGAGATATCGGTTAGGAATTCGCGCAGCAGGATGAAGAAGCGCTCAAAGACCGCGCCTTCGCCACCACAACCCGCCGAGCGCGAGTATCACCAGCACACCGCCCGCGAGCAGCCAGCCGTTTATCCTACGTTGCGCTTGCCAGACGTGTAACTCGCCGGCGGCGCTATCCCAGGTCGCGGCGAGGGGCAGCGTATCATAACAGAGCTCGCCCAGCTCCCAGCGGCAGAGTGTACCCTCACAGGCCGGTGCGGTGGCGGGTTGCAAGCCGACGTGCGCAGCCATTTCTCGCCACAGCACACCCGTAGAGAGCGTGGCCTTGAGCGCCACGGCCCGCCCGCCCCGGTAGCGCAGGCTGAAGCCCGGCGCGTACGTCACCCAGCCAGTCAACACCTGCTCCGATTGCGGCGTGAGCAGCGTCTCATTCTGCGCGCGCGTGCGGCCCAGGAATTGGCCCAGCGGCATCGGTAAGGATGTGGTGAGGCTGATGGCAACGGGGAAGGTCACGTCCGGCGGCGGCGGGCAGGTCGCGGGGGTGGTTGGTTCCGCCCGGCACGCGCTCAGCAGCAACAGACTCATCATAATTGGCAATAAGCGCAATCGAGACATCGGGTCTTACTCCGTCAGCGGAAACAACCGCCGGTAGAAATCATCCTGGCGCACTGCGCCGATGTGGAGCGTTTCCAAATTCTGCGGAATGACATACCCGTAGGTCTCCGCCTCGTAAAAGAAGACGCCGGTTTCCAGCAATTCGAGGTAGCGCACGAGGAAGGCGTGGAAATTGAAGGCCAGCACAATGAAATCGCACTCGGTTACATTTGTAATAACCTGCCCAGCAATGCCATTTGGGC
>DAOTXC010000091.1:0-6002 GCA_034435555.1 Anaerolineae bacterium
TTGCCATCCAGATTGCCGGGCTGGTGGTGAGTGATGAGGAATTCATTTACATTTTGGTAATCATGAGCAGGATTGTAACGACGAAATTGAACAGCCATAATCTCCCTAGAAAATAGCCTGAGCGTAAGACAGGTTGGCAACCTGTCCTACATTTTCATCCTCGGTGGTGCACCGAAGGAACATGATGACTCCTCCAAAAATGCTAGGTGTAAGACAGGTTGCCAACCTGTCCTGCTTTTTTGTGCTGGATGGTGTGCGCCAGCACCGGTGTCTCCTCCAAATATGGTAAGTGGCAATGAAAATGGGTGATGAGGAAGCTAGCTACCCCATCACCCACAACTACTACCACCTTTCGAGCTATATCAAGGCAATGATCAGCAAAATCACAATCAGAATCAAGGCCAGGCCCAAAGCGCCAATGACGAGATAGAAATTTCTGACCGCGCCGGTATCAGAGGCCCCCAAACGCGCCTTCATGAGGTCATGTTGTTGAGAGAGCTGGGTCAGCTCTTGGGAGGTCTTATCCAGTTGATCATACATCTCAGCTAATGCGGCGGACTCCGGGCGCGCGTGTTCGACCTGCGGCCCCAGAGCCTCTATCAAGGGGGGCATCTGCTGGGTCAGCGCCGCCGCTTGCTCGGTGTGTGTGCGCAGCTCATTCTGGAGGCCCGCGATCTGCTGATCCAACGGCGCGAGCGCCTCGCGCTGTTCGCCTTGCATCTGGGCAAGCTGTTGCTCCAGGCGGTTGACTTCATTGACCAGGGGCTGCTCCTCTGCCGTTAACCGCGCGATTTCTGATTGCAGGTGCGGCATCTCATTGACCAACTGCGCCAGGGATTGCTCAAGGGCGGCGATGGCATTGGATAGGGAGGCGGCCTGGGTTTCTCTATCCGGCGCTGCCGAGGCCTGAACCTGGGCCAACCGATTCTGAAGCGATTGAATCTCGGCCTGAGCCTTTTGTTGATCCGCCTGCACCTTGCTGGCGCGCCGCTCTTGGGCGGCCTTATCCGTCCGAACCTGGTTCAGGCGCGTGGAGACGGCCTTGCGTTCATCCTGCACTTCATTGATGCGCGCCTTATATTCTGATTCGGTCTGGGTGCGCGTCTGTCGCACCTGCTGCAATTGCAACTCGATGGCTTGAGCGGTCTCACTCAGGACTGCACGCTGTTGCTCCAATGCCTCCAGCCGCTCGTAGAGCTCACTGTAGCTGGGATGTGCGACGCGCGCGGCCCATGCCTTCTTGCCCAATTCCGAGATCAGTTTGCCCTTGTCCTTTTCAACGCGGGTGCGCTCATTGTTCAACTTCATCGCCTGGACCCACCACTTGCCGGATGAGAAGCCCGCCGCCCCCCAAGTCTTGAGCCGCCCGGTCAACAGGAGCAGCGCCACAATTCCCACCGTTGCAAGCAGCAACAGAATGGCGCCCACGAGCGGTATCCATTTGACAGTGCTTTTGGGCTGCACAACGGCGTAGGGCGTGCCAGTAGGGTTGACCCACTGCACGGTGCGGGAGTCGAGCTGCGTGCCATTGGTATCGAGAATTTTGCCGGCATGTAAAGTGAGGGTAAAGTTTTGGAATTCACTACCTATATAATCAAAGAATTTAAACTCGTAAGCGCGGCGATTGTTATGGGTTGCTTCAGTCCAGCTGAAACCCTGCGTATCAGCATCGGTCATGCGCGTCATCCCGGAGCGGATCTCATATTGGACGAGATTGCTATCCCTCGATCTAATCTGGCGCCAGCTGAGATTGACACCATCGGCCTGTGCTTCGGCCACCATCTCATCAAGCAGCTGCTCGATCTCAGCAGAGCCGCCGGCAAGTTGTAGCATATCAGCAGGAAACCCGATGACAATTTCCTGGCGGTAGCGGTTGCCGGAATACACCGTGATATCCATTTCGGCGGTGCCGGCGCAAGAGGATAGCAACAAACCGAGCACTGCCATCAGGATGACGAACATGGGGCGATATTTACGTGACAACAAAGACCATCGAGCCACAGAAAACCTCCTTGGGTTGCAAGATGATTTCAATCAAAGACCTGACTATCAAGCGGTTCTACAAAATATATTATCCAGATCGGTGGAACTACGGGATAATTTTACCATTGGTATGATTATAGAACTGCACGGCGTAATAGTCAAAGCGCCGCACAAAGCTGCTACGCATGGCGTTTCTTCCATTTATCCTATCAGAAAGGGAAAATTTGGCTTTTGACATCCGATAAAATTTGCATATAATCAAAAGTGTGGGTGTTGTAACCAGAAGTTGCCATATCATGGGTACAAGTAGGGCGCGACACTAGGATGGGTCAGGCGAATACCAACTACCCCTTAGAATGCATAAAAGAACCAGCGCCAACGTCACTGCTCTCAGAGATGGAAGCAGATGCGTGGAAAGAGGCAGGGTTGCTTTTATGGATATGTTGCCTTGCCCTTGTTTCTTCCCCGCACACAAAATTGCATCCTACATCACGCGAAGCGCTGGCTTCGCCCGCGAATTGGAAGTTCGCGTCACGTTATTCCTAGAGGAGGTGACGATCCCCAAATGCTTTAGGAGAATCTTTGCGATGGATACCGGGTATTTCACTATTCTGGAAACCCTACATACAAGTTAAGGAGCTATATCATGAGTAAACGTTGGTTCAATTTAGTTCTGTTAGCAATGCTGGTGCTGGGGACACTTCCCCTGAGTCCCAGTGTTGCGTTGGCCGAGAATGAGGTTGCGGTTGCACCAGCAACCGTGCCGAAGCGCCGGCAGTGGAAACGTCGGCTCAGGCCCTCGTTGATCCACCCATCAACCTCCCGCAGGGACGCGTCAACGACAAGGACCTGCAACTAGAGGCGGTGGCCCCGACCGACATCGTTTTGACCGCTGCCCCACAGCGTGGCGAGGTCATGTACGAAATCCCTGATGCTACCGGTCCGGCCATCTACATCATCCAGTTGGAAGCCAAACCCCTGGCGACTTACGAGGGCGATCTCCCCGGTCTCCGGGCGACCAGCCCCGCAACCACGGGTGAGGCGAGACTGAATGTCAACAGCGCCGCCAGCCGCGCTTACCTCAACTACCTGGACTCTGAGCAGGGGCAATTCCTCACCGAGGCCCGGCAGGTCTTGGGGCGCGAGATCGAAGTGCGCCACAGCTACCGCCACGCCTACAACGGGTTGGCCGCCACGCTGACCCCTGAGGAAGCTGCGCAGGTGGCCCAAATGCCCGGCGTGCGCCGTGTGATCCGCAACTTCGAGCGCTACATCCAGACCGATACCACCCCCGAATTCCTCAATGCTGTGGGCATCTGGGACGGGACAAATACCGGCGTGCTAACCGGTACCATGGGCGAGGGCATCGTGGTCGGTATCATTGATACCGGCATCAACATGGATCACCCCTCCTTTGCGGCCACCGGTGATGATGGCTACACCCACACCAATCCCTTGGGCGCTGGCAACTACACCGGCTGGTGCGATCCCTCGCACCCCAGCTACGACGATACCCTGGTCTGCAACGACAAGCTCATCGGCGTCTATAGCTACCCCAGCTCCGGTAACAACCCCGAGGACGATCACTCGCACGGGAGCCACACCGCCAGCACCACCGCTGGCAACGTGCTCTATGATGTGGAGTACGAGGGTTACACCTTCACCCAGATTTCCGGCATGGCGCCGCATGCCAACATCATCGCCTACGATGTTTGCACAGGCTCTGGCTGCCAGAGCGATTCTATCCTGGCCGCCATCAACGACGCGGTAGCCGACGGCGTGGACGTCATCAACTACTCCATCGGCGGCGGGCCGACAAACCCTTGGGGCGACCCAGACTCGGAAGCCTACCTGAACGCCCGCGCTGCCGGCGTTTTCGTCGCCACCTCCGCTGGCAATAACGGCCCTGGCGCTGGCACCGTCGGCTCGCCAGGCAACGCGCCCTGGCTGACCACAGTGGCCAATACCACCATCGGGCGCGTGCTCGCCAACACGTTTGACGTGACTGGCCCCGGCACGCCGCCTGTGGAACTTACCGGCATCGCCGCCATCCACGGCCCTGATGGCCCTGCCATCACCGTCAACATCGAAGCCGATATCATCTACTCCGGCGATGTGGACGCGGGTAACGTCTTGGGCTGCGCGGCCTTCCCTGCCGGCTCTTTCACCGACAGCATTGCACTGATCCAGCGTGGCGATTGCGCCTTTGCAGATAAAGTCAACAATGCCACGGCTGCCGGTGCTATCGCTGTAGTCATCTTCAACCACAGCAGCGGTCCCCCGATCGTCATGGGCGGACTGGCTGGCACCACCATTCCCGCGGTCTTCATCTCCCTGGATGAGGGTGCGGATGTCCGCGACTGGATTCAGGCAGAAACCGATCCCACCGCGCGCATCAACGCCGGCATTGACCGCGTGGTCAACGCCGACTGGGCCGACATCATGGCGGCGAGCAGCTCTCGCGGCCCGAACGTCAACGCTGACTGGATCAAGCCCGACATCGCCGCGCCCGGCACCAACATCTTCGCGGCCTACGCGGGCGATGCCGATTCCTTCGGCATGATGAGCGGTACCTCAATGGCCAGCCCGCACGTCGCGGGCGCGGGCGCACTGATGACCGCGCTCTTCCCCACCTGGACGCCTGCCGAGATTCAATCGGCGCTGATGATGACGAGCTACCCCGATCTGGTCAAGGAAGATGGTCTGACCCCCGCTGATCCCTTCGACATCGGCGCGGGCCGTCTCGACCTGACCAACGCGGCGCTCGCCGGCCTGGTGTTGAATGAGACCACGGCCAACTACGAGGATGCCGATCCCGGCGCTGGCGGCGATCCCACCACGCTCAATCTCGCCAGCCTGGCGAATCCGGCCTGCCTCCAGAACTGTTCCTGGGAGCGCACCTTCAGAAACACGACCGATGTGGCTGTGACTTGGGAGATCACCTTCACGGGCGATGTCCCGCTGGTTGCTGATCCCATGACCTTTACCGTCGGCGTCGGCGCGACGCAGGTGGTGACCTTCACCGCCGATGCTACCGGTCTGCCGGATGGTGTGTGGCTCTTCGGGATGGTCACCTTGATCCCCGATAATGGTGGCCCAGAGCTCCATCTGCCAGTGGCCGTTGTGCCCACCTCTGGTGTGCTGCCGGCCCTGGTCGAGGTGCATACCCGCCGCAACGCCGGTTCGCAGATGATCGAGGGCTTGCAATCCATCGAAATCCTCACCATGACCGTCGAGACCTTCGGGCTGGTGCAGGCCGACCTGTACGATATCCTGCTCGATCAGGACCCCACCAATGGCGATCCCTACGACGATCTAGGCCAGGTCTACTTCGACCTCTTTACCGTCCCCGCCGGGGCTAAGCGGCTGGTGGCCGAAGTTACGGCCTCCGAAGCCCCCGATGTGGACCTCTTCGTGCTCTACGACACTGGCACGGTTTATGAAGAAGTCTGCGCCAGCACCACCCCCTCGTGGGATGAATACTGCAATCTCAACAACCCCGACGCTGGCGACTATCTCATCATCGTGCAGAACTGGCAGGGGTCGGCTGACCAACCCGATGCCATCACGCTGGCTGTGGGCATCGTCACCGACGCTGACGCGGGCAATATGAACATCGAAGGCCCCGACAGCGTGCCGCTGATGGAGCCCTTCGACCTGCAACTCTTCTGGGACACCCCCGACATGGTCGCAGGCGACCGTTGGTATGGCGCTTTCTCGCTGGGCACGGAGCCTGGCGAAGAGGGCAATGTCGGCACCATCCCGGTGGACGTGATCCGTCACGATGACGACGTGGTCAAGACGGCCAGCAGCGACTTTGCCTTCCTGGGCGAGACGCTCACCTACACCATCGCTGTCTACCCCAATGTCACGCCGGAAGACTTGACTTACTGGCTCACCGACACCATCCCCGCCGGCCTCACCTACATCCCTGGCTCCGCCTCGGCGACCGAGGGCGTGGTGGACGTTACAGGTGACACCCTCACCTGGATGGGTACGATGTACACGCCGGAACCGCT
>DAOTXC010000092.1:0-4952 GCA_034435555.1 Anaerolineae bacterium
TTACGCATTACGCATTACGCATTACGCTTTACCGATTTTGATGCTGCAACAGCGCGATATCCGCGTCCACCATCATCTCGATCAGCTGCTTGAAGCTCACCTCCGGCTGCCAGCCCAGCTTCTTCCGCGCCTTGCTCGGATCGGAGATGAGCAAGTCCACCTCGGCGGGGCGCATGAAGCGTGGATCCTGGCGCACGTAGTCCCGGTAATCCAGCCCCACGTGTCCGAAGGCCACCTCGCACAGTTCCCGCACCGAGTGGGTCTCGCCCGTGCCCACGACGTAATCGTCGGGCGCGTCCTGCTGGAGCATCAGCCACATCGCGCGGACGTAATCGCCGGCGAAGCCCCAATCCCGCTGCGAATCGAGATTGCCCAGCGCGACATGGTCGGTCAGTCCCAGCTTGATCTTGGCGACGTGGTAGGTGATCTTCCGTGTGACGAATTCCAAGCCGCGACGCGGACTTTCGTGGTTGAACAGGATGCCGGAGCAGGCGAAGAGATCGAAGGATTCGCGGTAGTTCACAGTGATCCAATGGCCGTAGACCTTCGCCACGCCGTAGGGCGAGCGCGGATAGAAGGGCGTCCGCTCCGTCTGCGGCACCTCCTGCACCTTGCCGAACATCTCGCTGCTGCTTGCCTGGTAGAAGCGGATGGTGGGATCCACAGCGCGGATCGCCTCCAATACGCGCGTCACGCCGAGCGCGGTCACTTCGCCGGTGAAGACCGGCTGCTGCCACGAGGTCGGCACGAACGACTGCGCCGCCAGGTTGTAGATTTCCTGGGGCTGATGCTCATTCAGCGTGGCGATGAGCGAGCCTTGATCGAGCAGATCTCCTGAGACCAGCGTGATCTTGTCCTGGATGTGCTCGATGCGGGTGAAGTTCACCGTGCTGCTGCGGCGCACCATGCCGATGACGTGGTAGCCCTTCTCCAACAGAAATTCGGCCAGATACGAGCCGTCCTGCCCGGTCACGCCGGTAATCAATGCGGTAGGTTGTGTCATATGATTGTGTTCCTCCTGGTTTCTAATTCGTAATGCGTAATTCGTGATGCGTAATGGGATGCAGAAGTTTCTCCTTGCGCATTACGCATTATTTAGTACGTTTTCTCTCCATTCATCAAGTACGTTCTGCACCGTCTGCTCGAAGGGAATCCCCGGTTGCCAGCCCGTAGCCCGGTGCAACTTCTCCGCGCTGCCGAAAATCACGGGTACATCGGCAGGCCGGTAGCGGTCGGGATCAATCTCCACGCTGATGGGGACGCGCGCCAGCTCCAGCAGCCGATTGACGATGGATTGGATGGTGCGCCCCGTGCCGGAGCAGACGTTGTACGCCTCGCCCGGTTCGCCGTGCAGCAGCGCGAGCGTGTACGCCCGCACCACATCGCGCACATCGGTGAAATCGCGCGCGGGTGAAAGATTGCCCACGCGCAGCACTGGCTCCTGCTGCCCGGCCTCGATGCGCGCCACCTGGCTGGCGAAGGCCGGTAGCACGAAACGCGGCGACTGCCCCGGCCCCACATGGTTGAAGGGCCGCATCCGCACCACCGGAATTCCATAGCTGATGAAATACTGATAGCCCAGCACATCCTGCGCCACCTTGCTCACGCTGTAGGGATTCTCCGGGCGCAGCGGATGCTCTTCGCGTAGTGGCATAGCGTCGGGCGTGTCGCGCCCGTACGCCTCGCCAGAACCGATGACGAGGAAGCGCGGCTGGAGCTCCAGCGCCACACACGCTTCCAGCAGCTGCAGCTGCCCGCGAATGTTGTTCTCCAGCGTGCCCCACGGATCTTTGTAGGAGGTGGGGACGTGCGATTGCGCCGCCAGGTGGATGATCGCGTCGGGGCGGTGCGCTGCCAGCAGCGCGTGGACGGCCTCGGCCTCCCGTAAATCGAGCGCCACCATCTCCTCGCGCTCCGGGTCGAGCAGCGGCGCGTCGGGGTCGGGATAGGTGGTGTTGAGCAGCCGCCAATCCGTGGCTTGCAACAGGTAGCGGCGCAGATGTTGGCCTACAAAGCCTGTACCGCCGGTAATCAGAACATGCATGGTGTGGCTCCTTTGAGCAAGCGTGTGGTTGGATTATACCCGTAACCAGGGGAGGGGCAAAAAGATGGCGCGCTATTTCCAGTCCAGGGCCGTGATTTGTCCGCCGTCGGTGATGGGGGCCGCGTTGCCGATGGCCCGCTCCAGGAAGTAGATGTCGCCCCGCTGGATGAAGGCCAGGCGTTGCCCGTTGGGATTCCAGATCCACAGCGGAATTTCCAGCCCCGGCTCCCCTTCTGGCGGATAGAAGCAGGTGCTATTGGAGCCATCGCGGTCAATGCTGCACAGCCGGTAGCCGCTGAGCTGGCTCTGATAGGGCAGCTGCGCTCTTCCGAAGGTCAACTGTCCGCCGACGTGATCGTAGACCGGCGTGGCCCACATCCCCACCTCGGAGGCGAGCGCCGCGCTATAAGCGCCGCTGGCCTCCAGCACCCACAGATCGAAGTAGGGACTCTCTTCGGGGTCGCCGCCGTGGGGATTGGGGCCGTGCAGCACCGTGCCGATGAAGCGCCCATCCGCCGACCAGGTCAGCGCCGGATTCCACGCCCAACTGCTGTAGGTGCGATAGGCCGGGAAGGTCGCCAGCGTCTGCCGCTCCCGCCTGACCCAAGAGATGACGCCCACCTCGTCGGGGGTGCTGTAGGCGAGGCGTTCCCCATCGGGCGACCAGGCGTAGCGTGTGCCCCACCAGCCATAGCCGCCGCCCGCCTCCGGTTCGATCACCTGCCTCGGCGAGATGAGTGTGTCGCGCGGGGAGAGCACCGCGACGTGCAGATCATTCTGCCCGCGCCAGCCCGGCGCGCGCTCGACCACCTCCGCCGTCGTCCAGGCGATGCGCTCGCCCTCCGGGTCCCAATCCGCCCACAGCACATCGTTCACACCGAGCGGAAATGGCTCGGCATCCGCCTCCACGGTATTGATCAGCCACAGCGCGTTGATGTGCTCCTCACTGGTGACGACGCGCGTGAAGAGCAGCCGCGCGCCATCCGGCGAGAGCGTGAAGACGCGCCCGTCCAGGTCGCCCCCGGTCGTGAGGCGGCGGCGGTTGTTGTTGCTGTTTCGCATCACCCACGCATCCTGGTTATGCAGATAGACGAGCGTGCCGGTGAAGACGGTCGGGAGCACCTGGGCGCGTGTCCCCACGAGCAGAATCTCATCCTGTGGCGGCTGGCTCACCCCCTGGCGGATCAATGTTCGCTCAACCTCAACGTTGTTCTCGCTGGTGATGCGGTAGACATACTCCCGGACGCCCGCCTGCCCGGATTCGAGCAGCCGGGATTGCCCTTGCGGGATGGTGGCGTCGCGCACGGTCTGCCGTCCAAAGGGGATCGTCTCCGTAATCGTCTCCGTCCACTGCACCACGCGCGTGATCTGGATGGTCATGCCCTCTTGCAGCGCGGCGACCTCCGCTGGCGTGACATAATCCAGATTTTCGAGCGTGACATTGGCCTCGGTGAGGACTTCGCGCACGGTGGCCGCCTGCGTCTCCAGGGTGATCCGCTCCCCATCCACCACGACGGTGACGCGGCGCGGCGCTGTGGGCAGCGGGGTGCATCCCACGAGCACCGCCAGCAGCAAGCACAGTCGCCAGAAGGCAGCGCGGTTACGGAATAGTGGCCTCTTCTTCATATTTACGACTATAGACGAAATTTCGCCGATTGGCAACTCAGGGCGCAGGAGGCTGGGGCGGACTGCCCCACTGGAGCTGGGAGGTCTCTTGTAGCGCGACGCGCACATCCCACAGCGCGCCCGTCGCCGTGAGGCCGAGAAGGGCCGGGTGCGGCGCTTCCCCCGTATGCTCCAGGTAGAGGAAGCCGCTGCCATCTGCGATCCACAGCGTCTCTCCCTGTGGCGCGGGGATAAGGGCCACGGGAACGACGCCGCCGTCATCGCGCCAGAGATACAGCCCGGCCTCCGGGCGGGTGCAGGCGACGCATCCCCGATGCAGGAAGGTGACAGCTATTTCGGAAAATGGCGCGAGCGCGCTGGGGCGCACGATATCGCCGCTGGCGCTGCCGAGCTGTTGGGTGATGCTCACCGGCGCGCCCGCCTGGACGATGGCGCGGTAGAGCAGCCCGCGCTCCTGGGGGACATCCTCAACGCCGACCCAGAGCGTGCCGTCCGCGCCCCAGCGCGCCATCGCGTGGCACGTCGCGCCGCATTGGGTGTGGGGCAGCGTGGTGACGTTGCCGCTTTCGCTCTCCACTAATTGCAGCATCTCGCCGGCAGCGCCCTCGCTGCGGAGCAACAGCCATGCTCCGTCCGGCGACCACGCCTCGAAATGCCAGCGTTGCGCTTCGGCGGGGAGCAGCAGCTGCGCCTCGCTCTCTTCCTCCGCAGCCAGCGCCGCGATCCACAGCCCCTCGCGGTCGAGGTAAGCGACGCGCGCGCCGGTGGGATCGAGCCACGGCCCTGCGCAGGGCAGCCCCCCAGCATCCTCCCCGCTGCGGCAGATACCGAGCAGGCGTTGGAGCCGCTGAGGATCGGTCAGGTCGAGCGCGAAGAGCGTCCCCTCGGCGGCGGTGAGGGGCGGGGTGATGGCGCTGTCGGGGGTGAGGCCCCACGCAAGATAGAGCAAGGTCTGCCCATCCGGCGTCAGGGCGAAGCTCTCCGGGCGCAATAGCCCGGCGGTGGGGATCGTGTGGAGCTCGCCCGTGATCAGGTCGAGATGGCGCAATTGCCCCGCCGTATTGTGATAGACGAGCACGCGCTCATCGGGGGTGAGGGCATAGCGGGTAAGCGTCTCGGCGTCGTCGTGGGGCGCGAGCTGCTCCAGATTGCCGCCGCTCGTGGGCCAGCGCCAGAGCCGCCCCTCGCGCACGAAGTAGAGGGGCGCGGGCAGCGGCGGCCAGCCTTGCAGCTCCGCGATGACAGGGGGCAGGATCAGCCCCGGCGGCAGGGTGGGTGTGGG
>DAOTXC010000093.1:0-41373 GCA_034435555.1 Anaerolineae bacterium
GCGATGCTGCCGACGTTGTTGGTGGGCGCGGCGCTCTGGCGGCGGCAGGAGGTGCGCCAGGAGCAGCAGGCGCGCCGCGCGCCGCAGTCGCCCTCGATTGTGGTGGTGGCCCCGCCCGCGCTGCCCGGCTACGGGGCGCAGCGTCCCGCGCTGGATTACGACGCGCAGGCCTGGTTGCCCCGCGCGCAGCAGCGCCAGTTCACGATTGTGGGAGAGGAGGAAGCATGAGTCTCAGCCGAAATTTACCGCGTCGCAAGGGCCGCGAGCCGATCAACCTGCTGGCGCGCCGCCACAACTACTTCCCCAAGCGGTTCCTCTGGCGCGGGCAGGAGTATCACGTCCACGCCGTGGAACGCGCCTGGACCGAGCAACGACGCGGACAGGCCGCCCGCCATTTCTTCCGCGTGCGCTGCTCCGAAGGAATTTTCGATCTCTATCAGGACCTCAGGCTCAACGCCTGGTATTTAGCGAGAGAGGTACACTAATGCAGAGCGGGTTACTCTGGCACGATAGCAGCGCCAACGCGCTGTCCTTGAAGATCGGACGGGCCATTGAACGCTACCGCGAACGCTTTGGCGCTGCCCCCAACGTCTGCTACGTCCATCCCCAGCAGCTGCCGGAAGGGGAGCAACGCATTGGGGAGGTGGCGGTGCGCGCTTCGGAGCGCGTGTTGCTGCACCACTTCTGGGTGGGACAGGAACAGCCGCAGGGGTAGCTAGAGGCTGGTCAACTGGGCGATCAGCAGGTCGAGCGCGGCGTCGGGAGCGAGCCGCCCCGTCTTGATCGCCAGGTCAGTATCCAGCAGCAGCTGGTAGGCGCGCGTCAATTGCGCGGCATCGAAGTAGCGGGCCTGGTTGCAGATTTTACGGACGACGAAGTCGTGGCGCTGATTGAGCGCCTCTTTGACCGCGCCCTGCGTCCCGCCACGGTCGAGCACCCAACGCGCCTGCACCAACAGGCGGAATTGCCGCACGATCATGCCGAAGATCGCCAGCGGATGGTCGCCGGTATCCAACAGCAGATGTAACTGCTGCGCGGCCACATTGGGGCGACGTTGCCCCAGCGCGTCCACCAGATCGAAGATCACGCCCCCGCTTTCGATGTAGGGCACCAGCCTTCGCACATCCTCGATGGTGATGGTCCCTTCCAGGCCCCGATAGGTGAGTAACTTCTGAATCTCCTGATCCAACAGCCGCAGCTGCGGGCCGATATGCTGCGCCAGCGAGCTCGCCGCCTGAGGCGCAATCTGTCCGCCGTGGTGCTGGGTCCGCTGGACGATCCATGTCGGCAGCGAACGCTCCTTGGGCACGCTGAAGTGCTCGATAGCGGCCTGCTCACCGTGCTGCTTGGCCCAGGTCAACACGGGATGCCGCGCCTTGAGGTCGCGCTGTTCCACAAAGATGAGCTGGGTACTCTCTGGAAGGTGAGGTAGGTATTCGAGCAGCTCCTGCACCCAACGGTCATTGGCCTTGCTCAGGGCTTCTTGGAGCAGCACGACGCGCTTGTCGGCCAGAAAGGGGACGGTGCTACACGCGCGCCGCACTTCGTCGAACGCGACCGCGCCCTTGAAGCGCGCCGTGTTGAAATCAGCCGCTTCTGGGGGCAACGTCCGGCGCAACAGCGCGGTAACGGCCTCCGCTTGGAGCAGTTCGTTTTCGCCGTGGAAAATGTGGAGCATCTATCCAGCGTGCCGCAAGTTGATGCGAATGCGATGGACGCGCCCCGAATAGTCGGTGAAGACCGAGGCGATCTCCACGCCCGCGATGTACGGATCCACCGTAAGGTGCGCCTGGAGCCAGGGGCCGACAGCGCGCGCCGCCAACAGCGCCAACACGTTCAACAACAGGGTCTTGGGCACGCGCTCCACGCGCTCCTCGAACGAGCAATCGCTGCCGCCCAGCCCCAACATCGTCGCCAGCATGGTAAGCGCCGCAGCCGCCACCATGTTGGTGCCGCAATTCGAATGATAAGCCAGAGCGCTCTTGCCAGCGCCAAGTTGCCGGATGGCATCTTTGAGGGCGGGGACGACCTCGTCAGCGTAGAGATCGGTGTAGAGAGTGAAGCCCAGCGGGTTCGACATCCCAATCAACAACGCCTGGGGATGGCGCCGGTTGAGCAAGTTGATGGTTGCATGTTCCAAAGCATGGTTGCGTCGTACGCGACGGAGCAAAGATACCGTCATGTTTATTCTCCTCCTATCTGTGCAAGGTCCACAGGCTCAATTTCTGGAAAGGCAATGATGATCAAGCGATAACGGGTACTGCCATAGGGATGACACGTCACCAGGGTCAGCCGCTCATCCAACGTCGGCTGGATGTAGCGGGCGTTTTGCATCCGCACTTCCAAGGGCTGCCCGGCCTCCTGGAGGATGTAGGTGCTTTCGACCCGATAGGTATAGGTTTCACCATCCTCCCCCTCCACGTACAACAATTCCCCCGGCTCGACCTTGTAGAGATCGCGGAAGACCTCGCCACGGGTGGTATTATGGCCGTTGAGCACCGTGTTGCCCAATACCCCAAGCGACGCGGAGGTATCGTGCCAGCCGACCGCGCGCCAGTCGGGCACTTGCCAGACAGCCTGACCCTCAACCAGCTCCCACCCAATCGGCACGACGGGAGCATCCAGATCAATGGTGGGGATGCGCACCCGTGTGGGCAGCGCCCCCTGCTCCTCAGGCAGCGGCGTCGGCGAAGGTAACACCGGCAGCGCCGCAACCGTAGGCGGGATGGTCGGCAATGACGTTGGCGTGGGCGAGGGCGGCGGGCCTGCTGTGGCAGTCGCCGTGACAAAGCCGCCTGCCTCCTCAAAGGGCAACAATCCCACCACCGCTTCTGAATTCACCGCCGTGATGGGCGGCGCAGTGGCAAGCTCTGAGGTGCGCAGCACGGAATCGAAATAGGGATAGAAAGTAGGAAAGCTCAAACCAATGCCTACAATAAGTATCCCTACGCCGCTCCAAATCACCAGACCAATAATCTTTAACTTTCGGCTATCCATCCCTTACCTCAACTACCAACGCCACCGTTATTATACCCCTTTTAAGGTCGGGGACAATCAAAAACTAACCGCAACCGTGGCATACGGTTGCGGTTAGTAAAGTAGCTGCCAGATGCAGCGCTGGCTACGCCTCTTCGGTGGCGTAAACCTCCGGTTTGAGCACGCCGATGAAGGGCAAATTGCGATACTGCTCTTTGAAGTCCAGGCCGTAGCCGATCACAAACTCATCGGGAACCTCAAAGCCCATATAGTTCACCGGCACGTTGATTTCACGGCGGCTGGGTTTGCTCAAGAGCGTTGCTACGCGCAAGTTCAGGGGGTTGCGCGTGCGAAAGTTACGCAAGATGTAATCCAGGGTGCGCCCTGAATCCACAATATCCTCGACGATGACCACGTTGCGGTTTTCGATATTGCTCTCCAGATCGAGCAAGATGCGCACCACACCGCTGCTCCTCGTCCCGCCGCCGTAGCTGGAGACCTCCATGAACTCGATCTCATGGCGGAACTTGAGATGACGGGTGAGATCGGACATGAACATGTAAGCGCCCTTGAGAATGCAGACAAAGAGGGGCGGCGCGTCATCGTCGTAGCGATCATTCAACTCTGCCGCCAGCTCCCTGACGCGCGCCTGAATCTGCTGCTCTGTGATCAATACCTTGGCTATATCATCATACATAGACATCACTGCACCTCCTCAAAGGCTACTGGTAGGCGCTGGGTTTCAGCGCGGCGATATAAGGTAACGTGCGGAAGCGATCCGCAAAATCGAGGCCATAGCCGACCACCCAGACATCGGGGATCTCAAAGCCGAGGTAATCAACCGGCACCTCGACCACGCGCCGCTCCGGCTTGCTGAGCAAGACGCAGGTGCGCAGCGAGGCGGGCTGCCGCGCCGAGAAGACGCGCTGCAAGTAGCTGATGGTGTATCCGGTGTCGAGAATATCCTCCACGATCAAAACGTGCCGCCCCGCGACATCGGCGCGCGTGTCCATGATCATCCGCACCGCGCCGGAGGCCTCCGCTGTGTCCGCGTAGCTGGAAAGCGCGATGAAATCAACCCGATGCGGCACATTCAGCCGCCGGCTCAGATCAGCAAGGAAGATGAATGAACCTTTGAGTACACCAATGAGCAGGAAGTCCTCGTTGCGAATGCCGGCATAATCCGCCGTGATCTGCTCCGCCAACGCGACCACCCGCTGCTGAATGGTCGCCTCATCCAATAATATCCGTTCGACTGAATCTGGTAAGACCATCTTTGTCATCGCCAAGCCTCCTTAGCTCTCCACTGATTGTCGGGGAACCCGATGACAGCCGCGACAACGCGCCTCGTAGACCTCGCTGGCTCCCACCAACACGATAGGATCATCATAATGGGCCGGTTCGCCATCGAGCAACCGCTGTGAACGGCTGGCCGGCCCGCCACACACCACACAAATCGCCTGCAGCTTGTCAATCCGCTCAGCAATCGCCAATAGACGGGGAATCGGGCCAAACGGCTCCGCCCGGAAGTCCATATCCAGCCCCGCGCAGACCACCCGCCGCCCCTCATCGGCCAGTTCCGAACAGAGCGTCACGATCTCATCATCGAAGAATTGCACCTCATCAATGGCGACCACCGTGGCCTCTGGATCGAGATGTTGGCGAATCTCCGCTGCGCAGCTGACGGGGATAGCCTGCTCTTGCAAGCCATTGTGGGAGGCAATCGCCTGGTTGTTGTACCGATGGTCAATTACGGGCTTGAAGACCTGGATGTTCTGGCGCGCAATCTGCGCCCGGCGCACCCGGCGGATCAACTCCTCGGTCTTGCCGCTGAACATGCTGCCACAGATGATTTCGATCCAACCGCCACTTGGGGTTCCGTACACGGGGGCCTCCTCCTTCAGAAAATAGCCGGAGCGTAAGACAGGTTGGCAACCTGTATTACATTTTCGCTGTGAAAACAAAAACGGGGCAGGCGATTTACACCTGCCCCGTTGCGTGCTACTTACGCCGCTTGTGGCGTCTCCGGGGATTCAACTTCTTCGTCCCCAGGCAAGATATACCCACGAGCGCGCAGCGTCTTCTTGAGATCGGCCAGCGCCTTCAGCCCAAAGCCTTTGATGTCGGTCAAGGCCTCGTCGCCGCCCGTTTCCAGACGCGCTAGAATGTCGCCCACAACATTGAAGCCTTCCTCTTGTAACAGGCTCAGGAAGCGGGTGCTCAAATCCAATTCAGTGACCGGAATATCGGGAGAGATGCGCGCTTGTTTACGCTCTTCCACCTCGCGGATGGCCTCTTCGCGCGCCTTCAGGCGGCGCATGAAGCGATCCACTTGCCCTTCGGTGTCAACGATGCGTTGCTCACCCGTGAAGAACGGATGACAGCTGGAGCAAACATCCGTGCGGAGCTCGGGCACTGACGCGCCCACCGTCCACTTATTACCACAGGCGCAGGCGACCTGCGCTTCAGGATACCATTGGGGATGAATATCTGGCTTCATATAAGTTAAGCCTCCTGCATAGCGTCAACATTGACGCGCTTGCGTCCCCGCACGATGTCGTAGCGGACGACACCATCGGAGAGGGCATACAGCGTATAATCGCGCCCCATGCCCACATTCACACCAGGGACCAAGCGCATCCCCACCTGGCGAACAATAATGTTGCCATTGCGGACCTGCTCACCCCCGAACTTCTTGATGCCCCGCCGCTTCGCGCGACTGTCACGCCCGTTCGTACCACCCTTCTTGCGTGCCATCTCCTACGCTCCCTTCACAATCTCATCAACGTGCAAGCGCATGTAGGTCTGGCGATGGCCCTGGCGACGGCGATAGCGTTCTTTGGGCTTGTACTTGAAGATGCGAATTTTCGGACCGCGAAATTCTTCCACAACGGTTGCCATCACCTTGGCGCCCGCAACTGTGGGTTGCCCCACCGCGATCTCTTCACCATCGGCCACCAGGTAGACCTCATCTAATTCTACCTGTGCGCCCACCTCATACGGGAGCTTTTCGACAATCAAGTCACTCCCGACTGTTGCTTTATATTGATGTGAACCTGATTTCAAAACTGCGTACACAATGATCCTCCCCATTAACACAATAGGAGCCGAACCCACATGGGTCGGCTGCCGGTTCATTATATCCAGGTCGGCAATTTTGTCAAACATCCCTCGGCGGCTCTGAATCTGCCCCGACAGCCGCGCGAATTTGTTGTAATACGGCCTGGATGTGCGTCCAATGCGAACCACGCCACGTTATTTTACCACACTTCGGGCATCTGTGAAAGGCCGACTCGGTGGCGGCGACATAATCCGGCACCTGACCCTGCACCTCCGCCGGCGTGATGGGTTCCAGGGGGACATTACACCGCATACAACGGGGCGCTATCCCCTCCGGCAATTCCCCCACCGCCCGCACCACCTCGACCAGCTGCGCGGTCAAATCCTGCGACGCGAGCAACACCACCCGTAAGCCCCGCCGCGCCGCCAATCCGCGATCCCGCGTGAGCAGTACCCGCCCCTCCGCCCGCGCCCGCGCCGCGACCTCCGCGTCGTCCGCCTGGAGATAGGCCGTATCGTAGCCTAGCAGGCGCAACCAGCGCGCCAGCTTGCCCAACATCGCATCCGCCAACAACCGAGGCGACTCACATTCCCCCATACCCACCTCCCTCATCTATGAGTATAGCGCAGATACAGCCACCTTTCAACAGCCCGCGCTTGCGCTTTCCCCATTTCAGTGTAGAAAAAAGCCGTCACCCTATCTACTGAACAAATGTTCTGGTATAATAGGGGTGGAGGAGAAAGATGGCTAAAACATCAACCCGATGGGTCTGTCAACAATGCGGCTGGAGCTACGCCCGCGCGATGGGCAAATGCCCGCATTGCGGCGCGTGGGACTCCCTGGTCGAAACGCTAGAGGAGCCTGAAGAGAACAGCGGCTCCCTAATCACTCACGCGCGCCCCAAGTCCCAACCCCTCAGCCAGGTGGATAGCGGTATACTCGACCGCATCCCTATCGCCCAGCAAGAGTTCGCCCGCGTGTTGGGCGGAGGACTTGTCCCCGGTTCCATCGTCCTCATCGGTGGCGAACCGGGCATCGGCAAGTCCACCCTGCTGCTGCAAATCGCCGCCGAGCTGGGCCGCACGGAGCAGCCTGTGCTCTACGTCTCCGGCGAGGAATCCCCGCGCCAGATCAAGTTACGCGCCCAGCGCCTCGGCATCCAGAGCGACACCCTGCACCTCCTCCCCGAAACCGACGCCGACGCCATCCTGGCGCAGGCCGAGCTCCTCACCCCCACCCCGCGCGCCCTCATTATTGACTCGATCCAGACCACCCAGACCGAGACGCTCTCCTCGGCGGCAGGCAGCATCAGCCAGGTGCGCACCTGCGCCACCCTCTTCCAACGGTGGGCCAAGAGCCACGGCGTCCCCGTCTTCATCGTCGGCCATGTGACCAAAGCCGGCGCCATCGCCGGCCCCAAAGTCCTCGAGCACATCGTGGATACCGTGCTTTATATGGAAGGCGACCCCTTCCACGCCTACCGCCTGCTGCGCAGCGTCAAGAACCGTTTCGGCGCCACCTCCGAGGTGGGCGTCTTCGAGATGCGCGAAGAGGGCCTCATCGAAGTTGCCAACCCCTCCGAAATCTTCCTGGCCGAGCGCATGGTCAATGTCCCCGGCTCCGCCATCGCCATCACCATGGAAGGGACGCGCTCCCTCCTCGTCGAGATCCAGGCGCTCGGCAGCGCCACCAGCTTCGGCAATCCCCGGCGCACCGTCAACGGGCTGGATGTCAACCGCCTGCTGCTCATCATCGCCGTGCTGACCCGGCGCGTGGGCCTGCGCCTGGGCGAACAGGACATCTTCGCCAACGTCGTGGGCGGCCTGCAAATCCAGGAACCCGCCGCCGACCTGGCCCTGGCCGTGGCGCTCGCCTCCAGCATCCGCGACCGCCCCGTCAGCGCCGACCTGGCGCTCGTCGGCGAGGTCGGACTCTCCGGCGAAGTGCGCTCCGTGAGCCAGCTGGAGGCGCGCCTCAACGAAGCTGTGCGCCTGGGCTTCCGCAAAGCCATCGTCCCGCGCAGTCTGGGCCGCCAGCGGTTGCGCATCCCCGAAGGATTGCAAATCCACCAGGTGCGCACCGTCGGCGAGGCCATTGACCTCGCCCTGACCTGAGGAGTGACTGAAAATCCATCATGACCAAACGTAGAAGCACCTCATCATCACGCAGCTCCACCCGTCGGCGCAGCACCAGCTCGCGGAGCCGCCGCACTACCAAGCGGCGCGATCCGCTGATCCAGATTCAGCTGCCGCGCGAGACGCAGATCTACCTGCTGGGACTCTTCTGCCTCTTCCTGGCGTTGCTCACCATCCTCAGCCTGCTCTCCGCGCAACAGGGGTCGCTCACCGCCCTGTGGCTCAGCGGACTGTCGCTGCTTTTCGGCTGGGGGATGTACCTCTTCCCGCTGCTCATCGGCAGCCTGGGACTCTGGCTCGTCCTGCGCCGCTTCGCCGACCGCCTCCCCACCCCCGACCCGGAACAGCTTGTGGGCGTCGTGCTGGGCTTCTTCATCGCGCTGACAACGATGCACTACGTCGCCACCCTGATCTGGCCGCAAGTAGCCCCCTACGCCCTCGTCGGGGCCGGCAACGGTGGCGGCTACATCGGCGCTTTTTTGTGGGACCTCGGCATCCGCGCCCTGGGGAAAGCCGGGCTGACCATCGCCCTGACAATGGGCTGGATCACGGTCATCACCTTCACGGCCAGCATCTCCCCCGCCGAGGCCGTCCGCCTGCTCACCCAACGCCCCCGCACCCCGGCCACCGACGCTGCCGCCGCGACGCCCCAAACGGCCACATCCGCACCCGTGGCAAAAGCACCAGCGAGCGAACCACAACGCCCCCGCTCACGCGGGCGCCAAGCGGCTGCCGGGCCGGAGATCAACATCGCCAACCGTCCCAACAACGGCGACGCCGAGCTGCACATCGAGCTCCCGCCCGTGACCTCGCAGCTCTGGCGGATGCCCATCGTTGATGAGGTGCTGGAACCGGGGACCGAACAGGATTACAGCGAGAATCTGATCCGCAAGCAGGCGCGCATCATCGAAGAGACGCTGGAAAGTCTCGGCGCGCCGGCCAAAGTCATGGAGATCAACCAGGGGCCGGTCGTCACCCAGTTCGGCGCGGAGCCGCTCTTCCTCACCGCTCGTGGCGGTAGAACCACCAAGGTCAAAGTGAGTAAGATCGCCTCCCTGGCCGACGATCTGGCACTGGCGCTTTCGGCGCAACGCCTGCGCATCGAAGCGCCCATCCCCGGCAAGGCACTCGTCGGCATTGAAGTGCCCAACGTCGAGCCGGCGGTCGTCGCTCTGTTGGATACGATGGAAACCGAGGCCTTCACCCGCACCAAGGGCACGCTCCGGCTGGGGCTGGGGCAGGATGTCTCCGGGAACGCCGTCTGCGCCGACCTGCGCGCCATGCCGCACCTGCTCATCGCCGGGACGACCGGATCGGGCAAGTCGGTCTGTGTCAACGCCATCATCGCCGCGCTGCTGCTCCAGAACACGCCCGACATGTTGCGGATGATTATGGTTGATCCCAAGCGGGTGGAGCTCACCCAATACAACGGTATCCCGCACCTGCTCGTCCCCGTCATCGTCGAGGTTGACCGGGTCGTGCCGGCCCTGCGCTGGGTCATGCGGGAGATGGACAGCCGCTACCGCCGCTTCGCCCAGATCGGCGCGCGCAACATCGAGGACTTCAACCAACGCGCCGCCGCCGCAGATGAGGATTCGATCCCCTACATCGTCGTGGTCGTGGACGAGTTGGCCGATCTGATGCTCCAGGCTCCGGAAGAGACGGAGCGCACGCTGTGCCGTCTGGCGCAGATGGCCCGCGCTACCGGCATCCACCTGATCATCGCCACGCAGCGCCCCAGCGTGGATGTCGTCACCGGGCTGATCAAGGCCAACTTCCCCGCCCGCATCGCCTTCGCTGTGGCCTCTTCGGTAGATTCGCGCGTGATTTTGGATATACCCGGCGCGGAACGGCTGCTCGGACGGGGCGATATGCTCTTCATGCCCCCCGATGTGGGCCAGCCGCTCCGCCTGCAAGGGGCATTCGTCTCCGACCGCGAGCTGGAACGGCTCATCGGACATTGGCGCGGTGTGGTCGAAGCGGTCGCCTCCGACACGAACATCCCCCTTGACAGCCCGCCGCCGGGCCTGGCGCAAGCCCTGGTACAACAACCGCTCTTCCCGGAGCTGGAAGAGCCGCTAGCGGGGGAGGAATTTGAGGACGACCTGCTGCCGCAAGCGGTGCAGATCATTCTGGGGGAAAACCGGGGATCCATCTCGTTGCTTCAGCGTCGGCTGCGCATCGGATACACGCGCGCGGCCCGCCTGGTGGATATGATGAGCGATCTCGGCATCGTCACGCCAGCGCCGCAACCGGGGCAGGCCAAGGGCGTCAATCGCGCCGTGGCTGAAGCCTTCTTGCAGGCGTTGCACGGCCCAGAGGAGAGGTAAGTAGCCGCGCTTTCTATAGCGCGCGATTTGGAAATCGCGGCTACTTTCAACTGAAATGAAACGCACCCATAGCAATCCGTGCTAGGATTTCTTAAGGCGCTCTTTCAGCTCCGGCCAGGCGGTACGCCGCTCAGGGTCCGCGGGCGCATCCACCATCTTGCGTACTGCCGCGAGAATCTCATCTGCGTCGAAGCCCTCCAGCTGCGTGGCGAGCGCCTCGATGGCCGCGGTCTCTTCGGCGCTCAACTTGCGCCCACTTTCCGCCTCCAGCTGCGTGATCGCCAACAGAAGCGCCTGCTGCTCTCTATTGAGCGCGCGCCCGCCCTCTTTAGTCAACCAGTCCGCTTTGCCAGGGTTAAAAATGCTTTCTTCTCTTGGATCGGCTTCTTTGTTCATAATCGCTCCTTGAAATTACCTCCATTGTAACACAAGAAACCAAATCGGAGAAGCGGCGCGCAATTGCCACAGCCCCAAAGTGCGTTACAATGTCCCAATGACATCAAACAGACATACTATCGCAGAAAATCTTTGCATTATACGCGACCGCATCGCTGCTGCCGCACTGCGCGCGGGTCGTGATCCGGCGGAGGTGCGGCTGGTTGCCGTGAGCAAGACCTTCCCGCCCGCCGCCATCCGCGCCGCGTGGGAGGCCGGGCAGCGCGACTTCGGCGAAAATCGCCCGGAGGTGGCCCCGGAGAAGCTCACCGCTGTCCAGGCCCTGCTCGGCGGCGAACGCCCCATCTGGCACATGATCGGACACATCCAGCGGCGCAAAGCCAGGCTGGTTATCGAGCACTTCGACGAGGTTCACGCCGTGGATCGACTCGTGCTGGCCGAGAAGCTCAGCCAGCTGGCAGCAGACGCATCCCGCCCGCTGCCCGTGCTGCTGGAGTGCAACGTCTCCGGTGAGGCGAGCAAGTACGGCTTCGAGCTCTCCGGCTGGGAAAGCGACCCCGATCTGCGCGGGGAATTCTTCGCCACCGTGGCGCGGTTGCTCGAACTGCCCGCCCTCCGCGTCAACGGCCTGATGACGATGGCCCCCATCGTTGACGACCCGGAGCGCGTGCGCCCGGTCTTCGCCTCGTTGCGCGGGCTGCGCGACGCGCTGCGCGAACGTTTCCCGGCGCACGCCTGGCCCGAGCTCTCCATGGGCATGACCGACGATTTCGAGGTTGCCGTGGAAGAGGGGGCCACCCTCGTCCGCATCGGACGCGCGATCTTCGGGCAACGCCCCACCCCCTGACCGAGGTACTGATATGACCCTGATCATTTCCTGGCTCATCACGCTGATCAACGCGCTCTTCACCCTCACGGCGCTGGCGCTCCTGGTGCGTGTGCTGCTACCCTGGTTCCGCGTCCCCCCCAGCCATCCGGTGCAACGCTTTCTCGACCGGGCGACCGAGCCGCTCGTGCGCCCCCTCCGCCCGCCGCTCCAGGGGGGCATCCGCATCCTGGCCGGGCGCTACGTGGATGTCGCGCCGCTGGCTGCAATCTTCGTGCTCTGGCTGGCGCGCTGGCTGCTGCTGACCGTGCTCGGCTGGTTCATCGCCCCGCCCCTGTGGCTACTGCAACCGGGCGCAGATTTCGGGCGCTGGCTTACCGGCATCATCAACCTGCTCTTCCAACTCTACTTCTTCATCATCCTGGCGCGGTTGGTGCTGGAGATGTTGAGCATCTCTTACGCCCATCCAGTGATGCGCTTCCTGTGGAATGCGACCGAGCCGCTGCTGGCCCCCATCCGCCGCCGCGTGCCGCTCGTCGGCCCGCTGGATTTCTCACCGCTGGTGGCCTTTATCCTGCTGATTCTGGTCAATATGGTGCTCCAGGTGCTCATTTTGATGCTCTTCGGGTAGAAACGCAACACGCCCCAGTGATGGGGCGTGTCTCGTATAAGCGCAATCCACACTCAGCGCGGGGGCACACGTTGTGCGCCGCTCTGTCCCTCACTCGGCTCCGGGGCGCTCGGATCGCCCAGCAGGTCGCCCAGCAGATTCAACGCATCCTCCTCCCCGCGCCGGAAAAGACGGATGTGATTGTCGCGCGCATAGGTCGTCATCATCCCTATCGGGAAGGGCTGATCGGGTACCACAAAGCGAATCCACTGCAATTCCGGGTAAGCTCCCAACCGCCGTTCAGCGCGCAACAGCTGGTAATCCTTCCACACAATCTCCTCCAACAGCATATCCAGCGCCGGCTCAAAGGCGCGCCATAGCCGCTGCGGGATCTCCAACAGCTCGTCCTTGAGCGCGGGGAGCTTCGGTAAACTCCAATCCCGCACCGCCCGTCCCGGCCACGGGGCCATGATCACCACGACGATCTCGTTAGCGCCCAATTCCAACGCTTTGCGGAAGGGGGTGTTGGCAATCGTCCCGCCATCCAAATAGGTGCGGCCTTTGTAGACCGTCGGCTCATACCACAGGGGAATGCTACAGCTTGCCTGCACATGTTCGGGCTGGATGCCGCCGGCGCGATTGTTGAAGTAAACCAGGCGTCGCGTGTCTCGATCCACCGCCGTGATCCACACATCGTAGGGGGAATTCGGCCCGTTGAGCACCTCAGGGATTACCCAGGGCCGCTCCAGCCACGGCTCCACCGTCCCCTTAAGCGTCTTGAGCAGCGGCGTCGTATCGAAGATATGCGTGCCGCGCCGCAGCATGTTGTCCACGTAGACATCATCCGCGCGCATCTTCTGCACATGCCCTGTCTCCAAATCCAGCCAACGCTCACGCAACCCTGTCAACGGCAGGCCCGATCCCAACGCGGCCCCATTCACCGCGCCGATGGAGGTCCCCGTGATAATGTCCGGTCGCCACCCCACCCGCTCCAGGTAAGTGAGCACGCCAATATGATAAGCGCCCCGTCCGCCGCCGCCAGAAAGCACCAACGCCCGTTTTGTCTTCTCCATCGCCGCCTCCTTTCAACTCACTGATGGATAAATCCACCATAGCACCAAAGCCGCGCCCCTACAAGCCCCCAAAACCCAAGAATATCCCAAATTATCCCTAATAAAATTTGGGATACATGACTTTTACCCTCACTTCGTGCTCTCCACCCGCCGCCACAACGCGGTTAGCGGGCGGCGCAACAGCCGGACGTTGACGAAGACCAGCGCCCACAGATGCGCCCGCGCCGCGAAGAGCCACAGCGTCCACCAGCGCTCCCGCCACGAACGGGGATAGCGCCACGCCAGCCGCGTCCCTTCGAGCACCTCCCGCCACGCCGAGCGCATCCGGTAGGGCGAGCGGCGCACGTAGTCCTGTGCGTAGCCCCCGGCAGAGCGGACCTTCTGCCGCAGCCAATCGCGGTACGTCGTGGGATACTTCACCCACACGCGCGCCTCCGGTGCGTAGGCGATGCGATACCCCTGCTCCGCGATCCGGTGCGAGAGGACCGCATCCTCGGCCAGCGCATCTTCGGGGATGTGCGGGAGGAGCGCTCGCCGCGCCGAGAAGAGATAGCCCGAACAGAGCAAGAACGCCCCCGCCTGCGCACGGGCCAGCCGCACGGCGTGGGCGCTATCGGTGAGCAGGTGCGACCAGTAGCCCAGACAGGTCGTGCGCGGGCTGCTGCTCACCGGGCGGCCCGTCACCGCACCGACCTGCGGATCGGCAAAGGGAGCGAGCAGCGAGGCAAGCGCATCCGGCGCGACGGCCACATCCCCATCCGTCATCACGACGAGGTCGCCACGCGCCGCCGCCAGCCCCACGTTCAGCGCCGCCGGTTTGCCGCGTTGCGGATCGGCCACGTGGCGCACCCGCGCATCGCGCGCGACGTAGGCTTGCGCCACCGCCGTCGTCTCCGGGTCGGGGCAGATCACCAGCAGCTCCGCAGCCGTTGGCAATTGCGGCAACAGCGCCTCAATGGCCGGCCCCACCGTCTGCGGCTCGCGGAACGCGGTCAATAGCACACTCAACTCCATGCCAGTCTCCCTTATTCCAAACAATTTGGGATATTTCTTGGGATAATTTGGATTAATCCCTGATAAATCTACTTTTCGCGCGCCAAGAGCTGCCACATCAGCGCGGCGACCTGCTCTGCCGCCGCCGCCCAGGAGAAGCGTGTCAGATTCGCCTGCCCGCGCGCGCGCAGCGTCTCGCGGAGCGGCGCTTCGGTCAACAGCCGCGCCATCCCCGCCGCGATGGCCGCCGTGTCGAGCGGATCCACCAGCAGCGCGCCCTCGCCCGCCACCTCCGGCAGGCTCGAGGTCGTGCTGGTGAGCACCGGCACAGCGCACGCCTGCGCCTCCAACACCGGGAAGCCAAAGCCCTCGTACAGCGAGGGAAAGGCGAAGAGTTGCGCCCCAGAAAGCAGCGCCGCCTTATCCGCCGCCGCCACGTAGCCGGGGAAGTGGACGCGCTCCGCGAGGCCGAGCGCCCGCACTTGCGTGCGGATCGGCTCCGCCAACCAGCCCGTTGGCCCGGCCAAGACCAGATGCAATGCCGGGAAGCGCGTCGCCAGCTGCGCGAAGGCATCCACCAGCCGGGCCAGGTTCTTGCGAGGCTGGATCCGCCCCAGAAAGAGGGCGTAGCAGTCCGGCAAGCCGTAGCGAGCGCGCACCGCCGCCAGCGCGTCGAGGTCGCGCACGGGCGCGAGGACGCTCTCGTAGCCGGGGTAGACAACGCTGATCTTCTCCGGCGGCGTCCCATACTCGCGCTGGAGCGCCGCCCGCGTCGCCTGCGAATCGGCCACGATGTGGACGGCGCGGGCCGCGTTCCAGCGCGTGCTCCAATCCAGGTAGCGGCGCTGGCCTGGCGGATGCGCCTCCGGGAAATAGCGGTAGCCCAGGTCATGCACCGTCACCAGCGCGCGGCGCGGATGCCACAGCGGGAGGACGTGCGCCGGTACGAAGAGCAGGTCGGGTGGATGGCGCAGCAGTTCCCATGAAAGGCGTAGGTGCGTCCAGAGGCGCGGGAAGGGCATCACCCGCAACGTCGCGCCAGGGAAAGCCCCCGCAGCGGGCGGTTCGCGCAAGTAGAGCCGCACCTCGGCCTCCGTCAGGCGCGGGAGCAGCGCCCGGATGAGGTGGTACGAGTAGGCCTCCGTGCCGGTGGGCGCGGCGCTCACCGCGCGGCTGGCGTCCAGGCCGATGATCGCGGGCGAGGCGCTCAAGGCATCACAAGCGTCATGGGGATGGGGACGACGATCAACAGGAAGAGCACGACCGTGGCCCACCCCACCCGCCGCCGTTTGGGGTCCAGCGGGGTAACATCATTGAGCGGCGCGGGATGGCGCGCCCCCATCAGCGAGACGAGCGCGCCCCACAGGAGCCAGGTCCAGCCGCCAGTGTTGAATTGCCCTTGCCCCAGATACTCCTGGGGCAGCCCCAAGAAGCGGCTGAGCCATACCATGCCGACAGGGAGTTCCTGCGCGATGAGTAGCACGCTGCCCCAGATCAACATGATGATGACCATGATGCGGGCCAGCTTCCACGCACGGCGGCCCCAAAGGGCATAGGCCACGTGTCCGCCATCGAGTTGGCCCACCGGCAGGAGATTGAGCGATGTGACCATCAGCCCCGCCCAGGCCGCGAAGGCGGTGGGATGCAAGACAACATCCCAACCGCCGGAGGGCAGCCAACGGCCCGTCAGCAGGTATTTGAAGAGCAGATAGAGGAGCGAGTTCCCTTCCAGCAAAAAGGGATCGGCAGCGGGGAGCGACGCAACCGTGGACTGGCTCAGCCCGTAGAGCAGCAGGGGGATGCCCACGACCAGCCCGCCAAGCGGCCCCGCCAGGCCGATGTCGAAGAGCGCCTTGCGGCTGCGCATGGGCGCGCGCTGCACAATGACCGCCCCCATCGTCCCCAAGATCGTCAGCGGGAGGGGGATGAAGTAGGGCAGGCTCACCGGCGAGCCATAGCGCCGGGCAACGAAGTAGTGGCTGAGCTCGTGGACGGTGAGGATTGCCAGGAGGGTCCCGGCGAAGGGCCAGCCGCGCCAGAGATCGGCAGGGTTGGCGAACGGGTCAACGCCCTCGTTGAGCGCCGCCGTCACCAGCACCGCTGCCAGGGTCAGCAAAAAGAGGAGCGCGTTGACCCAGGGCTTGCCGGTGCGCTTATCAAAGACGCTCGGCAGCGCCTGCACCATGTGACCGTCCTCTTCTTCGGTGAGCAGGGGAACGTAGCCCACCGCTTCGAAACGCCGGATGATCTCGGCAAAGTTCGCCTCCACGTTACCGCGCAGTTCGCCGGTAAAGTGGATGGACGGCTGCGCCTTGTTGGTGAGCACGCGCACCTCATCAATACGCATGAAAGGTTCGAGCGCGGTTCGTAGCTGCTGCAAAGTCCGCGATTGTGGATCAGGTTCGTAATGGATAGCTTCCATACCTCTCACTCCTCTTTCATCCGAGCGCGCCACGCGCGCCAATAGGTTCCCCATAACCCCAGCGCCAGCGCCACATTCAGCAAGAGATCAGCGCGATACGGCCCCAGCTGGGGAACCGGATCGGCGCGCAGGTGGGTAAGAGCCGCTGCGCCGACCAGGTAGAGGGCCACGGCCAGCCCCGCGCACCGCCGCTCGCCGAGCGCGAGCGGAAGCAACAGCAAAGCCCCTGCCGCGCCAAGCGTCTGCACCGCGTAGCGCGGCATGACAACGTGATAGAGATCGGGCAGTTCGGCAACGGCCCAGCGCCAGCCTGGAGGTGACGAGAGCGCCACACGCCCCCAGGCGCAGCCCCTATCGAGACAGGCCCACCAGGCGCCCGCCGCGACGAGCAGGCTCGCCGGCGCCAGCAGGTTCCACACCTCGGTGGGGGCGCGGTCGGCCCAGCGCGCCCAAATCCAGGCGGCGAGCAGGCCGCCTAGCCAGGCGCTCGCGCCATGCACGCCGCCCACGGCGGTGAGCCGCCAGAGATCGGCGGGATGGGCGCGGAAGTAGGCGGGCTGGCCCAGCGCATAGCCCAGCCGCGCAGCGAGCAGCGCCATCGCAGCGACGCTCCACAGCAGGCCCGCAGCGCGCGCGCGCGAAAATCCGCGCCGGGGCGCGGCCCACCACAGCCACAGCACCCCCAGCGCAGCGCCAAGCGTCACCCGCAGCGTATATAGCGGAATCCACCAAGGGCCGATACGCATAACGCCTTCGAGTATAGCACAGGTCGCCCAAAAACCAGCGCCCCCTCGTTGGAGGGGGCGCTGGAGCGATGTGCAGCCAAAGGCACAGACGCTTACTTGAGCTCCACCACGGCCTGAGCGGCCTCGAGCTTGGACTTGGCGTCCTCGGCGGCCTCTTTGGAGACGGCCTCCATGATGGGCTGCGGCGCGCCCTCGACCAATTCCTTGGCCTCTTTGAGGCCCAGGGAGGTAAGCTGGCGCACGGCCTTGATGACCTCGATCTTCTTGGGGCCGATATCCTTGAGGATAACGTCGAACTCGGTCTTCTCTTCCTCTTCCTCTTCGGCAACGGCGGCGGGCATAGCCCCCATCATTGCCACAGGCGCTGCGGCGCTCACGCCGAGCTTGTCCTCAAGCAGCTTCACCAGCTCGGAAGCCTCCATCAAGGTTAACGCGCTGATTTCTTCAACCAGTTTTTCCAGATCTGCCATTGTTAGATTCCTCTCTTTATATCTTTGAACTCATTGAGTTAAGTAAGACTTGATTAGAGCAACTACGCCGCGGCCTCAGCCGGGGCGCTATCGCCACCTTCGAGCTTATCCACGTAAGCCTGCACCACATTGAGTATCTGCCGAATACCGCTCGCCACGACACCCGCCATCTGAGTCGCCGGGGCATTGATAGTGCCCAACAGCATCCCAAACAGCTCATCCCGGCCCGGCATGTCGGCCAACGCCTTGGTCTGCTCCGCAGAGTAGAAGTTTCCTTCTACCAACGAACCACGCAGATTAAAATGGCCTTCGTACTCCTTCGCGAAATCGCGGAACATTTTGGCCACGGGCGGAGCCTCCTGATAGCAGAACGCCGCCAACGTGGGACCGGTGAAAAAATCCTCCGGCACATCCAGCCCTTGTTCGTTGATCACATCGCGCAACAGGGTATTCTTCACGACGAAGATCTCTCCCTCTTGCTCGCGGATAGCCCGGCGCAGCGCTTGCATCTGCTTCACCGAAAGCCCGCTGTAATGCGCGAAGATGAGGGCCTGACTTTCAACCATTTTTTGCGTGTAGAGCGCAACCCAATCCTCTTTACGAGCACGCGATATAGCCAATCTCTTCCACCTCCCTCCTGCTGTTAGATACATTATGATCGTCGCCTGCAGGTAAGCGACGATACCTGCTCACATCCACAAAAAAGTCCCTACGCCTGCCGACGTAAGGACCTGTAGACATACTGGCAATAACAGCCAGCTGACTGACTAGAGAACTTACCTCGGCAGGAAATTAAGCGCCTGGGGCACACCTGCTGTCTTCGGTAGCCTTTGGAGTGTTAAATAAAGGTTAGCCTTCAGCCTCCAAGGCCAAAGCTGCGGCGGCATCCACCTTGATGCCTGGCCCCATCGTGGCGGCAACCGCGCATTTTTTGATGTAAATACCTTTGGCCGCCGGCGGGCGCGCACGGCGAATTGTGTCCATAATAGTGGCCATGTTGCCCAACAATTGCTCGGTGGGGAAGCTGACCTTCCCTAGCGCGCAGTGGATATTACCCGTGCGATCCAGGCGATACTCCACCTGACCGGCCTTCGCGGTCTTGACCGCCTCGGCCAGGTCCTCGACCGGCACCACGGTGTTGGTCTTGGGATTAGGCATCAGGCCCCGCCGGCCCAGCACGCGCCCCAGACGCCCGACCTTGGGCATCATCTCCGGCACGGCAATGGCAACGTCGAAGTCCGTCCAGCCATCCATGATCTTCTTGATCCCCTCATCATCGCTGATGATGAAGTCGGCGCCGGATTCGCGCGCAGCGGCTTCGGCCTCGGCTGAGGCGAAGACCAACACGCGCACGGTCTTGCCCAACCCATGCGGCAGCTGCACCACGCCACGGATCTGCTGATCGGAGCGGCGCGGGTCAAGATTCATGCGCAGGTGGAGTTCCACCGTCGCATCGAAGTCAGCGTAGCTCGTCTGCTTCGCCAATTCCAACGCCTCGGCAGGTGCGTAAAACTTATCGCTATCTACCAAGCGCGTGGACTCGATATACTTTTTTCCTCGTCTAGGCATTCCTGTTTCTCCTCGTGGTCTGCGGGTGCTTGCACCCTCCCACCTAAGTTAGAACTTACTCGGTGATCTCGATCCCCATATTGCGGGCCGTACCCCTGACCTGCTGCTCGGCGGCTTCGATGTCATTCGCGTTGAGGTCTCTCATCTTGATCTCGGCGATCTCTCGAAGCTGCTGGCGCGTCACACGCCCGACCTTTGTCCGATTGGGTTCCGAAGAGCCTTTGGGGACGCCCGCTGCTTTGCACAGCAGGGATGCTGTGGGCGGGGTCTTCAGCTCGAACTTGAACGAACCATCGTGGAAGACCGTGATCTCAGCCGGAATAATGTTCCCTGCCTGACTGGCCGTCTTGGCGTTATATTCTTTGCAGAAGGCCATCAGGTTGATCCCGTGGGGCGCCAAAGCCGGCCCAATCGGAGGCGAAGGGTTCGCCTTACCCGCCGGGATCTGTAATTTAACAACTGCTTTTATCTTTTTCTTAGCCATATCTTTCCCAACTCCCTCTGTGAGTCAGCCGACCCACAGGCGCTTACTAAGCTTTTTCGACTTGCAAGAAATCCAATTCGACAGGCGTCTCCCGCCCAAAGAAAGAGACCAACACGCGAAGCTTGGCGCGTTCCTCATCAATGTCATCTACCTCACCGATGAAGTCCGCAAAGGGGCCTTCGATGATGCGCACCTTCTGCCCTGACTTGAAGGTAGCGCGAATCTGTGGCGCTTCGGCTTCCATCCGGCGCAGAATGCCCTGGACTTGTTCCTGGCGCAGCGGCACCGGCTTGTTGCCCATGCCCACGAAGCCTGTCACACCGGGGGTGTTCCGCACCACGTACCACGAATCGTCGGTTAGAACGAGCTGGACCATAATGTATCCAGGGAAGAGGCAGCGTTCCACAGTGCGGCGCTTGCCATCTTTGATCTCGATCTCTTCCACTGTGGGCACGACGACCTGAAAGATGTAGTCCTGCATGCCCATGGACTCGATGCGCTGTTCCAGATTGTGCTTGACCTTGTACTCGTAGCCGGAGTAGCAATGGATGACAAACCACGCGCGCTCCACTGGCAGCGCTTCGTCAAGCTCCTGGTCCAGCTCGGTCAGATCAGCTAGACGATCCCAGCGATCAGCGGCGCTTTCATCCCCCGTCTCCTCGAGCATCGCCTCGAGCACCGGATCTGGCTCGGGTTCGGGTTCGGGCGCAGCTTCAGGTGCTGGCTCAGGCTCGACATCCGCCTCTTCAGGAGCAGCCTCGGCTCCATCATCCAGCCCAAAGCGCGCCAACAGCTGATCTGGTGTGATGACATCATCCACCAAAGCCCCCATATCCTCAGGGAGATCTGAGGATTGGTCGTCAATCAGCTGCTCTTCATCAAAGAGATTATCTTCTGGCATACAGGATCAAACCCCTTCGCCGCTCCGTGCTATCAGGACGATGGCCGCTAACAACGCGAAAATCACCACAACCCCCAAGATGATGAAGATGGGGTTCATGGCAATCACACCACCCAGCAGCCACCCAAAGAACAGATCTAACAGACCCAGGAAAATCGCCATGCCGACCGTAACTACCAGCACAATTTTTGTCAACATCCAGGTCTCTTCACGGCTCGGCCAGCGGACTTTTTTGAGCTCCGTGCGGGTCTCTCGGTAATAACGCAAGATGCCTAATTCTTTTTTATTCTTTTTCTCGGCGCTCATCTGGTTCCTCTCTACAGTTCCCTACATTTCAAGACACCGCCACTTGACCGACGGTGTCTTGAAATCTACAGGCAGGCGAGGCAGGAATCGAACCCGCAACCTACGGTTTTGGAGACCGTTGCTCTGCCAAATTGAGCTACTCGCCTACGCTCGCTACTTTGTCTCTCGGTGCAAGGTGTGTTGACGACAGCGTGGGCAGTACTTGTTAAGTTCTAGCCGCCGCTGATCATTGCGCCGATTTTTCTCGGACGTATAGGACTGTTCCTTGCACTCGGTGCAGGCCAGCGTAATGGTCAATCGAATTGCCTTCTTCTTCGCCATGACAATCGCCTCTTCTTCTTCAACAATTTCGCCACAATATGGCGCTTCCCTAAGCCCATGCTCGGATTTGAACCGAGGACCCCATTCTTACCAAGAATGTGCTCTACCGACTGAGCTACATGGGCACATTCAACCCATAAAAAAGGTGGGCAGAGGCGGATTCGAACCACCGAAGGCGTCGCCAGCTGATTTACAGTCAGCCCCCTTTGGCCACTTGGGTATCTGCCCACATTCAAGCCGACGGTGGGAATCGAACCCACAACCCTCCGCTTACAAGGCGGATGCTCAGCCGTTGAGCTACGTCGGCGCGCACGATATTATAACACACCGACGTTACGGGTCAAGGTTCCTCCCGGTCAGGCACGGCAAAGTATACACGAGTCGCGGGATTTGTCAACCTCCAGCGCGCCGCGCGTCCCCGATTATCCGAAGCGTTTCCCCGCTGCCACGCGCTGCCCGAGCTGTTGTGCCAATGCTGCCGGCGTCACAGCGGTGATGGGATCGTAACGCACGCCGGGATAGTGCGCATTGAAGAAGGCCGCCAGATCGCCGGGCCAGCGCTCAGGATTGACGGCGGTGACAGCCCGCGACTTCAATCCCGGCCCATAGCCGGCGTCGTCGGCGCTGCCCCCAATCGTCACCTTGAAGGTCTCCCAATACGCCTGGCAGGCCGCCACCCACGCCCAACCGGCATCGGGCGGGAGGAGCAGGTAGTGGCGGTCGTAGGGCTCACGCGGCCCGCCGGGCGTTTCCGGCGGTTCACCTTCTTCCTCTTCCGGCCACTCCGGGTCTGTCGTTCCCTTGAGGCTCACGATGTGCGCTTTGAGGAGGGGCAACATTCGCTTGAACTTGTAGTCGTCCCAATCCTGATTGGGCGCGCCCATGGTGAAGATGTGCGCCCCCACCACATAATAGTCCTCGCGCAGGCGTGCATCGTACCAGGCCATCTGCCGTATCCACTCGGCGGGTTCGAGCAGGCGGGAATTGGTGGCGAGGTTGACCTCGGTGATGTAGAGGGGAACCACCTCGTCACGCGGCTTGAGGAAATCCTCGTACCACCAGCGGTAGCGGCAGGAGAGCGGCCCCCGGTTGGGGTAGGCCGGTTGTCCCGGCAGCGAATCCCCATACCATTTGTCAATGGGAAAAGCATATTCGTGCAGGGCGAAAACGTGCGCCCCGGCTTTGGCGCGCCCAAAGACGCCCGTCCCCACGATGGCTTTGATTTCCTCCCACTCCGGCACGCCCAGGCTGTAAGAAAAGAGCGCCACTTTGTAACCCTCCGGCTCGGCGAGATCCATCATGTGGATCATCAGCTCGGCCAGCCGCCGATGTCCATCCACGGTGGGGGGATCCATCTCATTGATGATTTCCCAGTAGTCCACGTAACTCCGATGGCGCTCCCACTTGGGGAAGAGCTGCACCATCACGTCCTGCGCGGTCTTCCGTAGATTGCCCTCGAGCGAGGGTGCTTCCACGCTCATTCCATCCGCGCCCTTGATGAAGCGCCCCATCGTGATGATCTTGGGATCAACAGCCTTCACCTGAGACAACCAGTCAATGGCCTCCACGGCCTTGACCGTAGGCATCCGCGCGCCGGCAGCGGACAACTCCTGCACTACATTCACCGTATCATCTTGCAGAATGCTGTGAATACCGAGTTTGCTGGGCATCGTCACGTCTCCTTTCGTTGCGTTAGCTGACTTGACCTACAGCTCTATTCTAACGGAACGTGCGCCAAAAATCAACTCCCAACCGTGGTATAATCAACGGGAAGTAGATCAAGACACGTCAACAGGGGGGATCATGATGAAAATAACGGTCATCGTACCGACCTATAATGAGAAGGAGAATATCGCCGCGCTCACCGAGCTGCTGCTGGAGCTACCCCTCCTTCCCCACGTCATCATCGTGGACGATAATTCCCCCGATGGGACGGGCGCTATCGCCGATGAACTGGCCGCGACCCACGCGGGGCGCGTGACGGTGCTCCACCGCGAGGGCAAGCTCGGCCTGGGCACGGCGTACATCGCCGGCTTCCACCGCGCGCTGGCCGACGGGAGCGATCTCATCATCACGATGGACGCTGACTTCTCCCACCATCCACGCTATATCCCCGCGATGGTCGAGAAGATCGAGACCGGCTACGATCTGGTTATCGGCAGCCGCTACGTCCCCGGCGGTGATACTATCGAATGCACATGGCCCCGCAAGGCGCTGAGTTGGGGCGCGAACGCCTTCGCCCGGACGCTGCTCAGCCTCCACGCCCACGATACGACCGCCGGCTTTCGCTGCTATCGCCGCGAGGTGCTCGAATCTATCGCGCTCGACCAGATTTTCTCCAATGGATATTCCTTCCTGATCGAACTGCTTTACATGGTACAGCGTGGCGGCTGGCGCATCGGCGAGGTTCCCATCGTCTTCCAGAACCGGCAACAGGGGGCTTCCAAAATCTCCAAGAGCGAAATCAGCCGCGCGCTCTACACTGTCGTGCGGCTCTTCTGGGGCCGGCTCGCCCGCAAGCACGCCTGATGATGACCACCGCCCCCCTCGAAGCCGTCCGCTGCACTCTCTGCGGCGCGGATGATGCCCGGCTGCGCTTTCCTTCGACGCTGCCCGCCGGCGAGCATGACGACTGGCACGCTTACGCCTGCACCAGCAGCGGTTACGGACGCCACGGCCCCATCGTCGAATGCAACCACTGCGGACTCGTTTATGCCAGCCCGCGCCCGGCCCCGCACGATGTGCTCGATACCTATCAAGCCGTCGAGGATCCGCTCTATCTGGAGGAGCGGGCGGGGCGCATCCTCACCTTCGAGCACCACCTCCGCCCGCTGGAGCGCTTCACCGAGAGGCCCAACGGGCGGCGACTGCTGGATGTCGGGGCGCACATCGGCGTCTTCGTCGAGATCGCCGGGCAGCACGGGTGGGATGCCTGGGGCGTGGAACCAAGCCGCTGGGCGGTGGAACAGGCCCGCGAGCGGGGCTTGCAGATGCACCAGGGCACGCTCGAAGCGGCGGGAATCCCCTCGGAGCACTACAGCGTGGTGACGCTGTGGGACGTGATCGAACACCTCACCGATCCGCGCGCCACCGTCGCTGAGGCGCACCGCGTGCTCCAGCCCGGCGGGCTGCTCGTCGTGCATACCATTGATATTGACAGCCTCTTCGCCCGGCTGATGGGGCCGCGCTGGCCCTGGCTGATGGAGATGCACCTCTACTACTTCTCGCGGCGCACGCTCCGCGCCCTGTTGGAGCAGGCCGGCTTCGAGATTCTCTGGGAACGGGCGCAGGGACGCTACCTCCGCGCCGGCTACCTGGCGAACCGGCTGGCGGCCTTCCTCCCCCCGGTGGGCCGCCCCGTCGAGTGGCTCATCACCCGGCTAGGGCTGCGCGGGCTGCCCCTCCGCATCAATCTAGGCGATCTCTTCACCGTCTACGCTCGCAAACGCGCCTGACCAGGCGCGGCCCCCTCTCGCTACGCAAAAATGACGCACATCCGCTCCAGGGTTGCGTTGACTTTCCACGTTTTCAACCATATAATGACTTCACTGAAAAAACTAGGGAATCTCACGCCAAGGCGCAAAGAATTTTAAGTTGCTAATAAATTTTGATTATGAAAAACATTAACATTATTTAAGGTAAATTCAAAAAACCTTTGCGACTTGGTGGCTTTGCGTGAGGTCTGGGCTTTTTTCAGTAGAGCCCTGAGTAGATACGCAGATTTTCTGGGGTATAGGACAAATTATTGGGAAACGCTCGGGCCGGTCTCCGACCGCGCCCTTAAGGTGGCACGGTCGGAGACCGGCCACAGCAGGGTTTTATCAGACGATTTTCGTACTTTTCCCTTAGGGCGCGCTCAGAGCCTCGACTAGCACCCAGCCTTGCAGCGTGCCATCGGGCAGGCTGACCTGTATCCAGGCCGCATCGCCCACCGTGACCGGGCCACTCAACACCAGCACGATGGTATCTTGCGCCAGGCGGCCCACCTCGAGGCCGTTGGGGGAGTAACGCACCCGTAATCCGCCGAAGCCTGTCTCGCTCACACGGAGCAGGTGTGGTGTGGCTGTGGGCGTGGGCGTGACGGTCGGCGTGGCGGTTGGCGTGGGGGTCGCGGTCGCCGTGGCGGTGGGGAGCGGCGTGGGCGTGCGCGTGGGGGTCGGCGTGGCGGTGGGCGCGCCGGTGGGCGTGGGCGTTGGCGGGACGTAGGCGCGCAGGCGCGTGGCCGGCACCATGTTCAACGAGAGCGCCACCGGGCGGCCCAGATGTTCCGCCACCCGTTCTTGCAGGGCGCGTGCGTCGCTGTAGTTCAGCGAGCCTAGCAAGCGCAGCGTCACCTCTAACTGCAGGGCCTCGCCATCGCTGACTTCTGTGCCGATCAATTGCCAATCCATCAATTCCGCACCTGGCACGGTGGCGATTTCTGTCCGCAATGCGGTGTTGATCTCCTCCTGGAGGCGCGCCTCTTGCAGCGATTGGGTGGTAAACAGGCCCAGGGGCAGCGTCACCAGCAATAAAAGCACTATGATGCTCCACAGTCCGCGCCGCAAGGTCTGCGTCCGTCCGGGGCGCTCCGGGTCGGGATGGAAGCCGAGCATGAAGAATAACAGGCCGCCGGAGGCCACAATCGAGACCATGTTGGTGAAGAAGAGCAGGCCAGCGCCGCCGGCGATGCGCCAGTTGCGCATCTGTAGGCCGATGCCCGCCGTTGCCAGCGGCGGGGCCAACGCCGCCGCAATCGCCACGCCCGCCAGCGCCGCCGAGACATCGCGCCGGCTGATGGCATAAGCCGCTGCCGCGCCGGAGACCAGGGCGACGCCCAAGTCCAGCAAGGTAGGGTAGGCGCGGCTGAACATCTCGTTGGTGATGGTATCGCCCGGCACCAGCAGCGCCGCCAGCAGGCCCATGAGCACCGCCAGCGCGATGCCGCGTAACGTCGTGCTCAACGCGCTCCAGAAAAAGCGCGCATCGCCCATCACCACGCTCAGCCCCATCCCCAGGATGGGCGTCATGAGTGGCGCGACTAACATTGCGCCGATGATGACCGCCGGGCTGTTGAGCAGGAGTCCCAGCGCCGCTATCGCCGCGGCCAGCGTAATCATCACGAAGAAGTCGGTGCTGGGCCGCGAACCGCGCCGGATGTTCTTGTAGACTTCGGCCTGCTCTTGCACGGTCAGCGAGGGCGTCAAGCCAAAGATCTGTACCCAGAGCCGCCGCAAGAAAGAATCCAACTGTGTGAGGCCTCGGCGCAGTACAATCACCGGGATGGGGGATTGTGACATGACCGTTTGGGGAATATCTCCAAAGAGAAACCGATCCACCATATTCTGTCGCCCGGCGCCGAGGATCAGCAGATCGTAACCCTGCGCAGCCTCCTTGAGGATGCCTTGCGCGGGATTGTCGTCACGGACAACCCGTTGGCGGATACGATCTTCAGACCCCAGATCGGTGAGCAGGGTGTCGAGGCGTTCCTGGCCTACGAGAAGGCCGGTTCGGCCCAGCCGTGCGGGTGTCACCGAGATGGCGGTGAGTTCGGCTTCTGACGAAAGCGCGCGGGCGATGCCAAAGGCGTGCGGTGCGTTAGGCCCGCCAGCCACGGGGATGAGCACGCGCTGCATTTCGGGATTGCACTCGCCACGCAGCACTAACACGTCACAGGAGGCGCTTTGGACCACGGGATCGAGTGTCCGCCCCAGGGTGTACCGCCCGCTACCCTTTTTTCCGCTCCAGCCTAAGATGAGCACATCAACATCGTGTTGGCGCACTTGTTGCAAAATAACCTTGCTGATGTGGCGCTCCTGCTCGATGATGACTTCGACCGGCACATCTGCGCAAGTCTCCGGTATCTTGAGCCAGGTGGGCGGCGCGTCGCTGGGGGTGACGGTGAGCAGATAGACCCGCCCTTCCTGTGCGCGGGCTAACGCACATCCCAGGCAGAGCAAGCGCCGGACATCCTCGGCGTCACGCACGGCGACCAATACGGTGTAAATGGGGTTTTGTTTGGGGATCAAACGTTCCTGCAAGCTCATCTCAGTGGTTTCCCTTGCCACAACGGGCCGGAATCTCTCCGGCCCGTTGACTGTATCAGGTAACGCTGGCGCGTTATTCCTCTTCTTGATCGGCCTTGGCCTGCGCGATGACCTGCTCCGCCAGATGGGTGGGGACGGGGTCGTAGTGTGAGAATTCCATCGTGTAGATGCCGCGCCCCTGTGTGATAGCGCGCAGGTTGGTGGCATACTGTTGCATCTCGGCCAGCGGCGCTAACGCGGTGATGATGGACTTGTTGCCCTGCTGATCCATCCCCTGCACGCGCGCGCGGCGTGTGTTGAGGTCCGACATCACATCCCCGGTAAATTCATCGGGAACCGTCACCGCGAAGATATACATCGGCTCCAACAGCACGGGACGGGCGTTGCGGAAGGCGACCTTGAAGGCCTCACGCCCGGCGATCTGGAAGGCGATGTCTTTGGAGTCCACGGGGTGCTCCTTCCCGTCGTAGACGGCGACCTTCACATCCACGATGTGGTAGCCCGCGATGACGCCCTGCTCCAACACCGACTTCACCCCCTTCTCAATCGAGGGCTGGAAGGAGGAGGAGATGCGCCCGCCGACGACTTCCCAGGTGTACTCGAAGCCGGTGTTGCGTTCGAGCGGTTCCACGCGCATGTGGACTTCAGCGAACTGCCCCGCGCCGCCCGATTGTTTCTTGTGGCGATATTGCGCGTCGCCGTTGGCGGTTACGGTCTCGCGGTAGGGAATCTTGGGGATGTGTGTCTCGACGTTTACGCCGAAGCGCCCCTGCATCCGGCGCACTGCTGTGTCAATGTGCGCATCGCCCATGCCCGCCAGCAGCACCTCGTGTGTGCTGGCCTCGCGCGACCACTGGAGGGTGGGGTCTTCCTCGCAGATGCGGCTGAGTGTCGTGCCCATCTTGGCTGTATCGCCCTTGGTCTTGGGATAGACCGCTACACTGTAGAGCGGGTTGGGGAAGAGCGGGCCGCGCAGCGTGAGTGGCTTGCCCTTATCGCACAACGTGTCGCCTGTCAGCGCCTCGCTCATCTTCGCCACCGCGCCGATGTCGCCAGCGTGCAACAGATCCACGTTGATCTGTTCCTTGCCGCGCATGATAAAGATCTGACCCAGGCGCTCCTCTTCACGCGCGCGCGGGTTGTAAAGCGTATCGCCGGAGTTGGCGATGCCGCCGTAGACGCGGAAGTAGGTCAGCTTGCCCACGTAGGGGTCGGCGGTGGTCTTGAAGACCAACAACCCCAGAGGTGAATCATCGCTCGTGGCGTATTCCACCTCGCCCTCGACGGTCTCCGCCTTGAAGGGCTGATCCGCCGGGCTGGGGGCCAGCTTTACCAGGAGATCGAGCAGCACGCGCACCCCGATCATCGTGCCGCCGGATACGGCCAACACGGGGATGAAGGTGCGTTTGAGGATCGTCTGGCGCAGACCGGCGGCGATCTCGTCCGGTTCCAGGTCGCCCTCATCGAAGTATTTCATCATCAGCTCGTCGTCGCCCTCAGCGGCGGCCTCGACGATGCTCATGTGGAGCTCCTCCACCTGATCGACCAGATTCGCTGGGACCTCGCCGGCCTCGCCCTTTTCGCCGAGATAGGCCTTCTTGTCCAGCAAATTGACCACGCCTTGGAGGTTGGACTCAGCGCCAATGGGCAGTACCAGCGGCAGGAAATCCACGTCCGGGAAGTTCTCCCGTAGCGAGTTCAACGCGGCCTCGAAATTGGCGTTTTCGCGGTCCATCTTGTTGATGAGCACCATGCGCGGCGCGTTTTCGTTCTGCGCATACACCCAGGTCAACTCGGTGCCTACCTCCACACCCGAAGCCGCGTCAATGACCGTTAGCGCTATATCCGCAACGCGGAGCGCGCTCACCACCTCACCGACGAAGTCGGTGTACCCAGGGGTGTCAATGACGTTGATTTTGCATCCCTTCCACTCCACCGGGGCCACGCCCAGGCTCAGGGAGATCCCCCGCCGAATTTCTTCATCATCGAAGTCGGTGACGGTGTTCCCTTCCTCCACCTTGCCACGCCGCTTGGTGACGCGGCTCGCAAAAAGCATGGATTCGGTCAGGGTGGTCTTACCGGCGCTCCCATGTCCAATAAGGGCGATGTTTCTTAAGTTCTGTGTGGCATACTCTTTCATCTATTTTTATCCTCCAAAAATCGTGGCCTTGCATACAAAACGGCCTTGGTTGGCCGTTTTACGTTTGCTAATCTGAGGGGTCATTGTAATGGAAAATATCGGAATGTCAACAACAACGCGGGCCGAGAGGCGTCCAGGCGTTCGTTAGAAAATGGCCGGCGATGGCGCTAATCGGGCAGGAAAGCGCCAAAGACGCGATTCCCCACCAGGCGCGCCAGCGTCGTCAATCGCGCGCGCTCGCCGTCCCAGTGGAGCAACCCCTGTTGCTGCAAGTGCACCAGTGTTTCGCTGTGCTCCTCCGCCAACGCGACGCCAAAGCGGGCCGCGTACCGCTGTGCCGTGACCCCCTCCGCCAGCCGCAGCCCCATCATCAGCGTCTCGCCGCGCTCCAACGCCGGCGGGATCGGCTCGACGGCCGCGATGGGCGCGCGTCCTGCTTCCACCGCTGCGATGTATGCCTGGGGATGGGCTACGTTCTGCCAGCGCTGCCCTCCAAACCAGCCGTGCGCGCCCGCCCCCAGCGCCAGCCACGGCTCGTTGCGCCAGTAAAGGAGATTGTGCTGCGATACTGGCAGCTCCGCCACGGGCAGCGCCCAGAGCGCCGGGGCCGATTGCGCCCCCCGCGCCCAGTTGGAGATCTCGTATTGCCAGAATCCCGCGCGCCACAGGCGCTCCGAGGCCCACTCGTACATCTCCGCCGCCAGGTCGGGATCGGGCGTGGGCCATGTCCCCGCAGCGACCCGCGCCGCGAGGGGCGTGCCCTCCTCGAGGGTGAGCGCGTAGAGCGAGAGGTGCTCCGGCCCCAGCGCGAGGACATGCGCCAACGTCTCTTTCCACTGGGCCAGCGCCTGCCCCGGCAGGCCGTACATCAGGTCGAGGCTGAGGTTGTCGAAGCCCGCCGCGCGCGCCTGCTGGAAGGTGGCGACCGCCGCCTCCCACGTGTGGATACGTCCCAACACGCGCAACAGCTGCGGATCGGCGGACTGCACGCCCAGGCTCAGCCGCGTCACCCCCGCTGCGCGCAGTGCATCCAGTTGCGGGCGATCCAGCGTGCCGGGATTGGCCTCCAGGGTGATTTCGGCAGCGGCGGTGAGGTCGAGCGACTGCCGCGTTGCGGCGATTAGCGCGGCGATGTCTGCCGGGTCGAGCAGCGAGGGGGTGCCCCCACCGAAGTAGAGGGTGTGGGCCGCCAGCGGGCCATAGCGCGTGAGGAGCTGCGCCAGTTCGCGCTGGAGGGCGCGGACGTAGGCCGGGCGCAGCGCCAGCAGCCCGGCGTAGGTGTTGAAGTCACAATAGGTACACCGCTGCACGCAGAAGGGAACGTGGACGTAGACCCCGACCGGCGCGGCGTTCATCGGTTGGGCGCTACGAGACAATGCCCTGCGTCAGGTTGAGGAAGAGGCTCTCCAACGTCTCGCGCTCCTCGGTGAAGGAGAGCACGGCAAATTCCGCCCCAATCAACGCCTGCAACAGGGCCGCCACCGCCGTCTCATCCCCTTGCAGGGTGACGAGCAGGCCCGGACGCCCGCCGTTCCCGTTGCCCGCCGTCGTCGTCTCGATGCTATCCACGCCGGGGTAGGCGGTGAGCCAGGCGTGGGCGTCGTCGGGATCGCCCAAGAAGGTGATGCGCACCCGCCGATGGGGGCGCAGGCGCATGCGAATCTCCTCGATTGGCCCGGAGGCGACGAGCTGCCCGGCCTCGATGATGCCCACATGGGTTGCCACCTCGTCCAGCTCGCGTAGGACGTGTGAGGAGAGGAAAATCGTCTTACCCATCTCCTGCAACACACGGAAGATTTCGCGGAGCTCGACCCGCGCGCGCGGGTCCAGGCCCGCTGCCGGCTCATCCGCCACGATGAGCTGGGGATCGTGGACCAGCGCCCGCGCCAGGCCCAGGCGTTGGCGCATTCCCCGCGAGAGGCTGCGGACGGGATCGTCGCGCCGGTGTGAGAGGCCCACCAGGGCCAGCAGATCCTCGACAATTGCGCCCCGCTGTTCCGGCGGGATGTCGTAACAGCCGGCGAAGAAGTCCAGATATTGCCACGCGGGCATCTCCTCGTAGAGGCCGAACTCGTCGGGGATGTAGCCCAGGATGCGGCGCACCTCGTGCGGGTGCGTATCCACGCGATAGCCGCCCACGCGCACCTCGCCCGCATCAAAGGCGAGCAGGGTGGTGATGGCGCGAATGGTGGTGGTCTTGCCCGCGCCGTTGGGGCCGACGAAGGCATAGACCGCTCCCGGCTCCACGGCGAAAGAGAGCGCCTTGACCGCGGGTTCCCGCTGTTTGTGATACCGTTTGGTCAGCCCTTCGACCCAGAGAATCGGTTCCATCTCACGCTCCTCCTTCGGACTGTGCAGCCAGCCAGCGCCGCGCGTCGTCTAGAACTTGTTGCTCGTGCGCGAAGGCCAGTTGCTCCGGCAGCGCCTCGAGCGAGAACCAGCCATAGGCCGCGGCGTCGTCTCCGGCGTGCGGCTCGCCCTCTCCCCATCCCACGAAGTAGATATTGAGAATGGAGAAGGTCTCCTCCTGGTAGCAGTAACGATCCATGTAGAAGCCCAGAAAGGCGAGCGACTGCATCGTCAGCCCGGTCTCCTCGCGGACTTCGCGCCGCGCGCCATTTTCGGGGAGCTCTTCGGGGGCGAGGAAGCCGCCGGGGATGTCCCAATAGCCGGCGAAGGGCGCGATGGCGCGCTGTACCAGCAGCACCTCGCGGCCTCGCAGTACGACCACGCCCGCGGCAGGTGCGGCGTTGTGATAGTGATGGCGTCCGCAGACGGCGCAGATTTGCAGCGCGTCCCCGGTTGCGGTGGGGGTCTCCAGCGCGCCGCCGCAGCGCGGGCAAAAGCGCTGGGCCACCGGCTGCTCGAGGGCCTCGAAGGCGAAAGGGCCATCCATGAAGGGCCAACGCCCCGTGGCCCACGCGCCCTTGGCGAAGCGCGTGAGGCGTTTGAACTGTCGCTCAGCGCGCATAGCATCGCCCTGGTCGGGGTAGCGCCAGGCGGCGATGAGCTTCACGGGCAGGTGGGCGCGCGTGTACCGCGCCCCACGTCCCGCCTGGTGGGTTGCCAGCCGCCGCGCCACATCGGAGGTGATGCCGGCGTAGTACGAGCCGTCATTGCATTCCAGCAGATAGAGATACCACATAGCAAATCCTTTGTCGTCTCAACCAGCGCCAGTATAAGCCCTAATTGGGGGAGTGCAAGGGCGGTAGGCGGAGTTTGCCACGAATTTCACGAATTAACCCTAATTTTGTACCGATCTTTGTGAAAATTCACCTGTATCAGGCAAAGTTATCGCCACACTCAAGAGCGTTATCCAAGAGCACCTCCCACAGAAAACCGGCCCAACGCGCGTTGGGCCGGTTCTACTTAGCGTCATTATTCGGTGGGCGGTGCTTGGGGGCCTTTCTTGGACTTGCGCCGTCCAAAGATCAGTTGTAGCAATTTGATCATGCCAAAGATCAGCAGTCCCAGAATCACCACAATGGGGAGAATAAAGATCACGATCCAGATCAACGCACCGGCGAAGAACTGCAAGGTGCCGATCAACGCCTCGATGGCGTTCTTGGCGATGCCCTGCGGACGCCAACCACCGACTTCGATGGGCTGGGCCAGCTGGTCGGGCGTGAGTTGCACGGTGATCGTTGACATCGTTGCGGAGCGCTCCAAATATCGCATCCGCCCCTTCACCTGTTCGATCTCCGCGTTGGTGCTGCTGAGCTCGCGGTAGACGGCGAGCACCGCTTCGGTGTCCTCCGCCTGATCCATCAAGGCCTCCAGCCGCTCGGCTTTGGCCTCCAATGCCCGCAAGCGGGACTCCAGATCAACGTATTCTTGCGTCACATCCTCGCTGGAGACGCTATCGCGCGTCACCTCGGTCGCCATTCCGCGTAACTCTGTCATCGCCGCGTTGAATTGCTCGGCGGGCACGCGCAAGGTCAGGGTGATGCGGAAGAGGCCTGTGCTGTAACGGTAGCTTTCGGAGCTGACGATGTAGCCGTCAAGGCGATCTACCAGTAGGCCGATCTCCTCTTGCGTCGCCAGTGTATCCCGCACGACCAGCTCCAGGCTGCCGTTGCGGATGATCATGCGTTCGGGGCCGTTGTCCGTCGGTAGTTGTCCCGGTGCGATGACGATGCCAGGGGTTTCCCCGTAGAAAATGTCGTCGGCGACGCCACCGCCGCGTTCTAGCTCCATTGAGGGTGCAGGTGCATCGTACGGCGCTTCGGCCTGGGATTGGTAATCACGCGCGCCGCAGCCTGCCAGTAACAAAGCCAGCATCAAAATTCCTACTACGAATAGATAGCGTTTCATCGGTCTCCCCCTTCTATTTCCTTCTGATGTACTGTCTTTTAGACGTTCGAGGCGCGGAAAAAGTTCCCGCTACCGCCCTACCTCCAACCGCGAGATCAGCCGCTCCGGCAGCTGCCGCACCCGCATCCGCTCCTGGGTGATTTCTACCGGATATGGCACGCGCCGCGCCTGCCACGTCTGCGCCTCGGTTTCGAGGATGCCGTAGCTGGCGCGCGGGTCGCCATCGCGCGGTTGGCCCACGCTGCCGGGGTTAAGGATCAGGCGACGGCCTTCAAGGTTGATGGGTTCGTCTAGGTTGGGGAGCAGCAGGCGCGCTTCCTGGCTCTTTTCCAGCCACTCGTAGGTGAAGGGCAGATGCGTGTGTCCCACGAAGGCTATCTGGAACTTGTAGGCCAGAAAGCTCGCCTTGGCGCGATCCACATCCAGCAGATATTCCCAAATTGGCTCACGCGGGCTGCCATGCGCCAGCAGGAAATCGCCATTTTGGGGCCTGTAAGTGCTGGGTAATTCTGTCAAGAATTGCCGGTTCTCTGGATGCAAGATGCCCTGCGTCCACACCAATGCTTGCCGCGCCTCTTGATTGAAGACCATCATTTCGGAGCGGCCAATCGCGCCCCAGTCATGGTTCCCCGCGATGCAGAGGTGGGGATAATCGAGCAGTAGTTCAATACACTCGTTAGGATTGGGGCCGTAGCCGACCAAATCTCCCAGGCACCAGATCGCATCGAAGGGCCGTGCATCCGCGAGTACGGTTTGGAATGCCGGGAGATTGCCATGAATATCTGAAACGACAGCGTAGCGCACGGATTGATCTCCTTTTTCAGATGATTGATGCCAGTATACCGCCAGGAGTGCAATCAGGCAAGCATCTGTGGCGCGGGCTTCCGCAGGGTGACATCGCCCACGGGGAAAGCGCGCATCGCGCCATCGGGCAGGCGAAGCAACAGCGCGCCCGTGTCGTCAACGCCGGCGGCGATGCCGGTGAGCGTTTCGGTGGGGGTGGAGAGCGTCACCGGCTGACCCAGCCACGCGAGCGCCGCCGCCCAGCGCGGCAGCGGATCAGCGCCGTTCAGCAGTGCGGCATAGTCCCGCTCCACCTGCGCCAGGAAGCTATCCAGTAGGGCGGTGCGATCCACGCGCTGCCCGGATTCAGCCAGGAGGCTGGTGGCCTGGGGCGCGAGCTGCGGGAGCTGTTCGGGAGGGATATTGACGTTCACGCCCAGGCCCACCACGAGGAAGGGGGTTTCGCCCTGCCAGCCGACCTCGCTCAACATCCCCGCGAGCTTGCCCCAGCCATCGGCCCGCTCGATGATCACGTCATTGGGCCACTTGAGCGCCACCGCCACGCCCGCGACCTCGCGGATGGCAGCGACGAGCGCCACTCCGCAGAGCATCGTCGCCCGCGCGGCGAACCAGGGGAAGGGGTCGGGGGGGCGGAAGAGGAGCGACATCAACAGCGAGGCGCCTGCCGGAGCGACCCAGCGCCGTTGCAAGCGCCCGCGTCCTCCGGTCTGGAATTCGGTCAGCGCGAGCAGCCCTTCCGCAGCGCCCTGTTCGCCCAGGCGCAGCAGAAGATCGTTGGTTGAGTTCAGCGTCGCGTGATAGACGACCTGCGCCCCCCAGCGCCCGCTACGTCGAGCGTAGCGCGCCAGCTCGCTATCCATTGCAGGCTATTGTGCGCCGGGATGGGAGGGCAATACTGGGTCGGGGAAGGGGTGGAATGGCGAAACCCATTGCAACGGGTCAACCGGGACGCCATCGAGCCAGATTTCCCAGTGGAGGTGGGAACCGGTGGAGCGTCCCGTGTTGCCTACCAGGCCGATTACCTGGTCCTGCACGATCCGGTCGCCCACCGCGACATCTATCCGGGAGAGGTGCCAGTAGCCGGTGATCAGGCCCCAGCCGTGATCAATCATCACGGCGTTGCCGCGCACCAGGAGCTCCTCGGCCAAGACGACCGTCCCCGAAGCGGGCGCTCTGATGGGGACGCCGGTGCCGGCGCGGAAGTCCACCCCGGCGTGGTAGCTGGTATAGCCGCCGCCATAGGAGCGCCGCGAGCCAAAATAGGAGGAGATCGAAGCCTGCACCGGATATTCCAGCGGGAATTGCCAGTAGCGCACCGGCGAGCGGATCTCCGCCACTTGGTTCAGGCGGTTTTGCTCGTGTTGGATCAGCGCCGGGTCGAGCAGGTTTTGGCGATCCGCGGGCAGGTCAATGCGCTCGTAGTGGAACTGTCCGGCTGTTACCTGGAGCGGTAACTCGAAGGTGATCTCGCCATTGGTCGTCTGGACCCGCAACATGATCTCGTAATCGCCGGGTTCGAGCATGGGCGAAAGGCCCACCAGCGCGTACAGATGCGTGGGGTCCTGGATGTAGCAGGGGATGGACTTCCCTAGGAAAATCACATCGCAACCGGCAGGGACGGCGGTCTCGAGCGTAAGTACAACCGTTTTGCCGCGCGTCGTCGGCTGTGGGGAGAGGCCCAACGCCAGTACGGGGAGGGGCAGGTCGGGATTGGCGCCCGGCCCCGGCAGCACCAGGTCGCCGTTGGCGTAGAGCGGTAAGGGGTTGAGCGCCGCCAGCTGCCAATAGGGGATGTCCTGGCGCAGCGCCAGCGATAGCAGCGTCTCGCCCTCAGGGGCGAGCGCCAGATGCGTTACTGAATTTTGCGGCAGCAGCACCGAGTGCCCCAGTGTCAGGGTGGCAGGATTGAGCGCGCCATTGGCGCGTGCTAAGGTTTGCCAATCCAGCGCCGCGCGGCTGGATAGCCGTCCCCAATCCTCCCCCAGCTGCACCGTGTGCTCGATCCATTGGGAGGTGTTGGGGAGCGCGGGGCGGGAGACGTTGAGGCGCTGTCCGGCGTAGATGTGGCGCGGGTCGGCCAGATCGTTGAGGCGCGCCAGTGAGGAGGCATCAAGGTTGTAGTGCTGGGCGATGGAGAAGAGCGTATCGCCCGGCTGCACGATATGTTCGGCGGGGATCTCGTTAGCAATATCCGGCGGAATCTCGACTCGCGCCGCTATGTTTTGAACCGGCCACAAAAATCCTAACAGACAAAGCAACAACCACGCCTTGCGCCACATAGACACCTCGATAAGTCAAACTAGCGTTTCAAAAAAGTCCAACGTCTTTCTATAATATACAAGGTTGGGGAAAAAGTCAAATGCAACCGGCGTTGCGGCTACTTTATGCTTCGGGGACGAGGTACAGGGTTTCCCCCACTTCTACCATGTCCAATAGCTGGGGATCGCCCTCCAGCACGTAGCGCGCCGGGGCCTGCGCCGCGTAGTAGGGGCGGAACGGCAGCGCCAACCGCTTATCCACCACCTCGCCGGCGTCATTGATCCAGATCGCGGCGATGGGGAAGAAGACGAAGAACATGTGGATAGCGGTGTTGGCGCGCCCGTCGCGGGCTTCCACCAATAGCAACGCTGTGTCGGGGTCGAGTTGGCGGCGGAAGGTCAGCCCGCGCAGGCGACTGCCGAAGGTGGCGCAGTATCGCACGCGCACGGGCAGCGCCGTCCCATCGGCGCGCTGCAGCCGTATCCACTGCGGCGACTTGCCCATCAGTCCGGCTCCCCCGCTGCGGATTCCATCTCTAGCGCGTGAGCGCGTTGGGTCGGCAGCAAGACTGTGAAGACGCTCCCCACGCCCGGCGTGGATTCGACCCACACCCGCCCGCAGTGCGCTTCCACCAGGGCTTGCACAATCGCCAACCCGATGCCCAGGCCGCCCGCCTCCAGGCTGAGGGGGCTATCGGCGCGGTAGAAACGCTCCCAAATCTGGCCTTGCTCCTCCGGGCTGATGCCCACCCCGGTGTCGGCGACCGCCAAGGAGATGTAGTCGGTCTCACCCAGCTCATCTTCCAGTGTCTGCATGGTGATGGTGATTTCCCCCTTGGGGTGGGTGAACTTCACCGCGTTGCTGATGAGGTTGTCGAGGATGAGCCGGACGCGGTTGGGATCAACTTCTACCTGGGGCAAGTCCTCAGGAATCTCTTTTTGGATGAGCAGCTGGCGCTCGGTGATGCGCTCACTATAGCGCACCAGCACTTCATCGAGCAGGGGCGGCACCTCGGTCATCTTGTAGGAGAGGCCCAGCCTGCCGCGCTCGATTTCAGCCACGGAGATGAGGTTGTTGCTGATGAAGTTCATGCGCACGGCATTCTCGCGGATCACGCCGAGGAACTGCTTCAGCCCCTCCGGCAGACTTCCGGCCATCCCGGAGAGCATCAGCTCCACGTACCCTTTGATGGCGGTGAGCGGGGTGCGCAGCTCGTGGGAGATGCTGGTGATGAAGTCGCGCTTGGCCTCTTCGGCGAGCATCTCGCGCGTGATGTCTTGCAGGACGGCCACCACGCCCAGCCGGGCGCCATCCCCCATGCGCACCGGCGCGGCGTGGACGCGGATCTTGCTCTCGTGCAGATCGAGGATCGTCTCCAGCGGCTCCGTCAGCGCGACCAGGCGCTCCGGCGCGATGGCGCTCTCGTAGAAGGCGTCGTGCATCATCTCGACCAGGTTGCGATCTAACAAGTCATCCCGCGACATAGCGAAGATCGCCTCCGCCGCTTTGTTCATCAGGATGATCTTGCCCTCGTCGTCTGTCACCAGGATGCCCTCGGCCATACTTTCGAGGATGGCCTCCTGCCGGTGGAGCTCCTGCTCGCGCACCTTGAGTAGGGAGCGCAGTTCGCGGGCCTTGGTCTGTACCTGCTGGTAGAGGCGGCTGTTTTCCACTGCGCCGGCGATCTGCACGGCGATGGTCGTGGCGAGTTTCTGTTGCTCCAGGCTGAAGGGCGTCTGGGCGTGGTCGTTGCAGGCCACCAGTACGCCCATCGTGCGCTTCTGGCGCGTCAACGGCTGGATGAGCACCGGGGCAACACCCTTGACTCCCAATAGACTGAACAGCCCGTGCAGCCGCTTGAGGTCATCCTGCGGGCCGAAGACCAGCTGGCGCTGGCGCAACGCCACAGCCAGGCTAGGATACGACTTGAGCTCCACCTCGCGCGGGCGGTCGTAGGTCATCCCCAACAGCTGCGATTGCGCTGTCAATAACAGTACATCCTGGCGCTCCTCGTGCGTGACAAAGATCGCCACCCGGTCGGCGCTGAGGGCCATCGCTACGCTCTCCGCGACGCGGCCCAGCATCCCCCGCAGGTCTAGCGCCTCGCCAATGGAGCGCGTCGCTTCGATCAGGAAGAGCAAGGATTGGCTCTGGCGCAGGGCCTCCTGGCTCAAATCTTGAAGCTCCTTGCGATAGGATTGCAAATCCTGTAGCGAGGTTTGATAGAGCTCGACGGCGAAGAGGGGGTAGCCCAACATGACGATCAGCCGTCCGATCCCCTCGCCGGCGAGCAGGATGCCACCCAACCACCGGCTGCCCAACAGGCCCGTGAGGTTGGCGACCGCGAGGATCAAGAACGCGATCAAGGCGAAGGGCAGTCGCCCGTGATTGCGGGCGCGCCAGCGCACCGTCGCGCCTGCCAGCGCCAGGAGAATATTCAACCCGTACCAGAACGGCACTTGCCAGGAGTGCGTGGTGTAATCCATAGGCAGTCCAAATGCCCGCCGATACCACAGGAGCGAAGCGCCCAGCAGCAAGATAGCCCAGAGCATCAGGATGCCGCGCAGCCATATCCTGGGACGTTCACGCCAGTGCTCGACCCCAAAAGCCCAGACCAATAGGGCCAGGGCCAGCGTGTTCCCGGCGTAGAGCAGCGGGGCGGTGAAGAAAGCGAGGGCGGATTGTCCCTCCACATGGAAGGGAGCCAATAAGACCGACAGCAGGTGGATCGCAATCGTGCCGGTAAGCGCCACCACGTAGGGCCGCAGTTCCTCGTTGTGGGTCTGTCGCCACTCAATCCAGACGATGCCCCAAGCCGCGAGCAGGCTCAGCGCGATCAACAGATGGTAGACCACCGTCCCCGGCAGCGTTCCCAATAGATTGAACAGGAAATCAATGCCCATGCGTTACTTGTCTCCCTGTGCGTTTTGCAACCGGCGACTTGACGCTCCGAGAGGAGCGCTCATTGCGAAATCAACCGGATCAGTCCGATGCCGCTGGTGACGTTTAATGTGAGGGTCAACGGCGATGCGCCATAAGCGGCGTTGACGTAGGTGTTCTCCCCCTGCGCCTCGAAGCCCTGCGTGTCCACCGTGCTGACGGGCGTTCCGGTGAAGTTTACCCGCACGCCCAGGCTCGCGGGCACGCGCACCGTCACCTGGCCCACACCCGCGCGGATGTCGGCCACAGCGGAGCGCGTCCACTCGCCGCCGAAGTCCAGCTCCACCGAGCCAGCGCCGCCGGTGAAGGTGAGCCGATCCATGTTGGCGTTCCCCAGCCCGGTGAGGGTCATATCGCCGGCGCCGGCGGTCACGCGCAGCGTCCCTAGCGGCTCAGGATTGGGCCACGCAAAGCTGAGGGTCGCGTCGGCGCTGCCGACGGTCAGCGAGAAGTCCGAAAGCGAGACGCCGCCCAGCTCTACCTCCGCGATTCCCGCGCCCAAGTCCAGCCCCAAATCGAGCGGTAGCCCCTGCACCAATCCGATGCTCCAAACATTGAGGTAGTCGCCGCCCAGGGTGATCTGCGATCCTATCCCCTGGTTGATGGTCAGACTGCCGGCCCTGGCGGTCACGCTCTGCGTGATGCTCGGCTCCCACTCCTGCACGTTGTAGGAGAACTCGGCCCAGGTGGGTTGCCCAACGTCGGCGGGGGAGACGGTCAATTCGCCGGAGAGCATCCGTAGGCGCACCCGCGCGCGTGTGGCCCCTTCCAACGCGAAGGTCTCGCGCGTCGTCACCGGGTCAATCACGGTGAGCGGTTGGGTGGTGGGGATGGGGACGGAGACCTCGCAGGCCAGGGTGAGGAGCAGCAGCAGGGCTATTCCCACGGCGCGATGTAGCCTGGTCACGGTGTGACCTCCTCCGTGGTGAAGGGGGCGACGGTGGGGGCTTCCCCCTCCGCCCCGGCGATCAGCTGTTGCAGGCGCAACTCCGCCCCATCCAGCAGCTGTTGGCAGTGTTGGGTCAGCCGGGCGCCGCGTTCGTAGACCGTCAACATCTCGTCAAGCGACAGATCGCCGGCTTCCAGGCGCGCAACTGATTCTTCTAGCGCGGCCAACGCTTGTTCAAAAGATAATTGCTCCAACGACTCCATATCACGACTCCTTCGAAAATAGTGAATCTGCGAATGGTGAATGGCGAATAGCCAAACAAAAATCTGCTAAATCCGCCCAATCTGCTGATAAGCATTTTCGTGCTGGATGGCGTGCACCA
>DAOTXC010000094.1:0-7746 GCA_034435555.1 Anaerolineae bacterium
GGCAGTGGTGGGGCCGGGGGAGGGATAGGCGGCGGGGTTGTCCACGCCTCTCGGTAGTTCGAGCGGGTCTTTGATCCAGTCAACCAGCAGTTGTGGCTCGTCGCGTTCGGTGCGGTTGTCGAGCTTGCCGCTGACGACGACGACCTGCTTGACGATGAGCCGTTCCTTGTAGCGTTCGTAGGTGCGGGGGAAGAGGATGGTTTCAAGCGTGCCGCCGGAGCCTTCGAGCGTGACGAAGGCCATCATATCCCCCTTTTTGGTCTGGATACGGCGCACCCGTTGGATCATGCCCAGGAGGATAAGTTGGGCGCCGCTGAGCGCCGTGCCGATTTGATCAATGGTGATATTGATCTGGTTTTCGGCCAATAGCGTCTTCTCCTGCTGTTGGAGCGGATGTTCGGAGAGATAGGTTCCCAACAGCTCCTTCTCCCATTCCAGCAGCTTGCTGTTGGCGATGGGCGGAGCGAAGTCGGGAAGGCGCAGGGTCTGGGCGGCTTCGGGGAGATCGCCAAAGAGCGATAGTTGCCCCGATTCGCGCGCGTTGTGGATGCGCCCGCTGGCGCCTAGCAGGGGATCCATCATGGTGAGGAGTGCCGGGCGCGTCCCAAAATCGTCGAGCGCGCCGGCCTGGATGAGACATTCCAACGTTTTACGATTTATTTTGCGCAAATCTACCCTGTCCGCAATATCATCAAGGGATTGGAAGGGGCCGCTCGCTTCACGCGCCGTGACGAAGAGCTGAACGGCATCGTCGCCCACGTTTTTGATCGCGCCCAATCCCAGGCGAATCCGGCGCGTGCCGTTGGCGGTGCGCTCGATGCGGCAATCCACTGTTGAGTGGTTGATGTTGGGACCGGCGACCTCCAGTCCGTTGCGGCGGGCGTCGGCGATGAGGAAGCCGAGCTTCTCCACGTTGTGCTGCTCGGTCGTCATCAGAGCGGTCATAAACTCCAGCGGGTAATGGGCTTTGAGATAGGCGGTCTGCGCGGTGATGACGGCGTAATCGGTGGCGTGAGCGCGGTTGAAGCCGTAGCGCGCGAAGAACTCGATGTCGCCCCAGACGGCATCGGCGATTTCGCCGGAGATGCCCTGCGCGACGCAGCCCTCGCGGAACATCTTGCGGTGTTTTTCCATGAGCGTCTGCTTCTTCTTTGCCACGGCCTTGCGGATGCCATCGGCCTCGCCCGGCTTGTAGCCCGCCATCTCCACGGCGATCTGCATGATCTGCTCCTGGTAGACGATGATGCCGTAGGTATCATCGAGCGCCTTTTCCATGAGGGGATGATGGTATGTGACCTCTTCTTCATTGTGCAGCCGTTTGATGTAGGAGGGAATGTTTTCCATCGGGCCGGGGCGGTAGAGCGCAATCGCCGCGACGATGTGTTGGAACTGGTAGGGGCGCATATCGCGCAGCGTCCGGCGCATCCCCGCGCCTTCTACCTGGAAGATGCCGGTGGTCTCGCCGCTGGCGAGCAGGTCATAGAGGGCCTTTACGTCAGCATCCTTTTGAGGATCATCGGGAACCCGCTCGTAGGGGATCGTGTGAAGATCGAGCGTGCGCCCATGCTCCTGCTCGATCAGTTCGCAGGCCTTGCGCATGTGGGTCAGGGTGCGCAGCCCCAGGAAATCCACCTTGAGCATTCCTAGCGCATCCACAATTTCCATCGGCCACTGGGAGACGCGGTCGAGCGCGCCGTTGTCATCGCCACGGGTGGGGCGGTTGAGCGGCAGGTAGGCGGTGAGCGGCAGGTCGGAGACGATCACGCCGGCGGCGTGGGTGCTGGCGTGGCGTGAGACGCCCTCCACCTGGGTGGCGGTATCGAGCAGGCGCTTGATGTAGGGGGTGCTATTGTAAATCTGCTTGAGATCAGACACGGTCTCGATGGCTTGCTGGATGCTGACGGGTTTGCCGGGGACGTTGGGCACCAGCCGCGCCACGCGGTCCACTTCGCCCAGGGGGATATCCATCGCGCGGCCTACATCGCGGATGGCGGCGCGCGCCCCCAGCGTCCCGAAGGTGATGATGCCCGCGACTTTCTCGTGGCCGTACCGCTCGGCGGTATAGGCGATCAGCTCCTCGCGGCGGTCGTCGGGATAGTCGAGGTCAATATCGGGCATGGAAATACGGCCTGGGTTGAGGAACCGCTCGAAGAAGAGGCGGTTCTTGAAAGGGTCAACATTGGTGATGCCCAGCGTGTAGGCGACGACGGAACCGGCGCCGGAGCCTCGGACGTTCCACCAGATATCCATGCGTTTGGCTGCCTCGCACAGATCCCACACGATGAGGAAGTAGTCATTGAAGCCCATATCGTGGATGATGTTGAGTTCGTATTCCAGGCGCTCGACGTATTCGGGGCGGGTGGCATCCTCCCCGTAGCGCCAGACCATGCCCTCATCGCAAAGATGGCGCAAGTAGGATTGCGAATCGCCCCAACCCTCCGGCACAGGAAATTGGGGCAGGTGATAGGGGGGGGCGAACTCGATTTCCACATTGCACTGCGCTGCGATCTCAGCGGTGTTGGCGAGCGCGTCGGGCGTCTCCGCGAAGATTTGGGCCATCTCTTGCGGGGAGCGCATATAGTAGGAGTTGTCGCTCATCCGCATCCGGTCGGGTTCGTTCACTGTCTTGCTGGTGCCAATGCAGAGCAGCACATCGTGGGCCTCGTATTGGTCGGGGCGGGCGTAGTGGATGTCGTTGGTGGCGACGAGGGGGATGTCGAGTTCGCGGGCGAGGGCGATCATCAGCGGATTGACCTGCCGCTGCTCCGGGATGTCGTGCTCCTGAATTTCGAGGTAGAAGCGGCCAGGGAAGTGCGTTTGGTACCAGCAGGCGGCCTCGCGGGCCTGATCGTGTTGCCCCTGGAGCAGCAGTTGGGGGATTTCGCCCTGGAGACAGGCGGAGAGCACAATGACGCCCTCGCCGTATTGGGCGAGAAGCTCCCGGTCAATGCGGGGCTTGTAGTAGAAGCCCTCGAGTTGGGCGAGGCTTGCCAGCGCGAGCAGATTTTCGTAACCGGTCTGGTTCTGCGCCAGGAGGACGAGATGGTAGGGCTTGCCCTCGTGATGGTCGCGGTTGTGGCGGGAGGTGCGGGCCACGTAGGTCTCGATGCCGATGATGGGCTTGATGCCGGCGGCCTCGCAGGCGCGGTAGAATTCGACAGCGCCGTACATCACACCGTGATCGGTGATGGCGAGGGCCTTCATGCCGAGCTCGGCGGCGTATTGCGCCAATGCCTTGGGGCTGCTGAGGCCGTCGAGCAGCGAAAATTCCGTGTGTGTATGGAGATGGACAAAGTCCGGCATGTATCACACTCCTGAAAATCAGTAAATCTCACACTTGGCGCATCGGGCCGTGGCGCTGCTTGCGCGCGCCGCCCAGTTCCCTTGATGTCGAGGGATGGCTCAGGGCCGAGGTGTGTCGGAAATCCCTCTACTTTGATTATAATCTCTCATGCCAAGAGGTCAAATTGGCGTTGCCCACGCGCGATAATTTAGAAGAAGAAAACTTGACAAAACTCCCATTTACACTATACTAAGGGAACCCGTCGGGAACGTGGCGCGGATGATTTTTTGATTTGCAACCTTGCAGATGTTTGAAGGAGCACTATGGAGCTAATCATACAAGATTTGCACGTCAGTGTCGAGGGCGAGGAGATTCTCAAGGGGGTGACGCTCACCGTGCGGCGCGGGGAAACCCACGCGCTGATGGGGCCTAATGGCTCCGGCAAGAGCACGCTCTCTTACACGCTGATGGGGCATCCCAAGTATACCGTGACTCAAGGGACGGTGTTGCTTGATGGCGAGGATCTGCTCGCGTTGCCGCCAGATGAGCGCGCGCGGCGCGGCCTCTTCCTGGCGATGCAGTATCCGGTGGCAGTTCCGGGCGTCACGCTGTACTCCTTCCTGCACGCGGCGACCAGCGCGCAGCGCGGCTATAGCGATCGGGCGCGGCAGCAGGGCGGCGGGCGCTTGCACGCCCATCTCATGCCCGCCCGCGAGTTCCGCCAGGAGGTCAACGAGCAGCTGGCGCACCTCAAGATGGATCCCGCCTTCCTTCGCCGTTACCTCAACGAGGGTTTCTCCGGCGGGGAGAAGAAGCGCGCTGAGATTTTGCAGTTGGCGCTGCTCAAGCCCCGGTTCGCCATCCTCGACGAGACCGACTCCGGGCTGGATATTGACGCGCTGCGCATCGTCGCAGAGGGGGTGAATCGCCTGCAGGAGGAGCTCGACCTGGGGCTGTTGGTCATCACCCACTACCAGCGCATCCTCAACTACATTCGCCCGCAGCACGTCCACATCTTCTATCAAGGGCAGGTAGTCATCTCCGGCGGGCCGGAACTGGTGCAGCGGTTGGAGCAGGAAGGCTATGACTGGGTGCAGGCACGCTTCGGAGCGCCCGCCTAGTTGCCCGTGGGAGAGCGTATGGCAAAACACGACGAACTACGGGACATCAAAGATCAGGCGCAGTACGATTTCATCACCGAGATTGATTACGCGCACCGCTCGCGCAAGGGCATTGGCGAGGACATTGTGCGCGAGCTCTCCGCGATCAAGGGCGAGCCGCAGTGGATGCTGGATTTTAGGCTGAAGGCGCTGGACATCTTCATGCAGATGCCCATGCCGGAGTGGGGCGCGGATCTGGGCGTGCTGAATTTCGAGGACTTCTACTACTATATGCGCCCCGTCCACACCAAGGCACGCAGCTGGGAAGATGTCCCCGAGGCTATCAAAGATACCTTCGAGAAGCTGGGCATCCCAGAGGCGGAGCGCAAATTCCTGGCGGGTGTGGAGACGCAGATGGACTCCGAGGCGGTCTACAGCTCGCTGCGCGAGGAGTGGGAGCGGCACGGCATCATCTTTGTGGATATGGACTCCGCCGTGCGCGAGTATCCCGAGCTGGTGCGCGAGCACATCAGCAAGGTGGTGCCCATCCGCGATAACAAATTCGCCGCGCTCAATAGCGCCTTCTGGTCGGGGGGGAGCTTCGTCTACGTCCCACCAGGGGTGGATGTAGATATCCCCTTGCAGGCCTATTTCCGCATCAACGCGCAGAGTCTAGGGCAGTTCGAGCGCACCATCATCATCGCCGATGAGGGCAGCAACGTCCACTACATTGAGGGCTGTACGGCTCCGCAATATACCCAGGCGGCGCTGCACACTGGCGTGATCGAGATCTTTGTCAAGCGCGGGGCGCACGCGCGCTACACCACCATCCAGAACTGGTCGCGGAACGTCTATAACCTCGTGACGCAGCGGGCCGTGGTGGACGAAGCCGCGTCCATGGAATGGGTGGATGGGAACTTGGGGTGTTTGACCTCTGATGTTAATGTATTGCTGGTGAATGGCGCAAAGCGAATTTGTGATGTTGAGCCTGGAGATAGCGTCTATGCGCTAACACCAGCTCTAGAATGGGATATTTTCCCTGTCATAGCGAAGAAGTACAGTGGGCAACAAAAGGTTTTTCGACTACAAACTGAAGATAAGCGCGAAGTTAAGGCGACCGCAAATCATCCCTTTCTGGCATTGACCGCTCAAGATAAAACTTTGGCTTTACAATGGAAACGCTTAGATGAACTAAAACCTAATGATTGGATTGCTGTTTTTGCCACGTTTGAAGAGCCAGTTATTTTCTGTAAGGTGATTGCTATTGAATTGCTCGAGATTGAAGATACTTGGGATTTAGAGATTGCTGATGCACACAACTTCGTGGCAAATGGTATAGTTGTCCATAACAGCGGTATCACCATGAAGTACCCCGCCGTAGTGCTGCGCGGGCCGGGGGCGCACGGCGAGGTGCTTTCGATAGCCTTTGCGGGCGACGATCAACACTACGATGCCGGCGCTAAGGCGCTGCACCTGGCCCCACACACCACCTCGGTCATCACCTCGAAATCCATCAGCAAGGGGAACGGGCGCTCCGGCTTTCGTGGCCTGGTCAAGGTGACACAGGGAGCGGTGGGGGCGCAATCAAAGGTTGTCTGCGATGCGCTGTTGCTCGATTCTGAGTCGCGTTCTGATACTTATCCCTACATTGACGTCAACGAAGATGATGTGCAGATTGAGCACGAGGCGACCGTGAGCAAGATCAGCGAGGAGCAGCTCTTCTACTTGCAGAGCCGAGGCTTGAGCGAGGAGCAGGCTGCGGCGATAATCATCAACGGCTTTTTGGAGCCGTTCGTCAAGGAACTGCCGATGGAGTATGCGATTGAGCTCAATCGGCTGGTCCAGCTCCAGATGGAAGGAGGCGTGGGCTGATGGCGATCCCACAGATGGCCCTCTCGTTGGCGATGAATGCGGCGGCTCCGGCTGCGCTGGCCGGATATTATCAGGAGCCTGCGTGGTTGCGCGAGGCGCGCCTCGCAGCATGGGCGGATTTCGAGCGGTTGCCGTTGCCCGCCAAGACGGAGGAGGCCTGGCGGCGCGTGCCGCTGGCGCGCTTCCCCTGGGACAATCAGCGAGTAGTTGTGCTCCCTACCCCCGTTCAACAGGTGGAGGAGTTGCCGCCCTGTTGGTTCGAGCCGTTGCCGCCCACGGGCCAGGTCGCCGGGATGCTGGTGCATTACAACGGCTTTCCCGCCTATGCGACGTTGAACGAGCGGGACCGACGTCAGGGCGTAGTATTCGCCGATTTGCACGCGGCGCTGGAGACCCACGAGGCGGTGATCCGCCGTTACTGGCAGCGGGGCGAGACGACGCGCCCGGATTTCAACAAGTTCACCGCGCTCAATGCTGCGCTGTGGCACGGTGGGACGTTCGTCTACGTGCCGGAGGGCGTGCGCGTTTCGTGTCCCCTGCAGGCGCTCACGGGCTACAATGTGGAGGGCGGCGCGGGGCTGCATCGCACGCTCATCGTCGCGGAGCGGGGGGCGCATGTCACCGTGTTGCAGGATCGCATCTCTCAGGAGCGCAATCCGGCACTCAACATCGAGGTGGTGGAGATCATCGCCGAGGAAGGGGCGTGGATTCGCTACGCCAGTTTGCAACATTGGGGCGACAAAAGCCATACGGTCAGCGTCCAGGAGGCGCAGCTGGCACGGGATGCGCATCTGTTGTGGGTGAGTGGCGCGTTGGGCGGGCAGGTGACAAAGGAATTCCAGCGGGTAAACCTGCAAGCACCCGGCGCGCGGGCCGTCATGCAGGGCTTTACCTTCGCTACTGCTGGACAGCACATTGATCAGAGCACCTATCAACATCACCAGGCGCCGCACACTTACAGCGATTTGCTCTTTCGCAACGTATTGAAAGACACGGCGCGCACCGTCTTCTACGGCATGGTGCGGGTCGAGCCAGCGGCGCAGGATGCGCAGGGGTATCAGGCGAACAACAATCTCTTGCTGGATGATGCACGGGCGCACGCCATTCCGGGGCTGGAGATCCTCGTCAACGATGTGCGCTGTAGCCACGGCGCGACCGTCTCGCGGCTCTCAGACGAACAGCTCTTCTATCTGCAAGCGCGGGCGATCCGGCGGCCCATCGCTGAGCAATTGATCGTGCAGGGGTTCTTGCGCTCTATTGTTGAGCAGGTGCCGCTGGCCTGCGTCCGCGAAGGGCTGGAGACGGAGATCGCCCGGCGGTTTTGGGCGTGACGCAACTTGACGAGAATGGGATTTTGCGTATAATAATGCTTGTTAATCCTCGGTAGCTCAATGGCAGAGCGACCGGCTGTTAACCGGTTGGTTGTAGGTTCAAGTCCTACCCGAGGAGCTAGGGGCTGGTAAGCCTCGTCTGTAGAGAGCTGACAGGCGT
>DAOTXC010000095.1:0-25830 GCA_034435555.1 Anaerolineae bacterium
CGTACTCGCCCGGCGGGAGCGCATCCGGCGGCGCGACGACAGTGCGCTCCGTCACCGTCCCCTGCGTGGGCCAGGCATCGGCGGAGAGGGTCCGCGCATCGCGCAGCCAGACCCGCCCATCGGCCAGAGCGCGCAGCTGCCATTCGGCATGGAGCGGCTCGCGCACGTCGCCGCTCAGCATCAGGCTGACGTAAACCGGCTCGCCCAACGCCAACCGTTGACTGCTAAGCCGCACCGCTTCCAGCGTGACGTGGCCCACTGCCGCATCTTGCAGCGTCAGGTTCAGGGACAGCGTCTCGCCGCCATCGAAGGGCGAAGGGACGTAGCGGTAGAGCGTCAGCGGCGCGAACGGATCGTCCACCGCCGCCGCAACAGCGACCTGGCGATAGCGTTCGCGGAACCAGGGCGACGCCTGCACGCCCTCCCAGGCCACGCTGCGCAGCACCACGCAGTAATCGGGCGGCGCTTCCTGTAACCGGGCCAGCAGCGCGAAAGCATCACCACCCGCAGGCAGCTCCACCAGCGGCAATCCAGTCAACCGCGCCCACCCCCTCGGCTCCTGCACCGCCACCGTCTCACCCGGCAGCGCGTTAGCCTCCAACCACGTCGCCAGCTCGGCATAGCCCGCCTGCCGCGCGCGCGGCACAGCCACACACCCCGCGAGCAACAAGCACAATAACAGCAGCCCCAACTGCCCCTTATACCCATCACCCATCACCCATCACCCGTCACTCCCGCCACTTCTCATACAGCGCGTCCACATCCACGTCCCAACCCCAAATGCGCTGTCCATCCAAATCAATATAACTGCCGGTCTGCACCAGGGCGTGCTGCTCCGGTGGGGTATCGCCAAAATCAATCCCATTGACGATCATCGTCGCCGGGCCGTAGGCGGGTTTCTTGGTGAAGGCCGCCAGTGCAGCGATCTCGATGTTCCGCAACGTCACCTGCGAGGCTTCCAAATACGATCCGTCCTTGCTCGCCATGCCGAAGTCCGCCGTATCTACAAAGACGTTCTCCGCCACCATCCGGCTGGCCTCGCCCACAGAGAGCGCCTTGTCGCCCAGGTTGTAGAACCACACATCCCGCACCGTCAAATCCGAGCCGCTGATGTCAATGCCGTCAGCGGCAACGTTGCGAAAGACGCACCGCTCCACAAGGCCCACGGTAAAGTCGCCGTCGAAGGCGTCGGAAGCGGCATCGGCGAACTCGCAATCCACCAGCTCAAAGGCGGCGCGGATGATGTTGAGCGCGTCCTCGGCGCGGGTTCCCAGGAAGCGCGTATGGCTGATGCGCACCGGGCTGCGATGGAACGTGACCGCGCCCGTGAACATCCAGCCGTCACGCGCCACGGCATCGGTGCGCTCCACGGTGACGTGCTCCCAGAAGGAGGGCGCCTCAGCATCCAGCACCAGGACGCCCAGCCAGACCTCGCCCTGCGGCTGCAAAATCACCGGCGCATCCGCCGTCCCCTGGAAGTGGAGCGGCCCACTGGCGAGCAGGAAATCCTCCGCACCGAAGCGCAGCGTCGTGCCCGGCCCCAAGACTAAGCCGTAGCCCGGCGGCAGCACCAATGTCCCGCTGATGTCCCACGTCCCCGCCGGGATGGTGAGCCAGCCGGCCTCATACGCCGGTTGCAGATAGGGATGCCGGCGCAGCGCTTCTTCGAGCGTCGGCGCGGCGGGACGCGGCCCTTCGGTCAGCGGCAGCGCGTAGGGGGGTAGCACCGGCTGTGCGACAGTCTGAGTCAGTCCCCAGACGCGGGCGTGCAACTCGATCTCGGCATCGAAGGTGGCGGTGAGCGGCAGGGTGAGGCGGACATAGGGGAGCGCCGCCGCATCGGACGCGAGCGCGCGCAACGCGAGCAGGTCGGGCGCAGCCGCCAGCGGCGGGACGGTGTGGGGCAGCGAGGCCGCATCCACCCAGGCCGCACTCGCCGGAATTTCGAGGCCATCCACGCGCACCGCCACGAGCTCGACGGGCAAATCCATTAGATTGCCTACTTCCAACACCAACGTCTCGGTGGGCAAGCCCATAGCCGCCACGTCAGCGGCGCGCACGCGATAGGCGTAGGTCGTCTGGAGGGGCATCAACCGCTGGCGATTGAGCTCCTGGCGGCGGCGCAACAGATCCCACGGCGCACGGAGCACCTCCGCGCCGAACTCCGGCTCCAGAGCGGCGAAGAGGCGCGCGTGATCCGCACCCAGTAGCACCTCTAAATCCTCCACGTAGCCGGGCTGACTCATCTCCCACAGCGCGCGGGCGTAGGTCGCCTGCAAGTACGGGTCGTGGTTGAAGTCATCCAGGGACAGGCCGACCTGCTCGAAGTCGAGTTCGGGAGAAAAAGGATCATTATCGAAAGCGATCGGCTCCAGGCGCGACGTGACAGGATTGTAGTAGTAGCGCAGATTGTGCCAGATCAGGCCGTGCGGCGCGCTCCACAGGTCCACCGCAGCCAGGAATTTGCCCATCGTCTCCAGATCGAAGACCTCCGGGGCGATGAGCTCCCCGGCAAGAAAGCCTCGCAACAGCCCCGCCGCCGTATCGCGCTGCGCTGAGAGTGTTGGCGAGCCATCTACCCGCCCGGAGCCGAACTCATCAATGATGTAGAAACGCTCCAACGCCATGGGGATAGTCTGCTCGTCGTAATAAGCGCGAGCCGTCCACAGCATATTCTCATCGTAGCGGATGATGACCCCCTCGCGGCGCTCCTGAAATTCCAGCAGCTCCTTGGCAAAGGCCTCTTCCAAGGCGTAGATGCCCATGTATTCGCCGTTGAGCACGACGTGCAAGAAGTCGTAGCGCACACCGAGCACGCCCTCGGCCCGCAGCGCCTCAAGGTAGAGATACTCGTCGAGATAGGTCCGCATCGAGGGATCCTGGATCGAAAAGACGCTCATGCCTTGCAAGTAGTGATCGCCGCGCGGCTGGATGCGAAAGGACCACTTATCAGAAGCGATGTGGTCGGCCCAATCGCCCTTGAGGCGCAGGCGCACGGGAAGGGTCTCGCCCTGGAAGCGCAATTCCGCCGAGACAAAATCATCAGCGTCGGTGAGGAGGATCCAACGCTCCAACGCCTCGGCGCGCTTAACCTCGAGCTGCGCTAGCTCTCGCGGGGCGATTTCAATGTAGAGCGTCTCCAGCAGATCGCCCAACTCCGGCGCGGTCGGTGTGGGCGTGGGCTGTGGCAGGGGCGTGGCCGTGGCAAAGGCAGGCGCAAGAGGTTCAGGAGCGCTGGCAACGTGGGGAATAGCGACTTGCCAGATTTGCAACGCCAAGAGAGCGATTCCGATGCCCATCAACACCACGATCAGCGCCAAAGGCCAGCGAGTCCGCCTAGTCCGCGATGAGGACACAACACTCGCCCGCCCTTCGGTCGCACCTTCGCGACTAATTTTCACACTGCACCTCCCAACTCAAGCGAGCACCCCCTCGAAATCAACCGCTCCCAACACACCACGTAAGTACTTGGAGAAACGATCCACACGTGCAGGAAACGTCAGTAAAACCCGTGACAATCTTTGGATGGAGAGATCATCTACCGGGGCTTTCAGTTCTATCACCATCTGCTCCGGCTGCAAAGCCAGGCGGCTCAGGTTCGGCAACAGCGAGAAGCGTTGATCGTAAGCGCGGAGTTGGGTGTCCAGCGTCAGGCGCAGCACACCATCAGGCGTCTCGTAGTAGGCGCGCTGGTAGCAGTTGATAAGCACCGGGCCGGCGCGGGCATCGAGCCAGAGGCGAGCGGGCGCATCCAGGCCCTCTCGCAGCTTCGTCAGCAGCGCGGGCCAGGTTACGCCGGTCAGATCGAGCGATCCTAAGAAAAAAGCCATCTCCTTCCAGCCCGCCAGCCCATCCTTGCATTTGCGCTCCAGCTGCGCGCCCGCGATGCGCGTCAAATCCGGGCCATACCAGCGCAGCCGCAGCTTCTCCCGCCGCCCCACCCCGCTCAGGTTGGCATTGAGGTCGTGCAAATCCGGGGAATCGAAATAGATGTTGTTGACCTGCCGGGGCGGATAGCTCACCCTCCAATGCGCCGGATGCAGTCGCACCCAGGCTTCGACCTCCGGCAGCAAGACGGGGTCACAGGGGATTTTGAACTCGTAGCGGGGGATCATGGGATGATCTCGAAATCCGTCACGGGGATCCGCAGTTCCGGGGCGGACACATCCCATAGCCGCGCCACGAGCGTCAGCGCGTCACCGCCCGCCGTGGTGAGGTTCCAGGGCAGACGCACGCGCACCGGCTGCGGCAGCGCACCCTGCGCCGCCCGCAGCACCAGCGCGTCACCAGTTTCCACCAGCAGCGCGCGATCCTCCGGGAAGACCCAGGCCGGATCGAGCGCACGGACGCCCGCACCGCCTGCATCGAGGCCCGCAATCCGCACGGGGAACGGCTGGAGATTGGTGAGGCGCAACACGAAATTCGCGCCCTCACGCGCCAGCGCAGCGGCGACAGCGCGCTCCGGGGCCAGCCGCGCCCGCAGCATCTGCTGACGCGCTTCGAGCAAGGGCCAGGGCGTCCCCTCGGCCCCCAGCGCCAGCCATTGCGCTTCGAGGCTGTCGCCCCACGCGCCGCGCACCTGCGACAGATAGGCGGGGGCGGAGAGCTCGACGAGGGCGCGCGCATACGCCACCTGCACAGCGGGATCATCGAAGAAAGCGTCGGGCAGCGGCGCAACTGCGGCCCAAGGAAGGCCCGCGCCCACCGGAGCAAGCTGCTGCGTCACCGGATCGTAGGCCCAGCGGAGCGTTCGCCAATCGGGGGCCGGCTCGCCGAGCCAGAGCGCGGTCAGCGCGAGGAAGCGGCCCAGGGACTCAGCGTCGCAGAGTTCGGAGAGCGGCGCCGCGCCGGCCTGCGCGGTGCGCAGGCGCGCGAGGGCCTCCGGTGCATCGGGAGAGGTCGCACCTGCGATGATAGTCACATCCGCGTAGCGAAAGCCGTCTTCGGAGAGCGGCTCCCCGGCGGCTAGAGCTGCCCACGCTGGTTGCGGGTCGAAGGCCAGCAATAGCTCCGCCAAAGCGGGTGTTTCCAACACATAGAGGCCCAGATCGCGCCCGTTGAGCTGTAAGCGCACCGGCGCTTGGCTCGCCGTAGCAAAACCCTCGCGGCGTAGTGCTTCCAGATAGGCCCATTGCTGCCAGGTTGATTCTGCCGCCTCACCAACTGGAACAATCCGCACCCAATCGGTTGTCCCTGCCCGGCGCAATTCTAGCGACCACACATCGCTTTCCAACCACGTCGCCGGGCCACCGGGCAGACGCACTGCTACCGTCTCACGTGCGCCAGCGCCAAAAGTCGCCGTTGCAGCTACAGATTCATCCACAACAGGTACATGCACACCCAATCGTAATGAGCGCTCATGAAGGGATACAAGTTGCTGGTAATCGGCAAAGCGTACATCCAACACAACCAACGGCAATGTAGTGCGCACACGCCAAACTGCGAAAGTCGCGCGCGGATCACGCGCCCAGCGCAGCACGACCTCATGCCAGCCTTGTTCGTGAGTGAGAAAACCCAGCACAAAGGCAACCAGCAGCACCAACCCTACCAAAATCGGGGATGGGCCAGGTCGGGCATGGTATGAGAAGGGGGTTGTAGGGCGTCGAGTGGGCGAAATCCTCAATTAGCCACCTAGCACTTGTTCTTGCTGAATAAAGCTGATTTCACGGATGGGGAGATGTTGCTTGAGATCGTCCATCAGATCGTTGAGCGCCTGAGGGTCATTACAGGAGATGAAATAGGTCAGCTGCAACAAGCCATCACGGGTATCGAGACGACGGAAATCTAACGTGGGGATGTGAGCCAATAGCCGTGTATTGACCTGCTGAAACAGCGCCTCCTGCTCTGCGTTGTCATCAAGAGAGAGGTTGAGGTAAAGATTGCTCATCTGGGGTGTACGCGATAGTAAGAGACGCACCGCCATGTAGCCCAATACAACCAGTACGCCTATCACCGTCGGCCACCGTTGATCCGCCCCCACCCCCAGGCCGATGGTGATAGCGATAAAGAGGAACATGAGCTCCTCCGGCTCTTTGACCGCGGTGCGGAAACGCACGATGGAGAGCGCGCCCACCAGCCCCAGCGAGAGTGCCAGCGAAGATTTTACAATGGTGATTACTAACGTCGTCGTCAACGCAAGCACTGGCAGAAGTTGTGCGAACTTGCGGCGGTTGGAAAGGGTTTGCGCATAATGTTCGTAATACCACGAGACATTCAAGGACAATACCAACGCAATGGCGAAATTCAAGACCAAGTTAGCCAAAGACACCGATGGCGGTGCGCTAAAATCAAGCATAATAAAAGCTCCTTAAACACTCAAGATACTAAATTCAGACCATACCAGATAGCACTGCACAATGTCACAAGAGAAACCAACAACAGAGCCATGAAGTCGGCAGCACTCATCTGCCACTGGATCAACTGGCGCACTGGTAGCCAAGTCGCCGCCTCAATTGCCGTAAACGCTGTATTGTACTTGGGAGTCTGATCCTGTACAATAGCCGGAAAAGCCAGCTGTAAATCGGCCTGGATTACCTCAATGACTCGCTCCATCCTCTGGCGCTCTGCTTCATCAGCCTCGGTGTATCGAATTTCATTCAATTCTAGCTCGGCCTCCGCCCACCTTAGATTTGTGCCCCAACTGTTTGTCGAGCACAGGTCAAGCGTCAAAGTAGCAAAAGCTCCCACCTGATCATTTAGATAAATCCGCCGGCGATTTTGCTGTAAGGTCAAAATAGGCCGCATCGTATAAGGATCAATGCCCAGGATGCGAAAAACCGTGTTAAATTCCTCTCGCTGGTCCCTATTAACCAGACTTAACATGGGATGCGTGTCGTCAAGAGAACTACCATCTCCCCTTGTGGGCACCTCAAACTTGATCTCCGCGCGGGCAACCCCAGTAACATCACCGTGATCCAGTTTTATCTGGAGAAGTTGACGGTCATCTTTGTCTGTTGCCGGGCCTGAGTGTACGACGCGCGTTCGATGACGCACGCCCCCGTCCAATGCCAACATTCGTAAGTCCGGCGTATCGAAGTATGTATCGGTGAAATCTTCGTCACCAAACTCCGCCTGGAAAACGTAATCTTCTTGATTGAGCCACGAGCAATCCGCGTAACGCAGCTCCAGCCACTCCCAAACCTCATCAACTTGATCCAGTGGCACCCGCAGCTTGGTCTCATACTCTATGCGCACGCCATCACCATCCGCAGCTGTAGTGCGATGAAGAGCGCTGTAATCGGTCATAGTTGCTGAAACAGGGGGCGTATAGAAAAAGATGATAAGCCCCTGGATCAACAAAAGACCTATCAGCAATACGAGTAACACTCGCGATTTATTCATCTTCTCTCTGTAAACGATGTTGGTGCTTTCTACGGCGAGACACAAAACCGCCATAGCAGCCCTTGTTATTGATTACCAAGGGATATTCTAACATAACAGAGGATTTCTTTCAACCTGACGGCTCGACCTAAACCACTAAACGTAACCGACAGGGCGGGATTTACAACAAGGATTGTAACGTGTGCAATCGCTGCGCCTGTAACCGCTCTCGAACGGAGACCGCCTGGAGGCGCTCATCAAGTGCGGCCTCCACGGGCCAGTCCACCACCACGACGCCGCCCTGCCGTAAACGCCGCAGCCACGCGATGCGTTCCAGTCGGGCCAGGCGCACCGCCAGTGGCAAAAACGGAGGCGAAGCCGCCTGAGCCTGGAAGGCGACGCTATCGGGGCAGATCACCAGCACGCTGTACCCCTGCGCCCGCAGCTGAAAGAGCATATCGTGATCGTCTGGCATCAACGGGCTGATGAAGATCAGCTGGGAGCGGGCCGGAAAGACGCGCGTCGAGAGGTAGCGCAAACGATCAAAAAAGTCGCTCTCCGCCGCCCGCGCTGCCGCCAATGCCTGTAGAATGCGGCGCTGTTGCACGCGCCCATAGCCGGGAAAGATCCACTGATTGCCCTTGCCGTAGAGCAACAGGCCCACCCGATGTCCGGCGCGCAACAAGGTCTCGGAGAGCGCCCCAGTTGCGCGGACGGTGTGATCCAGCAGTGACGCATCCCCCGACTGCATGGCGCTCTGCCGCCGAATGTCCAGGATAAGGCCCACATCGGTGATGCGCTCTTGCTCGAACTCGGTGGTGAAGGCGCGGTCATGATAGCGCGCGGTGGCCCGCCAGTTGATATGGCGCAGCGGATCGCCGGGGTGATACTCCCGCACGCCGTAGACATCCGTCCCCACGCCCCCCTGCCGCGAGGGGATCGGGCCGGTGAAGCCCAATGTGCGCGCCGGGCGAATGGTGACGGCGCGCCACTTGTCCACGCGCGGGAGCGCCAGCAACTGGGAGGGCAGGGGCCAGCGTAGCGCCTGACGCAGCAAGCCCAACGGCTCACTCACCACCAGCTCGAGGCCCTCAAAGTTGAACTCCCCCCGGCGCACCATCAGGGTGTAGGTCAGCGTGAAGGTCTCCGCAGGCGCTAACAGGGCCATGCCACTGAAATCGCCCTCACACAAGCGCAGCTCCGGGGGAATGCGATCCGCCACATGCAGAAACACATTACGCGCGCCCTCGTTGCGGAGCTGCAAGGTCACTACGACCTGCCCGCCCTCAGTGAGCACCGGCGGATCAAGCGTGCGCGTCACGCTCAACTTCGGCGTAGTCGGACAGGTCAACAACGCCGCGCCGAGGTAGACCCACACCAGCAACGCCAGCACGATGAATCGCCCATCCACCGCGAGCAGCCCTGTCAAGAGCAGGAGGTAAGCCAACAGCCCCAAAAGCACGCTGCGTCGCATAACGCGCTAACCTTCCTTGTGTACGGGCACGGCCACCAGACGCAACACTTCGTTCAGGATGTCCTCGTGCGCGCCGCGCCGCATCCACAGCTCCGGGTCGAGGATCAACCGGTGGCCCAGCGCCAGACGAACGAAACGCTTGACGTCGTCGGGCAACACGTAATCGCGGCCCTGCATGGCGGCCCAGGCGCGCGCAAGCTTCAGCAGCGCCAACGAGCCGCGCGGACTGGCCCCTACCGCCACCTGCCGGAGTTTTCGGGTGATCGCGGTCAGCTCCACCATGTAATGTTCGATGTCGGGGTCTACGTGAACCTGCTCCACCTGCTGGCGCATCTGCAAGAGTTCCTCCGCATTCGTCACCGCTTGCAGGGGAACCACATCGGCGGCGCGCTCGCGCCGTCGCCGCAGAATCTCCTGCTCCTCCTCAATTGTGGGATAGCCCACCGAGAGTTTCATGATGAAGCGGTCGAGTTGCGCCTCCGGCAGGGGGAAGGTCCCCTCGTACTCGATGGGATTCTGGGTAGCGATGACGAGGAAGGGCTGGGGCAGGGGCAGCGTTTCCCCCTCCAACGTGACCTGGTACTCTTGCATCGCCTCCAGGAGCGCCGACTGAGTCTTGGGAGAGGCGCGGTTGATCTCATCGGCCAGGATGATGTTCGCAAAGATGGGGCCTTGCCGCAGGGTGAAGCGGTTGGTGTTGCGGTCATAGACGTAGCCGCCGGTGATGTCACCCGGCAGCAGGTCGGGCGTGAACTGGATACGCTTGAAGACCAGGCCCAAAGCCGCAGCAAAACTGGAGGCGATCAAGGTCTTCGCCAGGCCGGGATAATCCTCCAACAACACATGCCCACCCGGCGAAAGGATCGCCGCGAGCAAATACGCCAACAGCTCGCGTTTGCCGACGATGGCCCGCCCGACTTCGGCCAACACCCGCGATTGCCACTCAGCAACAGCACGCTCTTTAACGGTCATCTTCAACCTCCAAAACAGTTTCGAGATACGCAACGATGTCTTCCAGATGCCAGGCCTCTGGCGTAGCCATATAATCAAACGACGGGGGGCGACGCTCACGCAACAATATTTCAACCTCAGGGGGCATGGGCGGCATGATGACGTGGGAGGATTCGCGTCCGGCGTGGGGCTGCTCCTCTAATTGCAAGGCGCGCCGAGTCAAGCGCAACATTTTGCGGTGCAGATACTTGTTGAAGTACGGGTTGATTTTTGCAGATCGCAGCCACTCTTCCCACTCTGAAACGCGCCCCAGCTTCACCGGCGGCAGTTCAGAAACGCGGTGTAAATCGAGATTGTAGGCCAGCAGCAAAATCGCCGCAACAATTCCCACCACAATCGGCAACGCCCAGTACACCGCCTGCGGGCGACTGCGCAGGGACAGCCCCATCACCCAAAAATAGTAGGCCAGACGCACAACCAACACATCCATGACCCACTCGCGCAAAATCAAAATCGCCGCCAGCGTGCCCACCGCCAATCCCAGCACTAACGACGCCAACAGGAAACCACACGTAGGCGCGCGCTTTCTCATGCTAACTCCTGACAGGCGGCGATAATCGCCTCGAGGCTCGCGATGGCTTGTTGTGCAGCGGTATCATCCTCCGAGTAGCTGCCATAGCGAACCTCCTCGAAGAGCCGGGTCAGCGTAGACACGGGTTCCGCCGGTAAGCCCCACCCCGTCAACTGGATTGCAAACTCACGCGGCGTCACCGTTTCCACACGGCGGATGCCCTGGCTCTGATCCAACACGCGCGCCATCTCAAAGTAGCACCGCAACACAACATCCCGGACATCCTCGCCGCCATACAGGGCATCCAACGCGGCTTGCGCCTGAGTCGCCAGGAAGAACAAGGGGGGCGGCGTAGCGGGGCGATAACGCGCGTAGATAAACCAGAAAATGCCCAGCGCGACCACAGCGCAGAGCACACCGATGCCAAGGATCACCCCAATCCGCACCCAATGCTGCGGCGGGGTGAAAACGACCTCCCGAATCGGTTCCAGCTCCTCGGTAAATTCCAATTCGCTCAGCGCCATCGTCGGTGTAGCGACCGGCGACGAAAGGAGCAACACCGGCTCCTCGATCCCCTCATCACCCGCGATCCAGACCGCCACCACGATCATGCCTGCAAGCAACCAAAACATGACCACTGCATAGGCCAACAGACGGCGACGCAGCTCTTTGGGAATGATCATAAAAAAGCCGATAACGTAGAGTGCCAACATGACGCCAAAGAGCCAGCCCAAATCAAGCACGGAGCCTGTGGGATCAACTGACCAGGGGATGTCATAATTGCGCTCCGGCAACAAGGTAAGCCCCGGCAGCGCGGCAGCTAACACCAGCATCACCGCGAGGGAGGCGAACCAGAAGGCGAGTAACCGCTTACGGTGTGGGGATGACATCTGTGTGAGCGTCCTTCTCTCGCTTGCTGATGCTGTGTACCACTTGCGCCAGCCCCAGCACCGCCAATAAGGCCGTGACCAAGATCAAGCCAAAGCTGAGCGAAACGCGGAGGGAGAGGCCCATCGCGCCCAGCAATAGCCCGGCAACGCTGACCCAGGCCAATCGTCGCCAGTGCGCATGGATCAAGCGCCGTTCATTTTCGATGCGTGAGACTGTCGCCAGTTGCGCGCCGAAGACATCCAGGTCCCACGCCGCCAGAAGCGCCGCCATCCCCACCAGCAACCAGCCCATCCCCACATTGAACCAGACAGCGAGGCCCAGGCTCCCTATGCAAAGTGCGCTCCCCCACCCCATAAGCTCCCGGCGTTTTCGCGCACCGAACCAGAGCGCGCCGCCGGCGAGCAAGGGTAACAGCAACAGCCATTGCCCCTGGACGATCATGCCCAGCCCCGGCGCACCGATACCGAGCGCCAGCGCCGCAAAGAAGCTTCGCCGTACCTCTGTCATCGTTACATTACCTCAACTACTAGACTCAGTAGATCGAAAAATGCTCCAAGGGGATCGTCAGATCCCCGTTCTTGGTCTGGATCTGACGATCCAGACCAAGCGAAATTAGATCTACTGAGACTTGTTCCTGAATAAGCCTTGAGTAGGTATTGGACGCAGATTCACACTGATTTCCGCTGATTTTAGTATCTACTCAGGCTCTAGCCGGATCGCCAGATCCGGCGTGGAGGCATAAACAAATTCCAGGCTGCTATACAATGTAGTCCTAGATAATTCTGACTTGACGGGGATCTGACGATCCCCTCGGAGCCAGGGTGAGTAGTTACTGATTTTAAGAACTATCTGCGTGAATCTGCGTCCTGATCCCGATTGGCATTATTAGGAAACGGCTCTATTCTTCATACACCGTGGGGATCGGCAACTGCACCACCGAATTTTCAAGCTGCAAGAGCGCCGCCTTGCGTTGCAGCCCACCTGCGTAGCCGGTCAGCGTGCCATCCTTCCCCACCACGCGGTGACAGGGGACGATGATCGCTACGGGGTTAGCGCCAACGGCCTGCCCCACTGCCTGCGCCGCCTGCGGACGGCCCAAACTCCATGCGACCTCGCCATAAGCCCAAGTCTCACCATAGGCGATGCGCTGCAAAGTATACCATACATTGCGCTGGAAGGGCGTTCCGCGCAGATCCAGCGGCAGCGCGAAGACCTGCAACTGTCCCGCGAAATAGGCCGCGAGCTGTTGCTCAGCCGTTTGCAGCATTGCCGCGCGGCCCGGTTCCGGGGGCGCGATCTTGTAACGGGCCAGATGGCGCCGCACGGCCTCCGGCAACGCCGTGCCGAAGGCCGCCGCGCACAGGCCACGCTCTGTCGCGCAGAGCAGCATCTCGCCCAGCGGACTGGGGATCACGGTTGAGAGGGCACATTCCATTGCTCACTCCTCCATCTGGGGGCCAGAAATACGCCACGCGCCGCCCTCTCGCGCAGCGAAGAGCCACACTTGCGTGGGCCAACGCGCATAGTCAACTGCCGCGATGCGATAGCCGGCGCGCGCCGCATCGTAGCTGAGGTGGTAAGGTTCGTAGCCCTGCACCAACGTCGCCGCGACCACATCGAGCACCTCCGCAGCCTCGCCCTCCGTGGGGAAACCGCTCAACAACACCGCCTCCAGCGCATCCAACAACGCCGCTGAACGCTCCAGGCGGCCCGCTTCCAAAGCCTGGCGCGCCGCGAGTAGCAACAGCTCCAGTGCAATCGCTTCCGCATCTCGCGGACGCCGCACGAAATCGGCGGTGATGCCCCGCTGCGCAGCCTGGGCGGGATCGAAGAGGATGCCCTCTAAAAAGTGCGCCGCCGGATCGCGCCGAGCCTGGTAATCCCGCAACGTCTCCATCAACCGCCACTCCAACTGCAAGCGCGTCACGGCGGCGGCGGCGGGCTGTAGCGCCCGCAGCCAGCGCAGCCATACCGTCTCGAAGGCGGAAAGAGACTCGATGTCCAGCGCGGCCCGCAAGCCCTCCGCCAGCCGCTCGCCATCGTCACCCTCGCCGCGCGCGCCGGTGCACAGGCGCGCCACACCCTCCCAACCGGCGGTCTCCACCACGTAGGCCACCAGCGCGCCAGCCTCCAAGTAGCTGATCTCGTGCTGGTGCGTGTAGAAGTTCTGCGCTAATCGCTCCAGCGGAATATAGCGCTCCGTCTGCAAGAGTGCGGACATCTTCAGCGGGAGCGACTCCGCCCAATAGTGACCGCCGGCCACGTAGACCGCCAACCCCTCCCGCACCAGCGCCGGCGTACCGTCGCAGCCCAGCCCGCTATCAAGGCGATGGGTCAGCTCGTGGCGGAACAACCGCTCCATCCCCACCGGCGGATAGAGGCGTTCGGTATAGGAGGCCGCCACCCACGCGCTCGAGGCGTACCCGCCCTGGCCAATCACCCGATCCATCAGGTAGATGTCCACCGGTTCGATATCGGTGTGCCCCAACATCAGCGTCACCTGCTCATAGGCCGACTGCGCCTCCCCCACGAGATAAGCCAGGTCCCGCTCGGCGGCGCTGTGCGTGAGATAGTGGAGGTTGAAGCCGTCCGTGTACGTGACCGCCCAGCGCGCCTCCAGCTCCGGCGGGAGCGCCTCTTCAGGCGGCGCAATCGTCAGCGGCAGCACCAGCTGCCGCTGGCCAACGGTGGAATCAGGCAGCGATAGCGTGACCGTCATCCAGTGCGCGCCGACCAGCTCACCGGTGTTCCACGCCCAATAGAAGCGCGCGCGGCTGACCCAATCCAGGCTCTGCGGCAAAGCGTTGGCTTCGAGCACCTCGCCATCAGGCAGATCAATGCGCACCTGCATCTGCGTCTCCAGCAGCTCGGGAAGCAATGGCTCAACGCTGAAGCTCACCCAATCGCCTGGATAAAGCCGCTCCGGGAAACTGTAGACGCGCGCGACCTCAGGTTCCGGCGCTGGCGGCGTGGATGTGGGCGTGGCGGTGGGCGCAGGCGTCGGCGGCAGCGGCGTGAGCGTGGCGGTGGGCGCGACAGGGCTTGGCGCTGTGGGGGTTGCAAATCCACAGCCGCTGAGCACGATCAACGCGATTGCCAATAGAAGTCGCCACATATCTTGATTGTAGCAGCGAACTCCTCCGATGAAAAGCGCCCCGTCGCGTTTGACAATCTGCCCCAGCGGGCGATAATGGCAACATCATGCAAAATCACACAGAAGATAACAACGTACCCGTACCACCGCCTGAGATTGTAGCCACGCCGGCTGCACTCCAGTCCCTTGTGGCGCGCTTGATGCAAGCCACGCAGGTCGCTGTGGACACCGAAGCCAACAGCCTGCACGCCTACCAGGAACAGGTCTGCCTGATCCAGTTCAGCATTTCCGCAGGCGATTACGTGGTTGATGCCCTCGCGCTTGACGATCTCAGCCCGCTGGCCCCGTTTTTCGCCGCGCCCACCATCGAGAAGATTTTCCATGCCGCCGACTATGACCTCATCATTCTCAAACGCGATCATCAGCTCCTCTGCCACAACCTCTTCGATACGATGTGGGCTGCCCGCATCCTCGGTTGGCCCAAGGTAGGGCTGGGCAATGTGCTGGAAGAACACTTCAACATCCATCTCAACAAGAAGTTTCAACGCTACGATTGGGGCAAGCGCCCACTTGACCCCAAGGCGCTCCGCTACGCTGGGCTGGACACACACTATCTGCGCGATCTACGCGCGCTCCAGGCCGCCGCCCTCAAGGAACTGGGACGTTGGGAGGAGGCGCAGGAGGTCTTCACCTATCTCTGCAATCACGTGCCCGACCCTCAGCCGCCCGACCCGGACGAGTTTTACTGGCGGATCAAGGGGGTGCGCGATCTGCCCTATCACGAACAGGCGATGCTCTATCGGCTCTATCGCTGGCGCGAGGCCGCTGCCGAGCGGCTCGACCGTCCCACCATGAAGGTCATGTCCAGCCGGCAGTTGGTCAAAGTGGCGCAGGTGCAGCCGCGCACCCGGCAGGCATTGGCCGACGCGGGACTCACGCCCTACCAAATCCGGCGCTTCGGCGATGAGATCCTCAAGGCCGTGCGCCAGGGACCACTCTCGCCGCCCTCCCAGCCCCACGATCACACCCGCCCTCCCGACGAGGTGCTGGAACGCTACGATGTGCTCAAGGCCTGGCGCAAGGATGTCGCCGCCCAGCGCGGGGTTGATTCGGATGTCATCCTGCCCAACGCCACCCTCTGGAATCTAGCGTGGCATCCGCCACAAGAACTCGATGATCTGGAGGATGACCCGGCGATAGGGCCGTGGCGCTGCAAGACCTACGGCCCGCAAATACTCAAACTATTAACCCGCCTGCGATAACCAAGGAGCCACGGATGAAAATCAGGTTTCTCGGCGGCGTCGGCACAGTGACCGGATCGCTCTACCTGATCCGCACCAACCGCAAAAACATCCTGCTCGAATGCGGCCTCTACCAGGGAAAGCGCAAAGAGAGCTACCAGCGCAACCAAAAGTTCCCGCTGGATATTCGCCGGCTCGATGCGGTGATCCTCTCCCACGCCCACATTGACCACTCCGGCAATCTTCCCAACCTCGTCAAACAGGGCTACCGTGGCCCCATCTACGCTACCAGCGCCACCCGCGACCTCTGCGCAGCGATGTTGCCCGATTCAGGCCGCATCCACGAACACGATGTCGCCTACGTGAACAAGAAACGCCAGCGCCAGGGGTTAGCCCCTGTCGAACCACTCTACACCGAAGAGGATGCCCTGCGCACCCTCAAGCAATTCCGAACCGCAGAGTATGACGACCGGGTGCGACTCGCGCGCGGGGTCTGGCTGACCTTCCTGGATGCGGGGCACATCCTCGGCTCGGCGATGGTGCTGCTTGAGACCAAAGAACCGGAGGAGCCATCGCGCCTGGTCTTCAGCGGCGATCTGGGGCAGCCCGATCTCCCCATCGTCCGCGACCCCACACCCCTCCCCGAAACCGATTACCTGATGATCGAGAGCACCTATGGCGACCGCGAGCACCCGCCCAGCGCGACGATCCAGGAGCAGCTGGCCGAGATCGTCAATCGCGTGGTCGCACGTCAGGGGCGGATCATCATCCCGGCCTTTGCCGTCGGGCGCACCCAAGCCCTCATCTACGACCTGCACCAGCTCCACCACGCCAACCGCATCCCCGATGTGCCCATTTACATTGATAGCCCGCTGGCGGTCAACGTCACCGAAATCTTCCGCCGCCATCCAGAGACCTACGACAGCGAAACTCGTGACTTCCTGACGGAGAGTGACGCTGCCGACCCCTTCGGCTTCTACCGGCTGCATTATGTGCGCAGCGTCGAGCAGTCCAAGGCGCTCAACACGATGGAGAATCCCGTAATCATCATCAGCGCCTCCGGGATGGCCGAGGCCGGACGGGTACTGCACCATCTCAAACACGCGATCACCGATCCCCGCAACGCGGTGCTCATCACCGGCTGGCAGGCGCCCCACACGCTGGGCCGCCGCATAGCCGACCAGGAACCTTACGTGCGCATCTTCGGCGAGGAATATCCTCTCAAGGCCGAAGTGGACACGCTCTACGGCTACAGCGCCCATGCCGACCGGCGGCAGCTGCTCGATTGGGCCGCACCGCAGGCCGAGCGGGTCAAAACCGCCTTCATCGTCCACGGCGACCCGGAACCGGCCCAGGCGCTCCAGGAAGGATTGCAAAAGCTGGGCTACAGTCGGGTCATCGTACCGGAACGCGGCGACCGCTTCACCCTATAACGCAAATGTAGCGCAAAACAGACGCTCCACGTTACGGCTATTTTCTAGGAGTCATCATGTTCCTTCGACACATCACCGAGGATGAAAATGTAGGACAGGTTGGCAACCTGTTTTACGCTCAGGCTATTTTCTAGGAGGACGAAGCAAGATGGCTAATCTATGGCGAGAACTACCACCAGGCCCTCAAACCCCGGAGATCGTCTACGTCGTGGTCGAGATCCCCAAACGCTCACGCAACAAGTTCGAATACGACAAAGAGAGCGGCTTCCTCAAGCTGGACCGCGTGCTCTACTCCTCGCTGCACTATCCGGGAGAGTACGGCTTCATCCCCCGCACCTCCTACGACGACGGCGACCCGATGGATATTCTCGTGATGACCAACGAGCCGACCTTCCCCGGCTGCGTCATCGAAGCACGCCCGGTGGGCATCTTCCGAATGCGCGACCGAGGTATGCCTGATGACAAAATCCTCGCCGTGCCCGCCACCGATCCGCTCTACGAGGGCATCCAGGAGCTGGAAGATGTCGCCCCGCACTATCTGCAGGAAGTCGCGCACTTCTTCTCCGTCTACAAAGACCTGCAACACGTCGGCGTGGAGACGTTGGAGTGGGAAGGACGTGAAGCAGCCCTGGCCGAAGTCGAACGCTCCATCAATCTCTATATCCAAAATCTGCGCACCCACCGTTAACCGCGATGCCCGCCGCTGCTTCGACCTACCCTCACGCAACCTGGCGGCTGCTGCGCCAGCCCATCCCCGCCGCCGGCGATTACAATATGGCGCTGGATGAGGCCATCCTGCGCCAGGTCGCCGCTGGCGAAAGCCCACCCACGCTGCGCCTCTACGCCTGGGATCCGCCCACCATCACTCTGGGACGGGGGCAGCCCTACAGCGATATTGACCTGCCCCGGCTGGAGGCTGCCGGCTATGGCCTGGTGCGGCGTCCCACAGGCGGACGCGCCGTGCTCCACACTGACGAGCTCACCTACGCCGCCCTCGCCACTGAGGGGGAGCCGCGTCTTGCCGGCGGGATCGTCGAGAGCTACCGCGCACTCAGCGAGGCCATCCTCGCGGCCCTGAATCTCAGCGGCCTGGAGAACGTCCACGCCGACAGCCACGTCGAAAATCGCGGCTTCAAGGGCGCGGTCTGCTTCGAGATGCCCTCCGATTACGAGATCACCTTTGACGGACGCAAACTCGTCGGTAGCGCCCAGATGCGCATCCAGGGGGGCATCCTGCAACACGGCACGCTCCCCCTCACCGGCGACATCGCCCGCGTGGGCCACTATCTAGTGGAGCGCCCCGATCCGGAGCGCATCCGTGCCCGCGCGCTGACCCTCCACGACGCCCTCGGCTACGAGGTCACCTGGGAGACGTTAGCCGAGGCATTCGAGCGCGCCTTCAGCGCCCGGCTCAACCTCACCCTGCAACCGGGGGCGCTGACCGCCGCCGAGGTCGCCCTCACCGCCCAACTGCGCCGCGAAAAATACGCCAATCCCGCCTGGACCGCGCGCGTCTGAGCAATGAAATGATCATCGGCGCGTGTACCATCCAACTCTACCTTCCCGGCGTTACCTCGCTCAAGGAGAAGCGCCGGCTGCTCAAACCGCTCCTCAACCAGCTCCGCCGCACCTTCGAGGTCGCCGCAACGGAGGTTGACCACCAGGACACCTGGCAATCCGCCGCCATCGCCATCGTCACCGTTGCCAACGAGACCGGGCACAGCTACGCGGTGTTGGAGAACGCCGTCCACTGGATCGAGGAACAATATCGCGCCGTACAAGTCATTGATTGGCACGTGGAACTCCGTTAGGGGCCGCCGCGAGTTGTCAATCCCCCTCTGTTGAGTAAAATATCCCTGCCGATGAGCGTCGTAGATCAGATCAAAGAGCGTTTGGATATTGTGGAAGTCATAGGGCGACAGGTGCAGCTCCAGAGAGCGGGCCGCAACCTGAAAGCGGTCTGCCCCTTCCACACAGAAAAGACGCCCTCGTTCTTCGTCTTTCCCGACAACCAACGCTGGCATTGCTTTGGCTGTGGGCGCGGCGGTGATGTTTTCAGCTTCTTGATGGAGCTCCAGGGGTGGGATTTCCGCACCGCGCTCGAAGAGCTCGGACGACAGACCGGCGTGGAGATCCGTCCCCGCACACCGGAACAGCTCGAGGCCGAGGCCGAAAACGAACGACTCCAGCGGGCCGTCGCCGCCGCTGCCGAGTATTTCCACGCCCTGCTGCTTTCGGCCCCACAAGCCCAAACCGCCCGCGAATATCTCACCCGACGCGGCTTTACCCCCGCCACCATCGAGCAGTTCCAGCTCGGCTACAGCCTGGAGAGTTGGGATGCCTTGCGCACGCACCTGCTCGGCCAGGGCTACACCATCGCGGAGCTGGTCAAGGCCGGCCTGCTGGTGCAGAAAGACGATGGCGGAACTTACGACCGCTTCCGCGACCGGGTGATGATCCCCATCTGCAACCGGCGCGGCGAGGTCATCGCTTTCGGCAGCCGCGTGCTCACGCCAGAGGCGCAGCCCAAGTACATGAACTCACCGCAGACGCCGCTCTTCGATAAGGGGCGCATTCTCTTCGGCGCGCACCTGGCCGCGCAAGCCATCCGTCAGGCCGATGCGGTCATCATCGTCGAAGGCTACATGGATGTGATGATCCTGCAACAGGAGGGCTACGCCAACGTCGTCGCGCCGATGGGGACCGCGCTGACCGAAAGCCACCTGCAACAGCTGCACCGGCTCACCCAGCGCTTCATCCTCGCGCTTGACCCCGACCCCGCCGGCATCCACGCCACCATGCGCGGCCTCGATGTGGCCCGCGAGACGTTGGGCCGGCGCGGCAGCGCGATCTTCGACCCGCGAGGACTTGTGGGCTACCAGGGTAAGCTCAACGTTGACATCCGCGCCATCCAGCTCCCCGATGGGCTGGACCCCGACGAGCTCATCCTGGAAGACCGCGCGCGCTGGGACGCCCTCGTCACCACCTCCGAGCCGGTGATCCGCTTCTACTTCCAACAGCTTCTGCAACAGCACGAACCGGAGGAGCCGCGCGGCAAGGCGCAAATCATTGATGCCATGTTGCCCCTTTTACAAGACCTCTCCGATGGCATCGAACGCGAAGCCTACGCCCGCGAGATCAGCCAGCGGCTCGGATTGGATGAGCGGTCGCTGCTGGATCGCTTGCGCGCCCGTGAGCGGGCCACCGCGATCCAGACGCGCGTCGCCGTGAAGCCCCCCGGACACACCCTACGCAGCGCCAACCTCGAAGTCTACATCCTCACCCTACTGCTGCACTACCCGGAGCTCCAGGCGCAGACCACCAAAATCTTACAGGAGCTAAACCTACCGCCTCTCCGAGCAGGGGATTTCTCCCCCAGCTACCGGCTCATCTGGGAGAGCTGGCTGGAGCTGCAAAGCGATCCCGAACAGGAATGGGAGCAGCTCCTTCCGACAGATTTGCTAAGCGAGGTGAACGAGTGGCGCACCCAGCTGCTGCCCGAAGCCTCGCTGGAACAACTGGGGCGCGATCTCCTCCGCGCGCTGCTGCGCCTGCGCGAAACGCAGCTCCGCCAGGAAATCGCCGAAGTCCAGGATTTGCTCTTGCAGGCCCGCACCGCCGATGACCTGCGCGGCAGCGCCTACGCCCCCATCATGCAGGACTTGAATACTCGGCTACGTCAGGTACAATGGGCCTTGCACAAGGGGAACGGCTAACGGTGCGCTCGCCACGATGACTACCCTGAAAAGGAGACCGAAAACCATGCCCAATTCTAAAGACCTCCGCCAATTTGATGAGGAATCCTGGGATGATGAGACGGAGACCTTTGAAGAAGAGGACTACGACCGGCCAGCGAAAAATCCCCGGCGCAGAGATATGGACGATGACGCGCCCGCCGAGGACGACGATGACGATGACGAGAGCAGCTACAGCTGGGAGAAAAGCGACGACGAGGATGAAGAGGAGTGGGATGAAGACGAACCCAGCCCCGACGAGCTCGAAAAGATAGAGGAAGAAGCGCATCGCCGGCTTGATGATCTGGTCAACGATCCCGTGCAGATGTACCTGCGCGAAATCGGGCAGGTGGATCTGCTCCTGCCCCACCAGGAGGTGTGGATCTGCCTGATCCGCGAGGCCACCGCGCAGCTCGCAGAGATCCGACGGAGTCTGGAAACAACAACTGAACCCCAGCGAGAAGCGCGCGGCATCGAATACTGCTACACCGAGGCGCGTAAGGCATGGCGCGCCGCACAACAGGCCGCGCAGAAACACAACCTCGAAACCCCCTCCGCCGTGGCGCTGATCGAAGAGATCGCGCACCAACAGCAAGTACTACTACTAGAAGCGCCGTCACTGCTCTATAGACACATGGGGCCTAACCACTGGGGCGACGATCCTCAATGGCGCCCGGTCATCCTCAAGCTTTTGGAGACCGCCACGCTCTTGTATCTGCTGCCCCCGCAACTGCTGCGCACCCTCTTCGAACGGGTGCAACAGCGTAGCTCCTGGCCGAACCCCTCCACGCTGCTCAAATCGCTCCCGCCCGCCAAGGAGATCCGCGACTGGTGGGAGCAGGTTGACGTGATCGCCGCCGACGCCCAACAGATGCTCATCCGCGCCAACCTGCGGCTGGTGGTGAACATCGCCAAGCGGTACGTGGGCCGTGGCGTCACCTTCCTCGACCTGATCCAGGAGGGCAACATCGGGCTGCTGCGCGCTGTGCAAAAGTTCGACTACACGCGCGGCTACAAGTTCTCGACCTACGCCACCTGGTGGATCCGCCAGGCGATCAGCCGCGCCATCGCCGACCAGGCGCGCACCATCCGCATCCCCGTTCACATGGTCGAGACGATCAATCGCCTGATGCGCATCCAGCGCGACCTGACCCAACAGCTCGGGCGCGATCCCACGCTCGACGAACTCGCCCTGGAGATGGAACTTCTCGAACCGGAGGATATTGAAGCGATCCGCGAGGCGCGCGCCAACGAACACCCGCTATCGCCCCACATGGAGCGCAAACTGCGCCGCGCCAGCGCCAAAGTGCGCCGCATCATCAGCGTCTCGCAGGAGCCGATGTCGCTGGAAAGCCCCGTGGGCAGCGAAGATAACAGCGCCCTCTCCGACTTCATCGAGGACGAGAATCTGCCGGGGCCGATGGATACAACCTCGACCCACATGCTCCACGAGCAACTCGAGAACATCTTGAGCGAGCTCGCCCCCCGCGAGCGCGAAGTCCTCGAAATGCGCTTCGGGCTGAAGGACGGGCAGCAGCACACCCTCGAAGAGGTGGGCCGCGCCTTCAACGTCACCCGCGAGCGCATCCGCCAAATTGAATCGAAGGCTCTGCGCAAGCTCCGACATCCCGGCAGAAGCCGCAAACTGCGCGACTTCTTAACCTAACAGGAGATACCATGTTCATCAAGTTAGAAATACAGACGCGCACCAAAGTTGACCTACTCGACGTGACCACCGAGATCCAGCGCACCATCATGGAACAAAACATCCACGAGGGCATCTGCTTTGTCTTCTGCCCGCACACCACCGCCGGCATCGTCCTCAACGAAAACTGGGACCCCGACGTGGAGCGCGATGTCGCCCTCCTGCTGGAGCGGATGGCCCCCGACAACCTCAAATACCGCCACGCGGAGGGTAACACCCCCAGCCACATGAAGTCCATCCTGGTGGGCAGCGACCACTTCATCTTCATTGAAAATCGCCAACTGCAACTGGGGGCCTGGCAAGGCATCTTCCTGGCCGAATTCGATGGGCCACGTCGCCGCACCCTCTGGCTGAAGATTCAGGGAGAGGCAAAGAGTGGCTGAAGGCCCCACGCACAGCCCCATCCCCTGGGAAACTCTGGAGGCGCTCCTCCACCGGGTGCAGAAGCCCGCGCGCTACGTCGGCGGGGAGTTCAACGCCGTCATCAAGGACTGGGATGCCATGCCGCTGCACGTCTGCCTCGCCTTCCCCGATCTCTACGAACTCGGCATGTCCAACTTCGCCCTGCAGATCTTCTATGACCTTCTGAACCGCCGCAGCGACACCCTCGCCGAGCGCGCCTACCTGCCCGCCCCAGATATGAACGCTGCGCTGCGAGCGGCTCACCTGCCGCTCTACACCCTCGAAAGTTACCGCCCGGTCGCCGCCTTTGACCTGCTCGCCATCAGCACCGCCTACGAGCAACTCTACACCAACCTGCTGGAGTTCCTCGACCTGGCCGGCTTGCCCGTGGAAAGCACCGCGCGCGATGAGCGCCACCCGCTCGTCATTGGCGGCGGACACGGCGCCTTCAACCCGGAGCCGCTGGCCGACTTTGTGGACGCCTTCGTCATCGGCGAGGGGGAAGCGGTGCTCGAAGAGCTCGTCACGGCGCTGCTCGCCATCCCCGCCGCCGACCGCGAGACCCAGCTGGACGCCCTTGTCGCATTGCCCGGCGTCTACGTGCCGCGCCGTTATCGTCCCATTTACGCGGCGGATGGGCGCTTCCAGGCGCTGGAGCCACGCGACGCCCACACGCCCGCGCGCATCACCAAACGCATCCTCCCGCAGCTCCCCCCCACCCCGGTGCGCCAGCTCGTGCCCAACGTGGATACCGTCCACAACCGCGCCGTCATCGAACTGCAACGCGGCTGCTCGAACGGTTGCCGCTTCTGCCAGGCAGGGATCATCACCCGCCCAATTCGGGAGCGCCCCCCCGCCGAGGTGCTCGCCGACGTGCGGGCCGTCACCGACGCCACCGGCTACGAGGAGGTCGCCCTGCTCTCGCTCTCCAGCGCCGACTACACCGACATCGCCGCGCTCCTGGAGGCGCTGCAAACGGCCTATGCCTCAGAACACATCAGCTTCTCGCTGCCGAGCCTGCGCCTCGACGCCTTCTCGGTAGAGCTGGCCGACGCGCTCTCGCAGGGCCGCCGCTCCGGCTTCACCTTCGCGCCGGAGGCCGCCACCGATGCACTGCGCGCTCGTATCAACAAAAACATCCGCACCGAGACGGTGCTCGAGGTGGCCGAGATGGTCTTCACCCGTGGCTGGCGCACCGTAAAGCTCTACTTTATGATCGGCCTCCCCGGCGAAAGCGACGAGGATGTGCAAGAAATCGTCGAGCTCGCCCACCAAATCCTGCGGATCGGGCGGCAGGCGCGGGGCCGCAAGGTCGAAGTCCACGTCAGCGTCAACACCTTCGTGCCCAAGCCTCACACCGTCTTCCAGTGGGAGCCGTTGGCCGATGAGGAGACTGTCCTCAGACGGCAGGCCATCCTCCAACAAGGGCTGCGCGCCCGCGGCCTGCGACTGGCCTGGCACGACTACGCCGAGAGCCAGCTCGAGGCGCTGCTGGCCCGTGGGGATCGCCGCCTGACCCCCGTGGTGAAGCGCGCCTGGGAGCTCGGCGCGCGCTTCGATGCCTGGGACGAGTGGCGCAATCCCGCCGCCTGGGAACAGGCCATCGCCGAGAGCGGGCTGGACGTGGCCGCCTACGTCGGGCGCCGCTACGCGATCAGCGAGCCGCTCCCCTGGGAACACCTCGACAGCGGCGTCAATCTTCGCTATTTGCAGGAGGACTACATGCGCAGCCAGCGCGGCGAACTGCTCCCCGACTGTCGCGTGCAGTGCCACGGCTGCGGCATCCTGCAACACTACGCAAGCCTACAAGAGGAGTGCTGGCAATGTCCGACGCGCCCTTAAACGAGAGCCTGCGCTATCGGCTCCGCTTCAGCACGAGCGGGCCGCTCGCCTTCATCTCCGTGCTGGAACTGAGCACGGTCTGGGAGCGTACTTTGCGGCGCGCCCAAATCCCGTTGCGCTACAGCCAGGGCTTCAACCCGCGCCCTAAGCTCCAATTCGCCGCGCCGTTGCCCACAGGCTGCGGCGGCGCAGCGGAGCTCCTGGATTGCTGGCTAGAATCCCCGCTGGAACCGGCGCACTTCGCCGCGCAACTGGCGGGACAGCTCCCGCCGGGGCTGGCCGTGGCCGAGATTCGCCACGTCCCCGAAGGGGACGATGCCCTCAACGAGCAGCTCCAGGCCGCCCGCTACGTCGCCCTGTTGCGCACGCCTGATGTCGCTATGGTGCAAGCGCGCGTGGCCGACTTCCTCGCCCAGGAGACATGCCTGCGTCCCCGGCGTGGGCGGCGGCATCGCGGCAAGAGCTACGACCTGCGCGCGCTGGTGCAAGACCTTAGCGTGGAACCCACCGCGCCCTGGATCAGCCTTCACATGCAATTACAGGCCCGCCCCGGCGCGACCGGACGCCCCGACGAGGTGCTCGAAGCGCTGCAACTGCGTCAGGAGTTGCAACGCTGCATCCGTCTGGCGCTGCTGGGGCCACATTGATCTCACCCCAAAAGGAGAGTTTGTCATGGAAAACCCGAAAGCAAAACGCGAATTCCTAAGAGCTTCAAACTGGGAAAACTTCAGCCAGATACAGACCGATCAACAACAGCGGCGCCCGGCCCCACCCCTCCAGCGTGCGCTGCCGGAGGCGCTGCCGGAGATTGACCTTCCCCCGGTCGCCGACTTGCAGCTGGGACAAGAACCCCTCGCCGCTATCATCGCGCAGCGCCGCAGCCGACGCAAGTTCGCGGACGCGCCCCTCAGCCTGGAGGCGCTCAGCTATCTGCTGTGGGCGACGCAGGGGCTGCGCGAAATTATTGCCAATGGCAAGGCCACCTTCCGCACCGTGCCCTCGGCGGGCGCGCGCCATCCGCTCAACACCTACCTCAGCGTCCGCGACGTGACCGGACTCGACGCGGGACTCTACTACTATCAACCACTGGAACACCGGCTCCGGCTGCTCCGCCCGGCCAGGGACACGGAGACCGCCGACCTCGTCGCAGGCTGTAACGGGCAGAGTTGGGT
>DAOTXC010000096.1:0-37599 GCA_034435555.1 Anaerolineae bacterium
CGCGGCTGCCCTCGATGCGGGTGTAATGTACGGCAGCGGGTGTGGCTTTGTCCGCTGTGCCCGTCCGTGCGGCAACGGCAATCGCCACCGGCGTCTGGATGGCGAAGACGTTGTCATCCTGCCGCGTGCCGCGCCCCTCGCCGCCCAGGTCAATGATCCACAGCTCATCGCACAGGCGGCGCAGGTGCTCGCGCATCCCGCTGAAGGCCGGCCCTTCCAGGTAGCTCGACGCGCTGATGAAGCTGATCACGCCCTGCCCGCGCCCGCTCTCCTGCTCGAAAACCTTCCACAGCGCCCAGCGCCAGAAGTAGACGTAGAGGTTGTAGAGGTTTTTGATGTGCAGACCGTGTCCGGCGGCGGTCGCGGGTGCGATGAAGGCGTCAAGGAGGGCATGTGCGCCTTTGCCATCGTCGCCCCAGCGCACCCAGCCGCCCGTGCGCGCCTGGTTATCGGCGGCGGCGGCCTCGTGGCGGTCGTAGGGCGGGTTGCCCAGGCAGACGATGACGGGCACGGCGCTCTTCACCCGCAGCGCGCGGGCGTGCTGCTCGGCAATCGGCTGAAGGTAGAAGGGCATTTGCAACGGCTCGGCGTGGGGACTTTCGAGCGTGTCGGTGAGGTAGATGTGGGAACCATCGGCGGGGAGCGTTGCACCGTGATCGCGCAGGGCGCGGCTCACGCGCAGCTCGGCTACCGCGTAGGGGCCGACCAGCAGCTCGAAGCCGTAGAGGTTTTGGGCCAGCGTCGTCGCCTGCCCGGCCACCGCCCCCGCGCCCTGCACGTCGGCCACGCGGCGCAGGGCGTGCTCGATGACGCCGAGCAGGTAGGTGCCCGTCCCGGCGGCGGGGTCGAGCGTGATCACGTCCGGCGCGACGAAGCCCAGCGACTTGCCGAGCCGCGTCCGCAACAGGTCATCAATCAGCCGCACCTGCGCGTGGACGACCGCGACCGGCGTGTAATACGCGCCCGCGTCGCGCCGCAGATCGGGATCGTAGGCCGCGAGGAAATCCTCGTAGAAGTAGAGCCAGGGGTCTTCCGGCCCCACAAAGATAGCGGGCGGCACGGCGGCGATGACGCGCAAGAGCAGGTCGAGTGAGGCGGCGATGTCGGCGCGGGCTGCCGGATCGGTGAGCACTTGCAGGGCGCGGGAGAGCAGGTTGTGCTGCGCGCCGAGCTGCTGCACGGCGTTGGCGAGCGTGAGCGGGTCGGCCCCCTCGCTGCGGCTCAGGAGCAGGGCAAAGGTCACAGTTTGCGCGTAGGCGTCGGCGAACTGCTCGTCGGAGGCGGCGGGGAAGAGCAGCTCGCGCCAATCGCGCGCCAGCTGCACCAGCGGCGAGGCGGCGTCGCGGAGCGCGTCGGTGACATCATCGCGCAACATCCGGCACAGCGGCGCGAGCAGGTCGGCGAAGCCCTTGAGGTGGAGCTTGCCCTGCCGGTCGGTGGGGATGAATGGCTCCCAAGAGAGGAAGTCGCGCACTACATCGGCGATGGCCTGGGCGTCCTCGGCAGCGAAGGCGGCCTGGCCGTCGGCAGCTACATCGCCGGTGATGCGGTGCAGCTTGCCCACCAGCTGCCCGCTGCGGTAGAGCGCCCACTCGTTGCCGTCGGTGTAGAGCAGGTTGGGGATCGCGCTGAAGCGCTGGAATTGCGCGCGGTTGCGGCCCTTGAAGTGGCGGGCGTTCGCTCCCGTCCCCGGCGCTTTGAGCTCCACATAGCCCGCGAGCAGGTCATTGAGGAACAGGGCATAATCGGGGCGGCCCAGCCGGTCGGGCAGCGGCGTCTCGCCCGTGCAGGCGATGCGCCAGCCCCACGCGGCGGCCAGCTCGGTTACGAGCGCCTCGAACGGTCCGCGCAGCTGATCTTCCGGCGCACCGGAGAGCAGCTGCGAAGACTTCGCGGTCACGCTTTGGGCAAAGCGTTGGAAAGCGGGAAGAATGGGTTGTTGGGTGGTCATCTACATCATCTCCTCAAACCACGCTTCGAGCGCGCTTTCCAGCGCCACCAAAGCGGTATCTATCGAATCCGTGTTCGCGTTGCTTTCCCACACCAGCCCGCCGGGGTCGAGCGCGCGCACCAGCGAGGCACTGTATTCGTCAGAGCCGATTTCGATCCAGCCCTGTTCTGCAATCCACCGGGCGATGATGGGGTAAAGTTGTGAAAAGGTTGTCATTGTGTCTATCCGATTGGGAATTAGCCAAACTCGTAGCCGCGCTTGACCCAGTAGTGCCAATCGGTGATGGCTTGCAGGGTCATCTCGTCCACATCGAGCGGCTCGAGCTGCGCGAGCGGGACGCCGAGTTGCCGGCCTTCCCATGTAATCTGTACAAACATCTCGTGCATGCAATCATCCTCAGCGAGTATATCGGTCACGGTGACACGCTCGCCCTCTTTTAGCGGAGATGTGCGCCGCGCCTCAGCGCACCGTGCCTCGAACGGGAAGGTGATGGTATCGGCCAGGTAGTAGTACCAGCCCATCGCCTGCTCCTCCGGCCCGTAAGCATCCACGACGATTTCCATGGTGATGCGCTCTTCGCGTTCTTCGTCACGTTCGATAGGGTTCATGTCGTTTCCTCCTTGAGTATCTTCGTAACGCGAAGCGTCGGCTTCGCGGGCGCGAACTAGACAGTTCGTGCTACGTAGGACAGGTTGGCAACCTGTCTTACATTTTCGTCCCCGTTTGTGTGCCGGAGAACAGGATGACTTCATAAACTCCCGCAACTCCCTTCACAGGCTCAGGCCGAGCTTCCCGACCCCGCTTTGCGGCTCTCGAAGTTTTGGCAGGGGCCGCGCCACGCCTCGGTATCGAAATGTTCCTCGGTATACGCGCTTTGTGTGTACTCAGCGATCACCTGTCGCCAGAAGCGTTGCGCGGGCAGGTTGGGCGTCTCCTGACAGACGCGCCAGGGGCCGGGGAAGCGGTCGAAGAGTTGCCAGGCTGCCTCCCGCCCGATGCCTTGCTGCCGGTACTTCCGCAGCACGAAAAACTCGGCGATGGTGTGAACTACCCCCGCGTCCGGCGTTTCGATGCAGCGCACCAGTGCCAGCCCTGCCAACTGACCTGCTACTCGAATCAGGAAGGGATGGCGGCCCGGCTCGGTCCAGTAGTGATCGAGGTACTCGTATCCATAGAGGCCATGCGCGTCCAGGTCAGCCCCGTCGTATTCACTGTAGTCGTAGTGATACAGCTCCAATAGCCGACGCAATACGGCCTTATCGCCAATAGGAACGGGCGCGATTTCGATGTTCATTTTGGCAGTGCGTCAATAGTGGATGACGACCCGCGTACCGACCGAGGCCCAATTGTAGAACCACTCCGCATCCGGCAGCGAGAGGTTGACGCAGCCGTGGCTCATGGGCGTGCCGAAGTTGTTATGCCAATAGGCCCCGTGAATCCCGTAGCCGCGATAGAAGTACATGATGTGCGGGACGTTGGGCAGATAGTAGCCCGGCCCGGACATCGGAGCGGATAGATACTTGACGTAGATGGAATAGGTCCCCACCACTGTAGGGGTTCTGGGCAAACCGGTGGAGACCAGCGCCGAATAGACGGGGGTCTGCCCCTGATAGGCGGTGATGGTTTGCGTGCTGAGGTTCACGTCAATCCACCGCTCGCCGCTGGCCCCTGGATTGACCGCCGGTGGCGGCGTGCCGGGCGTGCCGCCGCTGCCGGGGATGGTCAGGCGTTGCCCCACGTAGATGGTATCCGAGTGCAGCCCGTTCGCCGCGCGGATAGCCGCCGCCGTCGTCCCGTGGCGCAATCCGATCCGAAACAGATTATCGCCCGCCTGCACCACATACGTGCCGCCGCTCGCGGGCGGGGCCGCCGTCCCTCCAGGGATGGTCAATCGTTGCCCGACGTAGACCCAGGCGTTCCACGCCAGATGATTGGCCGAGGCCAGCTGGCTCACCGTGACGCCATGCCGCATCGCGATGGCGATGAGGGTGTCTCCAGGCCGTACCACGTAGACCGATCCGCTCGTCGGCGGGGCGGCAGTCTGGCCCGGAATGACCAGATGTTGCCCCGCGTAGACCCACGAGTAGACGTTCAAGCCATTGGCTGAGGCCAGCTGGCTCACCGTGACGCCGTGCCGTTGTGCGATGGTGGAGAGCGTATCCCCCGGTTGCACAACATAGTCGCGCAGTTCCGCCGCGCGGGCCGGAAAGGCCCCCAAGAGCAGTCCCAATAACACAATAACGAGCAACAAAGCGCGCCAGTTCATCGTTACACCTCGCATATCTGCTACTGTCATAAAGCGTTCGCCATTGCCGCCTTGCAGCGCAACGCCCCGTAAACGAGGCAGCGTTCAGCTTATCCTACGCGACGCACGGGCTGCCTACCGAATCATCATTGCGTACTTCTTAAAATCAGGTAACGGGTGATGGGTTTTTACCCGTTACTCATCACCCATTACCTCTTCTCACAACGGCCAAATCATCGGCACTAGCAGCAACGCCACGAGATAAAAGATTATCGTGAGCGGCGTGCCAATTTTTACGAAGTCGAAGAAGCGGTAGCGTCCCGGCCCGTAGATGATGAGGCAGGCGGGTTCGAGGGGGGTGATAAAAGAGCAGCTCGCCCCGGCGGCAATCATCACCGCGAAAGTGCGCGGATTGAGGCCCAGGAGCAGCGCCGTCTCCAGGGCGATGGGCAGCACCACCGCCGCCGCGGCCTGGTTCGACATCGGCTGGGTGAGGATCATCGTCAGCGCAAAGAAGGCGCTGAGTAGCCAGAGGGGGTTGGCATTGGGCAGCCGGGCGACCAGTTGATCAGCCAGATAGTCCGCCGCGCCGCTGTGTTGCATTGCCGCTCCCAGGGCCAACATGCTGCCGATGACGATGATGGCCTTCCACTCCACTGCGCGGTAAGCCTCCTCCGGCGTGATGGTGCGGGTGACGAAGACGAGCAACACGCCCGCCAGCGCAGCGACGGCCAGGGGCACAATTTCCAACGTCGCCAGCATGAGCATCAGCACAAAAGCGCCCACCGCAATCGGCGCGCGCCGCCGGTTGGGGCTTTCATGCTTCACGGTACCGACGATATGGAAGGCGTTGTCCTCATCCATGCTGGTGAGATTGGCGCGCGGCCCTTGTATCAACAGCTGATCGCCAACGCGCAAGCGAATCTGGCTCAGCTTGCGGAAGATGCTCTGTCCGCGCCGGTTGACGCCGAGCACCTGCACGCCGTAGCGTTGCCGGAATCGCAGCGTCTTCAACGTCCGCCCGATGAGAGGGGAGCCGGGCATCAGCAGCACCTCGGCCAGCTGCACCGTCTCGTTTTGCAGGCGCGGATCGGAGATCTTTACATCGGCCTTGAAGCCCAGGCCGGGCATATCCCGCACCTTGAGCAGCCGGTCACGCGGGCCTTCGACCAGCAACTCGTCCCCGGTCTCCAGGCGCAAATCCGCCTGCGGAATGAGATAGCGGCGTCGCTCACGGATCACCCGCAGCACCGCCAGGTCGAGGTCTTGCCCCAATGCGGCCTCTGCCAAGGTCTTCCCCACCAGCGGCGACTCAGGCGAGAGCACAATCTCGGCAAGGTACGGACGGATGCCGAAGGTTTCGTCATCATCCGCGTCGCCGTCACGGACGGGGATGAGCCGCTGTCCGATGAAGAGCATATAAGCCAGTCCGATTATCGCCAGCGGCAAGCCCACCGGCGTCAACTCGAACATACGCAGGGGCGGCAGGCCGTACTGCGTCATCAAGCCGCTGACGACGATGTTGGTGGAGGTACCGACCAGCGTTAGCGAGCTGGCGAGGATCGAGGCGAACGCCAGAGGCATGAGCAATTTAGCGGGACTGATGCGCAACCGTCGGGCCAGTCCCAGCACGATAGGCGCGAGGAAGGCGGTGGTCGCGGTATTGCTGATGAAGGCGCTCAGTGTGGTCGCTACGCCCATGATGACGGCCATGACGCGGGTGGGGGTTTCGCCAGTGAATCTCATGAGCCACTTGCCGGCAGTCTCCACCATGCCGGTGCGCACCAGCGCCGCGGTCAGCACCAACAGACCAAAGATCATCACCACCGTATCGCTGCCAAATCCGGCGAAGGCCTGCGCAGGCGGCAATAGATCGGTCAACACCAGGATCAGCACCAAGAGCAGGGCAATCACATCGGTGGGCAGCCGCTCGAATGAGAAAAGTACCACCGCCAAACCCACCACGGCAAGGGTCAGACCAATTTCTAGCGTCATAGGCGCTCCATCTCTCAGGAAACGAGTTGTGCATGGCGCGGACGCACGCCACTACACTCAATATAATCTCACATTTCCCAAAGAAGGTCAAACTGTTACGGAGAAAGACCGACTCTTCTGAAAAAAGGCTTTTAACCACAAAGGACACTAAGGAATCTAAGTTAAGGCTAAGAATATCGCAAAACTCGCCGTAGAAATAGCAATTTTGTTAATTGAAGCCTTAAAATTCTTAGTGTATTTTGTGTCCATTGTGGTTTTTTTCAGTGGAGCCAGTATACAATGGGAACGTGATGCTTTCAATCAAATGGAGACCAGATGGAAATAGTCGAGTTTAGGGAAACCGAGACGCTGGGGGAACAGGCGGCACGCTTGCTCTTTGAGGGCTTCAAAACCCACTGGCCTGCCAGCTGGCCCGATATGGACGCGGCGCGGGCTGAGGTTCAGGAATGTCTGGCTCCAGAATACATCGCGCTGGCGGCCCTATCGGAAGAGGGCGCGCTGCTGGGCTGGATCGGCGGACGCCCCGAATACGATGGTCATGTCTGGGAGCTCCATCCCCTCGTCGTGGCGCCGGCAATGCAGGGGCGCGGCATCGGGCGGGCGCTCGTCCAGGCGCTCGAAGCGCAAGTCGCGGAGCGGGGCGCGCTCACGCTCTATCTGGGCACCGATGACGAGGACTTTATGACCTCGTTGGGCGGGGTGGACCTCTATGATCGGCCCCTCGAGCGCATCGCCGCTATCAGAAATTTACGTGGGCATCCCTTCGAGTTTTACCAGAAACTCGGTTTCATCATCACCGGGGTGATGCCCGATGCCAATGGGCCGGGTAAACCTGACATCCTGATGGCAAAGCGGGTGAAAATAACCAATATCTAACGCTTGACAAAAGATGCCTATTTATGCTATAGTAAAATCGTCAGCTCAGCGTAAAACGAGCACTGGCCGGAGATTTCCGCCCGTGCTTTTTTTTTGCCCGAAGCGCCGAGAGGGGCGCTTGAAACGTGATTTCTCAACGTGGGTAAAGGCCCTATATGTGGCGATTGCAGCGTATCTGACCACAATATATGCGCCACTTTTCTTTTGGGGCGGTGCGCCCTAGGGAGCGCCGCCGCTCGATTTGACAGATGTGCGGAGTTGAGTATGCTCAGGAATTGTCACACTGAGGATTTTGGGAAGTACGAGGTTTAAGGTTGGCGACACGAAAACTGGTTGAAGAAAATATTGAAGACGAAGACATTTCCTTGGAAGAAGAGGAAGAGTCCGGGGAAGACTACCTGCTTTCTCTGGGGTATGAGCAGGGCTACATTTCCTACGAGGATATCCTCAAAGCCTTCCCTGAGGCTGAGGAAGATGTCACGCGCCTGGATGAGATTATCGCCTCGCTGATGGAGGCGGGCGTCACCGTGGGCGGGTCGGGAGAAAATCGCCCAAAAACTCTGACCCAACGGGATGACATCGAAGATTCCAACGAGGAAACCGAAGAGGACATCTACCGGGCCATTGAAGTTGACGACACCATCGGACTTTACCTCAAAGAGATCGGCAAAGTCGCGCTGTTGACTGCTGAAGAAGAGGTTGATCTGGCGAAGCGTATGGAGCGGGGCAAGCGCGCCCAAAAACGGCTCGAAAACTCCAAGGCCAACTCGCTCAGTGATGATGGGCGTTGGGAGCTCACCCTGGTTTACGAGGACGGGCAGGCTGCCCGCGAGCATCTCATTCGCGCCAATTCCCGGCTGGTCATCAGCGTCGCCAAAAAGTACATTGGGCGCGGCGTTCCCTTCCTGGACTTGATTCAGGAGGGCAACATCGGCCTAATTCGGGCCGCCAACAAATTCGATTATAAGCGCGGTCACAAATTTTCCACCTATGCCACCTGGTGGATTCGGCAGGCGGTCACGCGCGCGATTGCCGATCAGAGCCGCACCATTCGCGTGCCGGTACACATGGGGGATCAGATCAACAAGCTGCTGCGCACCTCGCACCAGTTGACGCAGAAGCTGGGGCGCGAACCCACCCCGGAGCAGCTCGCCAAGGAGATGGAAATCCCCCTCCGCAAGGTGGAGCAGATGCTAGATGTGGCGCGGCGGCCTCTTTCGCTGGAGATGCCCACCGACGACGAGGAAGATAGCACCCTCGGCGATTTCGTTGAGGATACCGACAGCCCCGCCCCGCCCGATGAGGTTAGCGCCTCGATGCTGAAGGACACCTTGATGGATATTCTAGTGGATCTGCCCCCGCGTGAGGTGAAAATCCTCCAGATGCGCTACGGGCTGCTTGATGGGCAGACCTACACCCTCGAAGAGGTAGGCCGCAAGCTCGGCGTCACGCGCGAGCGCGTCCGGCAGATCGAGGCGCAGGCGCTCAGCCGTTTGCGGCATCCGGCCCACGCCCGCCGCCTGCGCGATTTCTTGCACGGATAGCGGCGCTTTTATCCCAAACAAAAACGGGGGCCGATCATATCGGCCCCCGTTCGTCGTGCTTTGCCTCAAGCGACCTGGATGACGTGGCCGCCTGCCGCGCGCGTCAAGCGATCCCGAATCGCCAGGCCGATGCCCTGCGCGCCCAAATCGCGCGCCAGAATCACAGCCACACCCGCCTCGTCCAGCTGTCGCAAGGTGGCGAACAGCTGGCGGGCCACCTGCTCCAGATCCGCCGCCGGGCCGGCAGCAACGGTGAACACATCGAGCGCCGCCACTTCAGGGAGATCTTCATCCGCCAGCCACAGGCCCACCCGCACCCCCTGCGCCTGCAGGGCCAGCGCGTCCTCGCGCATTGTTGCCAGGACCGCCCGCCGTTCGCCCTGATAGAGCACGAGGCGGGCGCGCGGCGCGTAATGCTGCGCCAGCGTCCCCGGCGCCGGGGCGATCTGCTCCGCTGTGACCGGCTGTTCCAGCAGCGCCACCGGCCCCAACACCTCGATCAGCGCCTCACGGCTCACCCCGCCGGGACGAAGGATTGTGGGCGGCTCCGTAACCAGCGAGAGCACGGTGGATTCCACGCCTACGGGCGTCGGCCCGGCATCGAGGATCAAATCCACCCGCCCGTCCAGCTCGGCCAGGACATCCGCCGCGCAGGTGGGGCTGAGCCGCCCGAAGCGGTTGGCGCTGGGCGCGGCCACCGGCACACCGGCAGCGCGGATGAGCGCCAGCGCCACAGGATGTTGGGGGACGCGCACCGCGACCGTCTCGCCGCCCGCCGTGACTACCGCTGGCACGCGCGCGTGCTTGGGCAGCACCAGCGTCAGTGAGCCGGGCCAGAAGCGCGCCGCGAGCGTCTCCGCCACCGGGGGACACGTCGCTGCCACCTGCAGCAGTTCGGCGACCTGCCCCAGATGCACGATCAGCGGATCATAGGCGGGGCGCTCCTTAGCCGCGAAGATGCCCTGCACGGCGGCGCTATCGAGCGCGTTGGCCCCCAAGCCGTAGACTGTCTCGGTGGGGAAGGCCACCAGCCCGCCCGCGCGCAAAACGGCGGCGGCTCTGGCAATCACCGCCGCCTCGGGCTGTTGAGGGTCTACCCGCAGTATTGCCGTTATCTTTGTCCCGGCCATGATGCTGCTGGACGCTGAACCGTTGCTTACGTCTCTGCACCGGCGTGCAACGCTTCGAGCAGCCGCTGCACCTGCAGGCTGTTGGTCAGATCGCCACGGGTGCGCTCCAACACCCCGCGTAGCTGATCCACGCGGCGGCGCAGCCCGCCGGTGATCGCATCGGGGTAGCTGAAGGACATCAGCACCTCATAGACCGCGTCCATCGCCGCGAGCAGGCGGCTGGCCTCGGCCATACGCTCTTCACGCATGAGATCCAAGGCGCGGCGGCGCAGCTCGCTTGCCGCTTCGCAGATGCCGTTCAGGAAGGTGTCGTAGGGGACGTTCAACGCCTCAGGCGTCGGCAGTGTGATCTGGCCGATCAGCGCCAGGGTCACGTGGGCCTCAACGAGCTCTTTCAACGCATCCTGGGTGTAGCCGGCGTAGAAGAGATCGGGGAAAGGCTCCAGGCGCGTTTGTAGGGCCGCCGCAACCGTGTTAGCCTGCTGGAGTAAGTTCTGGGCCTCGTCCCACTCAGTGCGATGTCCGGCGCGGATGGCGGTGGCGCACAGGCGAATCAACTCGCGGCTCTGGCTCAGCGCCTCATCGCGAGCGGCATTGCGCTCTTCCAAATCCTGGCGCGCCGCTTCCGCTACTTGATCCAACCAGGCAGGCAGTGAGGTCAACATCACTCATCCCCACCGGGAAAACGTATTCCTCCGAAAAACTCCTGCGCCAGATCGCCCGACCTGCCGGGGAGCTGGATTTCGCCGAACTTCTGCTCGTACTTTTCCAGATTTTCGCGCAGCGCGCCCAACAGGAGCTTGGCGTTGAGCGGGGTCATAATCAGCCGCGCCTTGACCCGGACCTTGGGCTGGTTCGGGAGGAGCTGGCCCATATCAATGATCAGCTCCGAGGGGGAGTGGGAGATGAGCGCGAAATTGCCGTAGACCGGCTCGAGATCCGCCGGCATTTCGATATTGAGTTTGCGTGGTGTGTCAGTCAAGAGATACCTCCATGGTGATATTAGCAAAAGTACAGAGGGGGAAGCCCCCTCTGTACCTATGAGAAGTGCAACCCTGGGTTGCCAAACTGCCTAGAAGGGGATTTCTTCCTCGCCGAAGTCGGGAACGGCAGCGCCGCCGCCGCTATCGGCAGGCACGGTCTCGCCCCGGCCTCCGAGGAATTTGATGGTATCCGCCGTGACCTCGAAAGAAGCGCCCCATGAACCATCCTGGCGCTGCCAGACGCGCGGCCCGCCCGTCTCTTTGTCGGGAGTCAGGCGACCCTCGACCAAGACCTGACGCCCCTTGGTCAAATACTGGGCCGCCACCTCAGCAGTGCGTCGCCAGGCGGTAACGCGGAACCAGGTCGTCTCCTCGCTCTGAGAACCATCCGAGTTCGACCACTTCCGATTGGTCGCCACGCTGAGTGTGGTCACGGGCGTCCCATCCGGGGTGTAACGCATTTCAGGATCGCGCCCTAAGTTGCCCACAATGATGATCTTCTGGTACATAAAAACCTCCTCTCAAATAGTTGTTAGGTTGAAACAAAGGTGAACTACAAGATAAAGTAAGTCTACCCCTAAACCGGGATTGTGCAACTCCAGCGGGTCATAATTCGGCCAGACGTTGCGCCAGTTCCGCCGGAGAATCTGCCGACAAGGGAATATAGAGCACCCCAGGATAGTAGAGCGCGAAGAAGGCCGCCAAATCCGCGCCCCAGGCCGCCGGGTTGACGGCGATGATACGCCGCACCTCGAGCGCGCCGATACCGGCATCATCGGCGCTGCCGCCCACGGTGAGGCGTTTATCGTTCCAGGTGGCGGCAACTGCGGCAGCGGCCCACGTCGCATCGGCGGAGGGCGATAGGAGCAGGTAGGTGCGCTCGTAGGGTTCACGCGGCAGGCCACGGGGCGCGGGAGGCTGCGCCGGGGGCGTCTCCGGAAGCGAGGGCAGAGCTTCCAGCGCCTCGGTGAGCGCAGCGGGGGTGGTTACGTTCAAGGGGACGTAGAGCGTACCAGGATAGTGGGTAGCGAAGAACTCCGCCAGGTCCGCGCCCCAGGCAGCAGGGTTGACGGCGACGATGCGGCGGAAATCCAGGTCGCCGATACCGGCGTCATCGGCGCTGCCGCCAATGGTGAAGCGCTGCCGCTCCCAGCTGCCCTGTACCGCTGCCACCGCCCACGTCGCATCGGCGGTGGGCGGCAACAGGACGTAGGTGCGGGCATAGGGTTCACGCGGCAGGCCGGGCACAGCGGGCGGATCGAGATAGGGACGGGGATTGAGCCAGTGGTTGAGCGCGGGGAGCGAAACATTGGCGATGCGCATCCCCAGATGCAGGTGCGGCCCGGTGCTGAAGCCGGTGGAGCCGGCCATACCTAACACGTCCCCTGCTGTGACCAATGTGCCCATTGAGACATCAATGCGCGAGAGGTGCGCGTACAGCAAGGTGATCTCTTCGTCCTGTGGGCCATACGATGTCACCCGCAGGTGATAGCCGTAGCCCGTCTGGTCGTAGGCGACCTGCGTGACGGAGCCGCTGAGCGCCGCCACGATGGGCGAGGTCTCCGGCGGGTCGCGCCTGACGCGCAGGTCAACACCGTTGTGCCCACCGGTCATCTGACAGCACTGCTGATAGAGCGTCTGGTTCTCGCCGAAGTATTGGTTGTAGAATCGCAACTCGGTGGGCCACTGCAAACGCAATTTGAGGGGGCTGGGCATATTCGGGCGGCGGGCCACTTGTGTGACAATCTGACGGGGGACGCCATCGCCCGTCAGCCAACCCAAAGGCTCGTATTGCGGATCGGTGGCGCGCAACAGGAAGCTGCAACCTCCCGCGATGCGATCATATTGGGCCAGGAGAGTGTAGAACTCGGCATATTGCGCGCCGCGCGCGGCAGCATCGGCAGCGGCGACGTTGGCAAATTCGGTGATCCAAAACTGTTGCGCCTCGAAGCGCTCCAGATAGCGCCGCAGGAAACGCAGCGCCCCATCATAGGCGCACATCTCTTGGGCGGAGGTCCAATAGGTGTGGAGCGCGGCCCAGTCGGCGGCGTCCAGCGCCTCGGCGCAGCCATCCAAGAAGGTCGCTTCGTCAATGAGCGCGGGCGGCTCCAGGCGCGGTGGGCCAGGTGGGGCCAGGGCCGGAAAGCCGATGCGCAACAGCGGGCCGAATTGCGCGCGCAGCAGGGCCGCGACTTCGCTGAACCAAACCCCGAAGGCGGCGCCATCGGCCCAGGAGATACCGCAGCCGCGATCTGCGCGGTTGGGTTCGTCGTGGATTTCGAGATGATAGACGCCCTGGGCCACGTAATCGGCGATCTCTGCGGCAAACGCCGCCACAAAATCCTGGGGCGAGGTCGCCTGTTGCCCTGGGAGCGGGCTGAGCAATTGCAGGAGGATGGTCTGCGCGCCGGCATCGCGCCAGCGCGGCACGTCAGCGGCGGGGTTGACTTGCGCGCGCAGGCGCACGGCGCGTAGGCGCGCGGCTGTAAAGGCGGTCAAATCCTCGGCGGTTGCGGTTCCGGCAGCCGCTAAAATACCTGGCTGGGTGGTCATGGCGTCTACTCTCCTTCCAAAAAGCAAACCAAACCATGGAAAATTCCTAGCGCGACGGTATCGGGGCGTTGGGTCAATAATTCACGATCATCCAACATAAAGCCGGTCTCGATAATGACCGCCGGGGTGTTACGGTCAATCTCGTAAAAGGCATGATAGCGGGTCATGTCGTAGGTGATGGTGTGGGCATCGAATTCCAGCGCGGTCTGTTGCTGATAATGCCGGATCAGACAGTCTACCAACCGGTCTTCTGAGCCGGGGATGAAGCTAGATTCGGCGCGGGTGACCTTGAAGCCAGATTTTCCGGGGTAGGCGCAGGAATCTGCGTGGATGGAGATCAGGACATCGGCCCGATAGTTGTTCAAGCGGGGATCGAACTCTTGGAGGAGGTCTACCTCCCAGCCCCGCTGCGCAAGCAGGGCCACGACGCGGCGCGCTACGTCAATATTGATCTGGACTTCTTGGAGACTATCGGGACAGACAGCGCCGGGATCGCTGCCGGAATGGCCTGCAATAACCCCCACACGTGTTATGTGTGGGGTGCTGGTGACCGGGATGGCGGTCGAGGTGGGAGTCGGCCCGCTGAGAGGAATACTAATTTCCAGGCTCGGCTCCTGCACTACCGGCTCGCCGCTGGCAGAGGAGGCCAATGAAATGATCGGGAAGAGTCCCGCTGGTACGGCTACGGCTGAGATAAGAGACAGAATGGACAGGACGGCTGCCAACCAGCCTACAGCGCGCCGATCTGTCTTGTCCGTGTCTTGTTTCATGCTCTCAGCCTCGGTTCATCAAGGGCGTTTTGTGTCTACCTCATGCGGCGACGCCATTCATCCTTCACTTGGATTTTGTCCCAATCGTCTTTGTGGAGCAAAAAGTCGCGCAGCAGACGGTTGAATTTGTTGGTCTCTTCGAGCATGGGATAGTGTTGCGCCTCGCTGAAGATGAACGCATAGACGCTGTAGTCGAAGTCTTCCAGCAGATCTTCCTCAGGCACTTGCACGATGCCATCCTGCTTGCCGTAGACCAGCATGGTAGGCAGATCAATCTCAAAGAGGAAGTCGGTGAGGTCCTGGCTCAGCGCCGAACGGACGCTATGCACCACTGCATCGCCATCGGTCTTGGCCGCTTCGAGCGCGACAGGCTCGTAGACGCTGTCGTTGAGGCGGCGGCCTAGAACGCGCGCGGCAGGATTCTCCCCTCCGCTGAAGCCGGTCAATCCGCGCCCGATGGCAGCCCCTTGCAGCGGCGTACTGACCATCATCAGCTGTTCCACCCGCTCCGGGAAGCGTTCGGTGAAGAGCGCGGCGACCACCCCGCCAAGCCCGTGCCCGATCAGCGGCACTTTGCCGATGCCCATTTGATCCATGAACAGGGAGACCTGCCCCACGTAGCCCTCGACCATATAGCGCGTTTGCACCTTATCGGAGTCGCCAAACCCCCAAAAATCCAGTGCATACGCCCGGTACGATGACGACATTTCGATCATCGTAGGCACCCAATATCGCCATGACCCCAACCAGTCGTGCAGGAAGAGCAAAGGCTTTCCCCGACCCAGGGCCTCATAGTGAACCAGGCTACTTTCTAAAATTATAGCACTCATAAACTGGTCCCTCTCAGCGAATCAAACTTACTCAGCTTCCAAGTTTCTCAAGAATGCGTTCCACCTGCCGCGTTAATTCGTCCGGTGCAAATGGCTTGAGGATATAGTCCGTTGCCCCTACTTCTATTCCCTCTTGGATCTCACTTTCTTGCCCTTTGGCCGAAAGGAAGATCACCGGGATGTTCTGGGTAATGGGGTTTTTCTTGAGCTCCCGACAGGCCTCATACCCCGTCATGCGAGGCATGCGCACATCCATCAGGATCAAATCAGGCTTGACCTCTGGAGCTTTTTCTACAGCTTCCGCTCCATTGGCCGCCAACTCGACCTCGTACTGGGCAAAACGTAGGGTGAAGGCGATCAATTCGCGGATATCGCGTTCGTCCTCGGCAACCAGTATTTTCGTCATGCTCCTAACTCCTTCTGCGGGTCTTTGCCATCAACCAAGTGTGAAATTTCTTCAGCCAGCTCCTCGACGGAGAATGGCTTGGTCAAGAAGCGTAAGGCTCCCAGGGCTTCGACGGCTTGCGCTTTGCCCTCAGTTTCACTAAACGAGCCTGTCATCACGATGACGGGGATGTCGGCGGTGCGTGTGTTGCCCTTGAGCTGTTCCAACACCGCGAAGCCATCCATGCCCGGCAACTTCAAATCCAACAAGATCAGCCCTGGGTGCAGCTCTTGCGCTAGCCGCAGGGCGCGATCTCCCTGCCGTGTGGCGCGGACGGTCAGCCCGCGCGCCCGCAATGCGGTGCGCAGGAGCTGTTGTGTCTCTTTATCATCGTCCACGACCAGCACCACCTCGCGTTGGGCCAGGCAGCGATCCACGGCGCGCAAGAGAATTTCTTGATCCACGGGCTTGGTTAGATAATCTACCGCTCCCAGACGCAGCCCTCGCTCGGCATCGGGAACCACCGAGACGACGACGACCGGGATGTCCGCTGTTTCAACGTCACGCTTGAGCAGTTCCAGCACCTCGAAGCCGTCCAGGTCGGGCAAGCGGATGTCCAGCGAGATCATGTCGGGGTGATGTTCCCGTGCCAGGTGCAGGGCCTCCTCGCCGGAGTGCGAGACGAGCACCTTACGGCCCTCGTTTTCCAGCGCCACCCGGATCATCTCGGCGATTTCGACATCATCTTCTACCACGAGCACGGTAAAATCGGGCCGGGCAAAGCCCAAGGGCGGCTTGCCCACGTCGGCGGTGGATTCGCCCTCGGCCAGAGGGAAGCTGCTGAAGAAGATGCTGCCCTCGCCGAGTTCGCTCTCCACCCAAATCTCGCCGCCGTGGAGATGTACCAGCGAGACGGTAATCGCCAGCCCCAACCCGGTCCCTGCCATTTCGTGGACGGTGGGATCGTCAACGCGGAAAAAGCGCTCGAAGATCTGGCGCTGGTCCTCTTTCGAGATGCCAATGCCCGTATCCGCCACCGCCACGTGGAACATTCCCTCGCGTACATAGCCATGCACGGTGACGCTGCCGCCGGTCGGCGTGTACTTGTACGCATTGCCGATCAAGTTGGTTAAAATCTGTGTCAAGCGGTCTGGATCGCCGTAGACCTTTGGCAGGTATGCTGGTAACATGTGGGCCAATTGCAAACCCTTTTCCTCGGCTTTGGGCGTCAGCGAAGTGACGGCCTGTTCGATGAGTTCGCCCATCTCCACCGGTTGCAGCTGCAACTCGATGCGCCCCGTTTCGATTCGAGAGATGTCCAGCAGGTCGTTCACCAATGAGGCAAGCCGGTCGGCGTTGGACTTTACCACTTTGAGGAAGTTGGTCTGGAGCTCGGTGAGCTCTCCCGTCGTCCCCATCAGCAGCAGGTCCACATAGCCCTTGATAGAGGTCATCGGCGTGCGCAGCTCGTGCGACACTGTGGAGACGAACTCGTTCTTGGCTTCCTCGGCCCGCACCTCTGTGGTGATGTCGCGGAAGACGGAGACCGCCCCCAGGAATTCATTCGAGGGCGAGAAGACCGGGGAGAGATGGATGCTGACCACGGAATCCTCAAGATCGAGTCGCTCGGAGAGGAACTCGCCGGCCTCGTAGTTCTGAGGCGATTTGCGCCAGGCTTCCACCTGCTCCAGCCAGGCCCGCGCCTGCTTGCCGTAGAGGCCCAACATATCGTCCAGGAAGCGCCCCAGAGCTTGCCCGCGGCTCACGGAGAAGATGCGCTCCGCTGCCGCATTGAAGAGGATGACGCGCCCGTTGGCATCCGCCACCATCACGCCATCGGCGATGCCTTCCAAAATAGCCTGGTTCTTGGCAGCCTCGATTTGCTGGGTGCGGAGCATCGTCCCCAGCCGCTCGGCCTGCTCGCGGATCAGGCGGTAGAGCTCAGCGTTGTTGAGCGCGTTCCCCAGTTGCACCGCGGCGGCATCCAACAGCCGCAAGGATCGCTCATCAAAGGCTTGCACTTCTGGCGATTGCAGGAGGATCACGCCTTGCGCCTCGCCCGCACTCGTCACAATCGGCGCCGCCAACACCGAGTGGATGTCCAGCTCCGGCTCCAAGGGTATCCAACGAGGGTCTTGGGTCACGTCCGGCAGCACGAGCGACTCCTGGTTCTGAAGTACCCAGCCTACCAGCCCCTCATCGCGTCCGAAGGGCAGCCGCTGGCCGCCAGGGGGCACCGGGGTAGTGCGTCCGATGGCGGCACGGCAGATCAAGTGGCCGGTATCGCTATCCAACAACACAATGGCGCCCACCGTCGCGTCTGCCGCATCGCGCAACATCTCCAATGCCTTGTTCAGCACGCGGTCAATATCCAGGCTGGAGACCAATTCCGAGGCGATCCGGTAGAGCAAGGTCGCCCGGTCGCGCGCGGTCTGGAGATCTTCCAGCGCTGCCGCCAATTCTCGCGTTCGCTCCTCCACACGCTGTTCGAGCTCTTGTGAGAAGCGTGAGACCTCCTCGAAGAGCCGTGCGTTTTCCACGCCCACCGATACCTGATCCGCCAGGGCGGTGAAGGTGGCGACGTCCTTGGGGGAGAATTCGCTATGTTGCTTGCGATCTGCCGTAAGCACCCCCAGCGAGCGCCCTTCAGCGGTCAGCGGGACCATAATGCTTGATGCTAAGGCCAATGGCCCCGGCGTGAAGCCCGGCTCGTTGACTATATCTTCACAGACCAGGGGCATCCCTGTCTGCGCCACGCGCCCCACCAGGCCCTCGCCTAAGGCAAACGATTGATCGTGCAACATCTCCAGCGCGTAACCGGAGGATGCTTGCGGAACCAACCGCCCGCGCTCCTGATCCATCAGGTAGATCGTCGAGTAGTCGTAATCGAGCAGATTGGTGACCGATTGCGCCACGGTGTTCAAGACCAGTTTAAGATCGAGCTTGGTGGTGATGGAACGGCTCAGCTCGTTGAAGAGTTGCAAAGTATTGAGCTGCAAGCGTAGATTTTCCACCAGCTGGTTGTTCTCGATGGCGAGCGCCACCTGCGCCCCGAAGAGCTCCGGCACCTCCATCGACAGCGCGGTCGGCGCCCGGAGGTCGCGGGGCTGATCCAGCGAGATCATGCCGATCACATCGCCCTGGGTGTTGCGCAAGGGCATCAATAGCATGTCCTGGGGGTGCCACTCGCCCGGCTCGCGGCCCACATCCACGGCTGCGCCTTCAGGTTCGAAGACATCCAGCTTGCTGCGCAGGTGGCGGTACTCTGCGGGGATGTAGTACGAGCGCCCTAACCGGAACTGGTCGCGGAAGAGCGCCTCCACTTGCGCCCACGGTTGGCGCACCTGTCTGAGACGGTCCAATTGCGCCAGAGGGATGCCCGCGCCGGCAATGCGGCGCTGGTAGCCCTCTTCCAGGATGCTGATGAGTACAATGTCGTATCCGGTGGCCTCCTGGATGGCGTAGGAGACATCCAGGAGCACCTCTTCGAGGGGGCGGTCGGAGCGCATGGTGCGTGTCACTTCCAGCAAGAGGCCCATCTGCTCCGCGCGCTGGTGCATCAGCTCGCCGCGCTGGATTTGCTCCTCGTAGCGGCGGGCGTTGCCCACCGCGATGGAGGTCTGTACTGCCAGGCCCTCGACGAATTCCTGGACGGTGGTCTCAAAAGCGTCCGCTACGTCGCTATGCAGGACGATGGCCGCGGCCAGCCGCTCTTCGTAAAAGACCGGAGTTGCCAAGAGGGAGCGCAATTGCAGCTCGCCCAGCTGCAGCGCGCCGTAATCCTCTAACAGATCGGGCGCGTAGAGCGATTCTTCACGTTGGATGAATTCGCTCATCAGCGCCGATTCCTGCGGGGCGGCCAGCAACGCTTGCAACGCGGTATAGGCGGCGTCATCGTAGCCCTGGGTGCTGCGGAGCTCCGCCTGCTTGCCATCCCACAAGACGATGAAGCCAGTTTCTGTCCCGGCGAAGTGCAGCGCTTCGCTCAATACCACCCGCAGGATGTGGTTGAGATCGAGGGTCGCGGTGATCTCCTGGGTCACGCGCTGGAGCGCCTCCAACGAGTCAACGCGGCGGCGCAGCTCCGCATCGGTCTGGGTGTAGAGCCGCGCGTTTTCGATGGCGACCGCGGCCTGTTCCGCCAAAATGCTCAGGAAGTTGAGTTCGTCCTCGGTGAAGTGGTGTTGGTCGGCAAACTGGGCAGAGAGCAGTCCCACCGCGCGCTCCCCGCGTTGCAGGGGCACATCGGCAAAGGCGCGGAAGCCCTCGACCGCTGCCAGAGGAGCGACGGCTGCGACCTCGTCGGGCAGCGAGAGGATATCTTCGGAGATGACCATCTGGTTGACGGCGACGGCGTGCGCGCGTCCCCCTTCGATGACGGGGATTTCCTGTGAGCCGCGCCGATACTGGTCGGAGACCCCTTCGGCGGCGACGAGGCTCAGCAGTTGGGTGTGGGGATCGAGGACGAAGATGGCGGTGCGCTGGCACTGCATTACGCTGCTCACGGAGCGGACGATGGACGCCAACACCTCTTCCAGATCGAGCGAGCCGCCAATGGCAGAGGCCACTGAAGCGAGCGACTCCATCAGCCGGCTGCGTTGGGTCATCCGCTCCAACAGCTGGGAGAAGCGCACCGTGCCCGAAATCTGTGAGCCGAGCATGGTGAGCAATTGGATGTCTTCGGCATCGAACCGCTGCCCCAGACTGGGATTGGCGACCTGGATGAAGCCCATGCGCTCGTCGCCGGATTCCAAGGGGACGAGCAGGGTCTGGCGCATATTGACCGCCACGGCCAGCGATTGCAGGCCGAGGGACTCAACATCGTCGTCGGTCTGCGCGTTTTCGATCAGCCAGTAGGGATGCTCGCGGAGCCGCTGTGCGCGGCGGCTCCCGGCGGGGAGCGGGATTGCGTAGTTCTGTACCCACTCATCGGGCAGCCCTTGCCAGGGGGGGCAGGCAACGAGGGCTTCCCGTGACGTATCGAAGAGCAGCAGTCCGGCGATTTCTGCATCAACCAGCGCGGTGACGTGGGAGACAATCTCCGCGGAGAGCGTCTGCAAGTCCTCTGCCCGACTCACGGCCTGGGTGGCCTGTTGCAGGCGCTCCAAGAGCTGCACCCGCTGCGCGGCATCGTGGTAGAGGCGCGCCTTTTCGATGGCGAGGGCCGCCTGCGCGCCGAAGGTCTGTAACAGCTCCAACTCGTGCTCGGAGAAGCGCGCCACGTTGTAGGAAGCGATTTCCAATGTCCCTACCAACTCGCCGCGCGTCAACAGGGGGATGCCTAAGTAGGCGCGCATGGGGACTTCGGGGCCGGCGACCTTCGGCTTGACCGTTTCGATGGCGTGCAGGTCGTCAATCAATAGCGGGCGACGCTGTGAGGCCAACCGTCCGGTCAGCCCTTCATCCAAACGATAGGTACCTTCCACTTGTTGCAGGTAAGCGAGCGCACGCGCATCTCCCACAATGGCCCGCCGCGCCATCACCTCCTCTTCCGGTTGCCAGAGGGTGATCTCGCCCACGTCGTAGAGCACCAGGTGTTGCAACGCCTCCAGGACGGCCTGCAAAGTTTTGTCCAGATCGAGGCTCTCGCCGACCAGCCACGTAACCTGTTGGAGCGTTTCCATCTCCTGCAGTTGTCGCGCCAGCTGTGCATCCGACTGTTGGCGTTGCAGCGTGATCACGAGTTGCTGTTGCGCTAACGTCACCAGCAACTGCGCCAGGGACTGTTCTGCCGGTGAGAAGGCCCGCCTGCGCACCAGAATCAGCGCGTTCAGGTCGGCCACATCGGAGGCGGGGATGATGAGGGGGAAGTAAGCTCTGTCGGGAGGGGCAGCTCCGGCGGCGATGTCTTGCCATGCTTGCGCTTCCCATGTGACTGCGCCGGCGCTCAGCACCCGCGGCACAGGCGCGCCCCAAGTCCACGCGCCCGCATCCGCCGAAAGGGTCTCGAGGAGGTCGTTCAAAATCAGCTGGCGCCATTCTGTCACATCTGCTGTGGTGAAGGTGCGCCACCGTTGCGCCGTCTCCGTGAAGGTCGCGGTCAGTTGCGCGGCCTGCCGCCGCCGTTCGGCCAACCATCCGCTAACCAGAGCCACGGTCAGGGTCAGGGCGCTGGCGAGGCCCCAATCGAGCCACAGGCCTTGCTGCTGTAGGACTGCGGGGAGGGTGCTGAGGATGAGGCCGAGCGCGGCCAATCCTCCGCCACGCCACCCCCACGCCAGGGCAAACAGCAGTGCGGGGAAGACCAACAGGTAATACGCGAGCGGCGACATTTGTCCCAGGTATACCAGCACCAGGGCCAGTATCCCGGTCAAACCGCCCGCGATTTCCCGATGTGGCACTTTGCGATCTGTTTGCATTGGCAATTATACCCAAACAGAACGTACGTCAGTACGCCCTTGTTTTAAGGGCCGTGGGTGCGCAGCGCCTACGCTTCTTCTTTACGAGCGCGGCGACGCGCTTCAGCAGCCGCTTCGGTGATTTCGCGGATATCGGTGAAGGGGCCATCGTCGGCGGTGAGGACGCCAATTTGCAGCGTCATCAGCGGCACTTGCTCTTCGGTTCCATCATCGTCGGTGATGACCAGATAGCCACGCTGCCGCGAGATGAAATCGTAGTGGGTGCCCACGTTGGCATCGAAGCGCTGTTTGAGCTCTTCGCGCAACCCTTCAACCAGCTCTTTCCGGGTGATGACGATGAAGTCATCGCCCCCGATGTGTCCGATGAAATCGTCCACGGTCCCCAGTTCTTCAACGACTTCGTTGAGCAACATGCCGGTGAACCGCAGCACCTCCTCACCCGCCACGAAGCCGTAGACTTCGTTAAAGGTGTCCAGCCCCAGGATGCCGATGTACAGGATGCCCCATTCGTCGTTGCGCATGAGCTGGCGTAATTGCTGCTCGATCATGCGACCGCTGGGCAAACCCGTGCTGGGACTGGTCAACGCTTCGATTTCGGCGCGTTTGATGGTGTTGCGCACCCGCAGGCGCAGCTCCTCCACATCAAAGGGTTTGGTGATGTAATCATCCGCCCCCAACTCTAACCCGTGAATCTTGTCGCTGCGCTCGTCCTTCTGGGTCAAGAAGATGATGGGGATATGGCTGGTGCGGAGATTTGTCCGCAATTGACGGCAAATCTCGTACCCATCCAAGTCCGGCAACATGATGTCCAGGACAATCACGTTGGGCATGGTCTGCCGGGTCATATCCAGCGCGACCCCCCCACGAGACGCCACATGGACTTCGTACCCCAGGGACTTGAAGTACAGCTGCAACATGTTAGAGATGTCGAAATCGTCCTCTACTACCAAGATGCGGCCTTCACTCATTCTCTACCTCCCGCCAATGGTCTTTTCGACCTCGTGGTCATAGACTTGGGCTTTTGCTTTGACCTGTTGAATGATACCCTCGTCCAACTTACGTTCAAAACTGCGTAACGCGGCCAGCCGGAAACCGTGCTTAGCCGCTAATGCATCCATTTGTTGTACTTGCGCCATCTCTATGTTCTTACCGATAGTGAAATCCTCCTGCCAATTCTCAAAGGCCAGAGTCATGGTTTCGGCGATGCAGCCGAAGGTTAAGTCCGGCGGTAAGCCATAATCGAATCCAAAATCAACGGGGCCGGGCACTTTGACCAGTCCCCCATCAATAACTAAGACATCATCGCGGGCCTGGGCCACTTGCCGCGACACATCCCGCGGGCGGGAAACGTCACACACGAGCGCGCCCCGCCGCAACATCGCTGGGGTGATCAAGTTCCCCCCGGCGCTGGTCACGGTGACGACTACCTGCGCTTCTCGAATATCATGCACTTCGGTCGAGAGCGTCACCTCGGTCAGCGGTTGTAGTTCCTCCGCCAGCGTTTGTAAATACTCGCGCCGCCGCCCCACCAGGAGCAGCTGCCCCACATCTGGGGCCAACAGCCGCGCCACCACGCCGCCAATAGCGCCGGAGGCGCCCACCACGGCGAGGCGCACCTGTGCCAGATCAATGCCTAACTGCGCTGCCGCCTCGCGGGTGGCATGTACCGAAATTGCTGCGGTGTAGCTGTCACCCGTGGTCACTGGGATATCCAATGCCTGCGCCACAGACACCCCGCCATCTCCCACTATCGAGGTATAGGCTCCCAAGCCCAACACCTGCGCCCCCAGACTCTGAGCCAGTCGCCCCGCAGCAATGATTTTACGGGTAACTTCGCGCTCTGGCAACTGGAGCATTCGCTGTGCCGTATAAGGCACTGCAATCAGCCAGCCTTCCAGTTCTTCGCCGGTTGCTTCTGAGCGCGCCCCCGTCACATGCGAAAGATAAACCGGAGGCCAAAAGCGCGATAGGAAATGAACGGCGCTTTCTGGCAATACTTTGCCCAGAAACGGGTACTTTCTGCCCACATCTTTCTTCGGATCAATTGGATGAATTATAAAAGCGAAAGATCCCATCTATTATATTGTCAATCACGCGGATAAAGTCGCGGATGTAGAGACTCTCCATTCTTTAAGGTTAGGTGATCGCTATCTTCGTAAGCAATGTTGTGGGAGATAACCCGGCGTTCGGGTGAGGCGAACAGGATGACATCCGATTCGATCATGCGCGCCGGGAAGATGATCATGCCTGAGCCGATGCGGACGTTATGTCCCACAGCGCCGCCCAGCACGGGCATACCGGTGTCTTCCAATTTTCCGCCAAAGTGCGAGCGGATAGGGATGTTAGGCACCAGGTTGAAGTCGGTGAAGGTGTTGGCCGCCCCGACGAAGGTGCTTCGCCCGACCACGCACATCTGCAAGCAGGTGTTCTGCGCCACCATGCAATCTTCCATCAGCACGGTCTCGAAGAGCGAGGCGCGGAAGGGTAAGAAGGTCCCATCGCCCACCACGCTGAGCATCAGCTGGCAGCCTTGCGAGACGTTGACGTTGTTGCCCAGGATGCAGTTTCCAATCACCGCGCCGGTGCCGATGGTGACATTGTTGCCGATAATTGCCGGCCCCTGGATGATGGCGCTGGGGTCAATATCGCAGTTCGTGCCGATTTGCACCATCTTGGAGGAGGTCAATACCTGGCGTCGCTCCAACATCCCTTGCCAGAGCATTTGAAGATTGAGCCACAGGTCGTTTTCGAGCGACTGTTCAAAGCGCGCCCCGATGGCGAAGATGCCAAAGGTTACGTTGGCGTGCAGCAGATGCAGCCAATGCTCGATGGAGAGAAAGCCTTTGGTGGGGAGCTGGTAAACCAGGTCGCCATAGATGTTGGACATGTGGGTGGGGACGTGATAATAACCCACTTCGCGCGGCTCGGTATTGATGACCAGCGGGCGCACTACCGGCTCGACCCCGTAGGGATAGTACCACAGATCGGCCACGTAGTAGTTCCCCTGGCGGCGGATGCCGCGTTGCAGGTAGAGCGCGTGGCGGACGATGGCCGGATCGTCCAACTCGAAGGCGACCTGACAGGCCTTCCCCAATTTCTGCGCACGCCCCACAAATTCTCTGATGAAGGGTTCATCAAAATAGAGGTTATCGCGGTAGATCAAGGTCTCGGCGCGTTCGCCGGGGATCTCGGCAATGCTATCTACCTCCCGCTCCTCAGTGGTGTAAGGGGCCAGGATGTCGCGTTGATGCAACCATAGCGGCTTAGCCAGCACGCTCAACTCCCGCGCCGGCTCGTTAAAGGGAGGGATTTTTCGCTTATCCCGCAATATGACTTTGCGCACGTTAGCTCGCCTCCGACCTTATCCTAATGGCTGCTTGCTCAACTGTAATGTGCAGGTGGCATCTCCCCTCGCCACGCACGTCAGCTCCTCAACATCAAAATGCTTGCCGCCGCTGAGCCAGTAACAAGTCTCATCCAACAGGCCGATCATCAACCCGCAGGCCAGATGGCTCGTGCGCCGTTCCCAACAGAGACCGCAGCGATGGCTGATCCAAAGATGGGCGTCGTCGGTCTCTTCCAGCGAAATCTGCTGGTCAGAGTAGTGGTTGAAGATTTCCGCCAGCACCTGTAATCCCAGGCGCAGCTTCCACGATAGCGGAATCAACCGCAACGCCACATCTGCAATACCTAGCAGTCCCCCGAAGTCTTGCACACCGTGACGGAAACAGGCGCGCCCGGCGCGGATCGCCAGTCCGCGCCCGCCACGCGGACCGTACATCTCATCAATGGCCTGCCAGAGGCGGGCCATATCGGCAAAGCGAAAGGCCATCTCGAAATCAGCAGGCGGATAGTTGCCGCTGAACGCCTGTAATCGGGCCAAATTAAGCACTGCGTTGAGACCGTTGACCCCCATTACCTCTTCTAACGAGAGTAAGACGATGCGCCCCATCTTGTTAGGGAAGTAATAGGCCTCTGTCTCGGTCGTCACATTCACCGTCGGTCCAAAAACTCTTTAACGACTTCGAGGAAGTGGTCGATCTCATCCAGCATGGGGAAGTGCCCCGATGCCTCAAAATAATGGATGGTATGGTCGCGCGCGCCCTTGCTCAATACCTCGCCCTGTTTAGGGTCTACGATGTTATCTTTACGCCCGTAGATGCCCATCGCCGGGATGCGCAATTCGTGCAGACGCGGGCGCAAATCGGTGAAGCGCAAGTCGCGGATGCTATCTGAGAATGATTCTGTTGTTGTCCGCGAGAGATCCTTCTCGAACATCTGGTACCAGGTGCGCCAATCCTTCGCGTAGAAGCGCGAGAGGGCCTTCACAAAGAAGGAAAAAGCGCCAGGAAAAGCGTAGAGTAACCACCCAATCTGCCGGTATCCGGCCAACTTGAGCAGGAAACTAAGCCCAGAGCCAACAACCGGCGACCCCACAACGGCGACCTTGGAGACCCGGTGCGGATAATCCAGGGCGAGGCTCAGCGACACCGTTCCGCCCATCGAATGCCCCATCACGGGCGCGCGTTCCAATCCCATGCGCTCCATGAACTGATCCACCATGTTGACGTACTCCGGCACGGAGAAGGAGCCTAACTTCGCCGATTCGCCAAAGCCCCAGAAATCCAGGGCATAAGTCTTATAACGCTTCCCCAGATACTCCATCGTGGGCAACCAATAGTTCCACGATCCCAGCCAGCAGTGCAGCAGAATAACCGGTCGGCCACGCCCGAACGTTTCGTAATGCACAATTCCCTGATCTGTTACGATGGAACTCATCTGTCTGTTGCCTTATCCCTTCTTTAAGCCTATCATACCATACTCCCCTGGTTGCCGGGATGTAGGGCGGTTGCAATTGGGTTAAAAAAGGGTTACGCTTCCTCCGCGTCCATGATCTCCAGAATTGAGTAGAGTAGTTCCAGCAAGACCTGCTTCACACTCTCCTTGTCGGTTGCTACGCACGGCACCACCTTGATTTCGGGGTCCACGCGCAGAACGATGCGCAAATCTTCAGGCGGCCATGCATCATCGAGGTCCTGCTTGTTCGCTCCAACGATGTAGGGCACGGGCGAGTAGCTGCTGAAGGTGTCCAGAATTCGCCGCGCCTCGCGGAAGGTCTCTGGGCGGTTGCTGTCTACCAGCACGATGAATCCCAACATCCCCTCCGAGAGAATCTCCCACATGAAGTCAAAGCGGCGCTGACCGGGCGTACCGAATAGATACAAAATAAGTTCTTCATCAATGGTGATGCGCCCAAAGTCCATCGCAACCGTGGTTTGACTCTTGATGCGCTCCGCGTCCCTGGAGATCTTCCGATCTGTCGAAACGACGTCAATTTCGCTGATGCTTTGAATAAATTCTGTCTTTCCAGAGGCGAAGGGGCCTGTGACAACGATCTTAAGTGTCTGCATAAGCCTATAACTCCCGAATCTTAGTGATCAATTTCTGGACCAAACTGCGCTTGACAGCCGGACGACGCATTTGCACATCGCCACCTGGCGCGCTCGCGGCTGCGGCGCGTGGCGCGCCCCCTCCTGCCGCAGCGGGCGCTGCCCGGGGTGCGCGCACCATCTCCACCAGTCCTGCTTGCAGCAGACTGTAAACAATCTTACGAATCTGGAACTCGCTCATGTTGTTATACTGCGCGAGCTGGCGGATCGTGTTGCGCGGGTTGATAAAGGAAATCACCCGCCATTCCTCCACGCTCAAGTTGATGTCGCGCAGCGGGGTGGTGGGGCGTTCGGCGAACTTCAGCGCCACATCCAGGTCGGGCAACTCATCTTGTAGCCGCTCCCACTGTTTCAGGCGGCGGCTGCCCTCCATGATGACGTTTTCCAACGCGATGGTGGTGGTGAGCTTGCCCTGCACCGGCAACGAAGATGGCTCGAATCGGAAGGCCCCTTCGCTCCAGGAGAAGATGCGGTAGACCAGGTCCAGCACATGTTGATTGACGCTGCGGCGCACATCCTGCTGTTTGATGTGTCCGGCATTGATCAGCATCATGGCGATGTCGCGGTCGGCCTTGCCCGCAGTGTGGGCGTTGATGGCACGCACCTGCTCTGCCGTGAGCTTCCCCGCCTTTTGGAGCAGGGTGGGTAAGGCATCTTCCTCGCCCTCCAACGTAGCGTAGATCAACTGTCCTTCTCGGAAACATAAGTACGCTTTGCCTTCTGTCCCATCCAGATAAAGTGTCCCTGTCTTGCGCGCCAGGTTGATGAGATTCAGCAATTGCGTAATTCCAAAATCTTTCAGATTGCCTTTTAGCGCCATATTCAACCGTCCTTAGCTGATTCCAGATGAGGGTATCCCATGCTAGTTCTCGCACCCCAGGCTGAGCGCCACCGCATCAACCCTGGCTACATACACACTCACCCTAGCCAAATCCACACTTTCCGCCAGAACGAAAAGTTACAATCGCTTTTAACAATTGGCTCTTTGGGATTTCGCAGGGTAAGTAAACCATCATCCCCACTGAGCTGTCACCCTGAGCGTAGCGAAGGGTCTCGTTCCCCATAAACGAGATTCCTCACTCCGTTCGGAATGACAGCTCACCCACCACTCGGCGAAATCCAAGAGACCCTAACAATTATAACCGGCTTCTATGATTGGGCAAATGCAACCGCGCGCGCTTATTGCGCTTTGATCCTTGCGGCGTGGGCCAACAATTCCTGCGCTCCCTGCGTCGCGGCTTCGCCCTGTGTGCCCAACATCTGCGCCAACTCCTGCAAGCGCGCAGTCTCATCCAGCCGTACCACCTGCGTCACAGTACGCCCGTTCACTACCTGTTTGACGACTTGATAGTGGACATCACCAAATCCCGCCAGCTGCGGTAGATGCGTGATGCACAACACTTGATGTTGTGTCGTCTGCGCCTCAGCCGCGCCGGTCAATCGCCACAGCTTGGCCCCGACGACGTTGCCCACCCGCCCGCCAATCCCCTGATCAATCTCATCGAAGATCAACGTGGGGGTGTGATCCGCACGCGCGAGCACGGCCTTGAGCGCCAACATCAGCCGCGCCGTCTCGCCGCCGGAGGCGATCTTGTGCAGCGGCTTGAGGCCCTCGCCCACATTGGGCGCGATAAGGAACTCGACCTGGTCCATACCTGTGGTGTCGCAGGCGGCCCGCTCCACTGTGACCGGCGCTTGTGTCTCCATGCCGGAGCTGAGCGCCCAGCGTTCCTGCGCCGTCGGCGCTGCCAGCGGCACGCCGTCGGAATCCGCTTGCAGCGCAAAGGCCACGCCGAAGCGCGCCCCCTCCATGCGCAAATCCTGCAGCTCCGCCTCCACACTGGCGGCGAGCTGTTGTGCTGCTGCCTGCCGTCGCGCCGAGAGCTCCGCCGCGAGCGCGCCCAGCTGCGTCACCAGCACGGCCTCTTCCGCCACCAATTCCGCGATGCGCTCGTCGCTGCGTTCCAGCCCGGCTAATTCTGTCGCCGCCTGGCGGGCGTGCGCCAATACCCGCAGCAGATCGCCGCCATATTTGCGCTCCAGTTGGCGCAGCAGGGCCAGCCGCGCCTCCACGTGCGTCAGCCGCTTGGCGCTGAATTCCACCTGGGCCAGATACTCTCGCAGCGCCCTGGCGACTTCCTCCAGCTGATACCCGACTTCATCCAAGAGCGTGGCCGACGATTCGAGGGTGGGGTCAATGCGCACCAGCCCGTGCAGATCGCGTTGCGCCTGTCCCAGCAGATCGAGCACGGCGGGCGCTTCTTCCACCCCTTCCGCCAGGCGCAGGATCAGGTTGGCCGTCACGGTGTTGAGCTGCTCCGCATTGACCAGGCGGTTCAGCTCCGCCTCCAACGCCTCGGTCTCGCCCGGTTCGGGGGCCGCCGCCTCGATCTCCTGCACCTGGAAGCGCAACATCTCGATCCGCTGCGCCCGCAACTGCACGCCCTCGCGTAATGCGGCAAGCTCCTGCCGCGCTGCCTGTAACTGCCGGGCCACCGTGGCGACATCAGCACGCAGCGGCTCCAACTCGCCAAAGCGATCCAGCAAATTCAGGTGCTCGCGCACCCGCAACAGGCTGAGATGCTCACTCTGGCCGTGGATATCCACCAGCCCTTCGGCCAGCTCCCGCAGCACCGATACCGCCACCAGCACGCCATTGATGCGCGCCACCGAACGCCCGCTGGCCCGCACCTCGCGTGAGAGCCACAGCTCGGGGCCATCATACTCCAGCGCCTCGCGCTCCAACAGGGGGGCCAGCTGCGCCTGGTGCGCCTCGCTCAGCCAGAAGCGGCCCTCGATGCGCGCCCGCTCGGCGCCGGCGCGCACCGCTGTCGTGTCGGCGCGTCCACCAAGGAGGAGCGCCACCGCGTCAATCAGGATGGATTTGCCAGCGCCGGTCTCACCCGTCAGGACATTGAAGCCGGGTTCCAGCTCCAATTGCAGATTATCAACGATGGCAAAATCTTGGATGTTTAGTTCTTGTAGCACGTCACCGACCACCCCAAAGTCCGAGTTTAGTCAACACTTCCATAAAAAAGTATACTGTTTTTTGCAAAAAAGCAAGCCAAAGGCGATTCTGATAGCTTTTGGGAGTCATCCTGTGTTAAGATAGAATGGCTTGCAAGCAACATAAGGTAAAATTTATGTCAGAAAAGCACACATCACGTTTAGCGGGATTTTACCATTTGACGCCAGCGGCGCGACAGGCGCTTATGGCGGAACAGGTTGCGCTCACAGCTGAGGAACTGGCCGTCCTTTCCGGCGACCAGGGGTTGACGCTGGAACGGGCCGAGCACATGATCGAAAATGTCATCGGCCTTTATGGCTTTCCGTTAGGGATTGCTACCAATTTTGTCGTCAACGGGCGCGAGGTGCTCGTGCCGATGGTCATCGAGGAGCCTTCCGTGGTGGCGGGCGCGTCGCTGGCGGCGAAACTGGCCCGCGGCGGCGGCGGCTTCATCGCGGCCACCGATGAACCGGTGATGATCGGCCAGATTCAAGTGGTGGCGCTTCCCGATCCCCACGCCGCTCGCGTGGATGTGCTCGCCCACCGCGAGGAACTCCTCGCGCTGGCCGATACGGTTGATCCCGTGCTGCAACGGTTGGGCGGCGGCGCACGGGCGCTGGAAGCGGAGGTGCTGACCACCGCCACCGGCCCCATGCTCATCGTTTACCTGCACTACGACGTGCGTGACGCGATGGGCGCCAACGCCATCAACACCGCCTGCGAGCGGCTGGCCCCCCGGATCGAGACGCTCACCGGGGGTAAAGTCTTCCTGCGCATCCTCAGCAATCTGGCGGATCGGCGCCTGGCGCGAGCGCGGGTGGTGATTCCAGAAAGCGCCCTGGCTTTTGGGGACTTTTCCGGCGCGGAGGTCGCACACGGCATCGAGCAGGCCTGGGCCTTTGCCGCAGCCGATCCCTACCGCGCCGCGACGCACAACAAGGGCATCATGAACGGCGTTGATGCCGTGGTGCTGGCGACGGGCAACGATTGGCGCGCTATCGAGGCGGGGGCGCACGCCTTCGCCTCGCGCGGGGGCCGCTACACCAGCCTGAGCACCTGGCGGCGCGACGGGGAGGGGCATCTGGTGGGCACGCTCGAACTCCCGCTGGCGCTGGGCATCATCGGGGGTGCGACTCGCGTCCATCCGGCGGCGCAGGTGGCGCTCAAGATCATGGGCGTGCAGAGCGCCCGCCAGCTAGCGGAGATTGTCGTCAGTGTGGGGCTGGCGCAGAACCTGGCCGCCATCCGCGCGCTCGCCACCGAAGGGATCCAACGCGGGCACATGAGCCTGCACGCGCGCCAGGTCGCCATCGCTGCCGGGGCAGAGGGAGCGGAGATTGACCGCGTCGCGCAGGTGATGATCGCCTCAGGCGAGATTCGCACCGACCGCGCTCAGGCTATTCTGGCGGACGAGAGCGACCTCGACTAACAGGATGATTTTTGGAATGAGGAGGCTTACGTGGAACAACACTGGCTGATGAAACCACAGCAACCGGTAGGAATCGTCGGATACGGTTCCTACATTCCGATGTACCGGCTGCCCGGCGCGGAGATTGATCACGTCTGGAGCGGCGGCGAAAAGCGCGGCCCCATCAAGGAGAAAGCCATCGCTGGGCTGGATGAGGACACTGTGACCATCGCCATTGAGGCGGCGCGCAACGCGCTGGCCCGCGCCGAAATTGACCCGGCGTACATCCGCGCCGTGTGGGTGGGCAGCGAATCGCATCCCTACGCGGTCAAGCCCTCGTCCACCATCGTTGCCGAGGCGCTCGGCGCGTCGCCCTATCACCTCGCCGCCGATCTCGAATTCGCCTGCAAAGCGGGCACCGAAGCCCTCCAGGCCGCTATCGGGCTGGTGGGGTCGGGGATGGGGCAGTACGCCCTCGCTATCGGCGCGGATACGGCGCAGGGCAGGCCCGGCGATGCGCTGGAATATACCGCGGCCAGCGGCGGCACGGCCTTCATCGTGGGGCCGGCTGACGAGGCGCTGGCGGTTTTGGAGGCCTCGCTCTCTTACGTGACCGACACGCCGGATTTCTGGCGGCGCGCGCACCAACACTATCCTAGCCACGGCGGGCGCTTCACCGGCGAGCCGGCCTACTTCCACCATAGCGAATCGGCGGGCCGGGCGCTTCTGGAGGAGCTGGATGTCCAGCCGGAGGAGTTTACCTACGCCATTTTCCATCAGCCCAACATCAAGTTCCCATTGCGGATGGGAAAGCGGCTGGGCTTTAAGAAGGAACAGATCATGCCGGGGCTGCTGAGCAATGAGATCGGCAACACGTACGCGGGCGCGGCGGTCACGGGTTTCTCGGCAGTGCTGGATATGGCCCAGCCGGGAGATCGCATCCTGATGGTGAGCTTCGGCTCCGGGGCCGGCTCCGATGCCTTCGTCTGGCGCGTGACCGACGCCTTGCCCGAACGTCAGGCGCGCGCGCCTAAGGTCAGGGATTATATTGACCGCCGCGTGGCGATTGATTACGGCCTCTATGTCCGCTATCGCGGCAAGCTGCAAATGTAGGAGGGTTCATGCGAGAGGTAGCCATTATCGGTATCGGGCAGACGCCCGTGGGAGAACATTGGAACACCAGCCTCCGCCATCTAGCGCTGGAGGCGTCGCTCAACGCGCTCCACGATGCCAATGTGGAGAAGGTGGACGGTATCTACGTGGGCAACATGCTCTCCGGCGAGCTCACCGGGCAATCGCATCTGGGCGCGCTCGTCGCGGACTTTTTGGGCATGTCGGGCGTGGAGGCGCTCAAGATTGAGGCGGCCTGTGCTTCCGGCTCCGCCGCGTTGCGCGTCGGGGTAATGGCGATCGCCAGCGGGATGAATGATTTGGCCCTGGTCACAGGGGTCGAGAAGATGACGGACACCTCCGGGCAGGCGACCACCGCCGGGCTGGCGATGGCCGCCGATGCGGAGTATGAGGTGAGCCAGGGCGTCTCGTTCGTGGCGCTCAACGCGCTGTTGATGCAACGCTATATGTACGAGCACGGCTGGCAGCGCCAGGATTTCGCCAATTTTGTGGTGAACGCGCATCGCAACGGGCGGCACAACCCTTATGCGATGTTCCACATGCAGGTGACGCCGGAGAGTTACGCCAACTGCGCGACAATCTCGGACCCGGTCGGCCTGTTCGATGCCTCGCCCGTCTGCGATGGCGCGGCGGCGGTGGTGCTGGCCCCGTTGGAATATGCCCGCACGCTCAGCCCGGCGCCGATCAAGATCAAGGCTTCGGCCATCGCCACCGCGCCGATGGCGGTTCACGACCGCGAGGATCCGCTCGCGCTGGAGGCCGCGCGGCTTTCGGCGCAGCGCGCCTACGCGATGGCGAAGGTCGGCCCGGAGGACCTGGACTTTTTCGAGTTGCACGATGCCTTCACGATCATGTCGGCGCTGAGTCTCGAGGCGGCGGGCTTCGCGGAGCGCGGCAAGGGCGTGCAGCTCGCCCTCGATGGCGAGATTGCCCTCGATGGCCGCATCCCCATCACCACGATGGGCGGGTTGAAATCGCGGGGCCATCCGGTGGGCGCCACCGGCATCTATCAGATCGTCGAAGCTGTCCTCCAGCTGCGCGGGTTGGCGGGCGAGAATCAGATCGCCAACGCCCGGCTCGGCATGACGCAGAACATCGGCGGCAGCGGGGCGACGATTATCACACATATTTTAGAGGCTCTGGTCTAGGAGCCAGACATCACAGGAAAGGAGATTATCATGGAAAGCACCATTGCATTGGATTGGCGACTGAAAGCACAGCGGTATCGTCTGGAAGGGGAGGAGTGTCCACATTGCAAGCATAAGATCTTCCCGCCGCGCGACATCTGCCCGGCGTGCAAACAACCGGCGCGGGAGCCATATCGCCTCAGCGGACGCGGGGAGGTGTACTCTTACAGTGTGCTCACCACACCGCCGGCGGGCTTCGAGAAGTACACGCCCTACACGGTGGCGCTGGTCAAGTTGGAGGAGGGGCCGATGGTCACAGCGCAGCTCACCGACGTTGCGCCAGAGGATGTGAAGATCGGGATGCCGGTGGAGATGGTCACGCGCAAGATGCGCGCGCAGGGGCCTGAGGGGACAATCCTGTACGGGTATAAGTTCCGCCCGACTATGTTGGGTTAGCGTCTTTACACGGCAACGCCGTTCCAGACCACCAACCACGTAGAGATGTGGTTGGTGGTCTTTGTGTTAGAGTAACTTGTCAATTTTTGAATTTCCCATAAAATAGAGAATAATCTACTTTATGGGAGGATATGATTATGAAGAAATCTGATATTTTGAAGATCGTCAATGTTTTGGTGACACTGGGCGTCATCGTAGTCAATGGGTTGGCGAACGCCTTGCCCATCAACAATCTCAACACGGGGCAGATCTCCGACCGCTTCGAGGTCTACTTCGTCCCGGCAGGGTACGTCTTCTCGATCTGGGGGCTGATCTACCTGGCGCTACTGGCCTTCACGGTCTACCAGTGGCTTCCGCAAGGGGAAGAGGTCCGCGAGCGGATCGGCTATCTCTACGCGCTGAGCGGGATCGCCAATGTCACGTGGATTTTCCTCTGGCATTATTTGCAGTTCCCGCTGACGCTCGTGGCGATGCTGGTCCTACTGGGGAGCCTTATCGCCATCTACCTGCGGCTGGGCATCGGGCAACGGCGCTTCGAGACGATGGAACGGTGGACGGTGCAGGTGCCGTTCAGCCTCTACCTGGGTTGGATCACCGTGGCAACGGTAGCGAACGTCACCTCGCTGCTGGACTATCTCCAGTGGGGCGGTTGGGGTGTCGCACCAGAAATCTGGGCGGTGATGCTGCTGCTCGTGGCGGCGGGCGTCGCGCTGGCGGTCAGCTTCACGCGGGGCGACATCGCCTACATCCTGGTGATTGTGTGGGCCTACATCGGCATCGCCGTGAAGCACACGGACACACCGCTGGTGATGATCCCGGCGGCAGTGCTGGCAGGCATCGTGGGTCTATCGCTGGTGGTGACGGCGCCGCGCGCGGGTAAGAGCTAGCCGAATGAATTCCTGGATCAGACGGCTGGTCGTCGGGCTGCTGCTGGTGCTGCTCTTGGGCGCGAGCGGCTTCGTGATCTGGGGCAGCACCCCGCTAGGGCCGATGCCGGAGGCGACGGCGGCGCTGCGCTCGGATGCCCAGGTGACGGTGACGACCGAGCGCTGGCTGACCTTCGCGCCGGTGGCGGCCTCGCCGACGGTGGGCCTGATCTTCTACCCCGGCGGGCGCGTGGATCCGCGCGCCTATGCGCCGGCGGCGCGGGCGATTGCCGAAGAAGGCTATCTTATCGTCATCGTCCCGATGCCGCTGAATCTGGCGGTCTTTTCGCCGGGACGGGCCACGGCGCTCATCGCCGCGCACCCGGAGATTGCGCATTGGGCCATCGGCGGTCACTCGCTCGGCGGTGCGATGGCAGCGAAGTACGTCTTCGATAATCCCGACGCTGTCGAAGGGTTGGTCTTGTGGGCCTCGTATCCGGCGGAGAGCAACGATCTCTCCCACGCCTCCCAGGCCGTCGTTTCGATTTATGGCGCGCTGGATGGGCTGGCGACCGTGGACAAAATCGCCGCCTCGCGGGCGCTGCTGCCCACGCAGACGCGCTGGGTGGAGATCGCCGGGGGCAATCACGCGCAATTCGGCTGGTACGGGCCACAGGGTCGGGATAATCCGGCGACCATCAGCCGGGAGGCGCAGCAGGTGCTTGTAGTCGAGGCGACGGTGGCGTTGTTGGAGGGGCTTGGGCAATAGCCTTGAGCAAGTATTGGACGCAGATTCACGCAGATAATTCTTAAAATCAGGTATCTACTCTGGCTCTAGCCGGATCGCCAGATCCGGCGTGGAGGCATAAGCAAATTCCAGGCTGCTACGCAATGTAGTCCTAGATAATTCTGACTTGACGGGGATCTGACGATCCCCTCGGAGCCAGGGTGAGTAGTTACAAAATCAGCGTGAATCTGCGAAAATCTGCGTCCTGATCTCGATGTTATTATAAAGGGAACTCAACACGGGCATAGTTTCAGGCAAGATCGAGGGCCGGTTGTTGCTCTGGAGCGGCTGAAACGGGCCGGGGCTTGTCTTCCATATTCATGACAGCGGGCAGAGCGAAGCCGAGCAAGCCGCAGCCTACCATCGCCACCCCTGCCAGGACGAACCAGAGGCTCACTCCATAGCGGGCCGCGAGCTGCCCTCCGGCGGCCAGCCCGACGGGCGTCATCAGCGTTGCCAGGCTGAGGATAAGGGTGAAGACCCGGCCCTGCATCTGCGGATCCACGCGGGCCTGTACCAGCGCCATCAGTGGCCCGTTGATGAGCGGATTCATGAAGCCCGTCACGAAGATGCCCACAATCGCCATCCAGAAGAAAGAAGCGGGGGCCATGCCGACGATGAGCATCCCCACACCGCCGCCGATGATCCCCGCCATGGAGGTGACGACCTTCCGGCGGAAGCCACCCCAGGCGCTCAATGTCAATCCCCCGACCAGCAGGCCCACGCCCAGCGTGGATTGCAACGCGCCGATTTCCAGCGCCTCGCCGCCGAAGTACTTGGTGACGAGCAGCGGCATCAGCGAGAAGGAGGGGGCCGAGAGGAAGTTGAGCAGCATCGCCATCATCAGCACGATGAAGAGTCCCGGCCATCCCCACACATACCGAAAGCCAGAGACGAGGTCTTGTAAAACCGTGGGCGCGCGGACGCCGACGCTCTCCCTCTTTTCTGGTTGGGGGATGGGGATGAAGAAGAGGGGCACGATGGCAAACAGGGCCGTTCCCACGTCAATGGCGAGGACGCCGTGCAACGGCAGGAGGCTGACCAGGAGAGCGCCCAGGGCCGGAGCTGCGATGCTCATCGCGCCGTTGAGCGTCTGATTCATGCCCGCGACGCGCGCCAGCTGCGTCTCCGGCACCATCAGCGAGGTCGAAGCCTGCATGGCGGGCCAGTGGAAGCAGCCACCCACAGCTCGCACGAACATGAGCAGGTAGATGTGCCAGAGTTGCATCACGCCTGCCCGATTGAGGAACAGGAGCACGAGCGTTGCCAGGGCGATGGTGCTATCGGCGATGATCAGCACCCGGCGGCGATCCCAGCGATCCACCAGCGCGCCGGCGAACGGGCCGATGAAGACCTGGGGAAGCGAGGCTAACATCGCCGCCGTCGCCAACACCACCTCCGATTGCGTTTCGGCGGTCAGCCACCAGATAAGGGCAAACTGCACCAGATTGCTGCCCAGCAAGGAGAAGGCCTGCCCCGTCCAGATGGTGAAGAAGGGGGCCGCCCAGGAGCGTTGTGTGCTTTTCGCAGTCATAAGAATCCTCCTGATATTAATCCGTTTTTTATTCTTAGATTCTATCATAAAACTAAATAAAAACAAGTACGAGTTTAATATAGTTAAACATTGGTATCAATATTAGTTAGTTGTGACCTATTGAAGTTCACTTCCTTTGCGCCAGTGCAGTGTGTGGTACGCGACGGTAGTTGACTCTCGTAAGAAGAAATTATATAATGAAGACATCATAG
>DAOTXC010000097.1:0-26168 GCA_034435555.1 Anaerolineae bacterium
CTGGGTCAGTGGCCCGCATCTCTCCGAAGTCGAAAACGGCCATCTAGCCAGCTGGAGCACTGCCGGACTGACGCCGGGCGTCTACACGCTCCGCATCGTGGCCTCCAATGACCGGGGCGCACAGTTCGATACCGAGGTGCGCGTCAATGTCGTAGGGCCGACCCCCACGCCCACCCTCGAGGTCACCGAAACGCCCACGCCCACACCGACCTTCACGCCGACTCCGACGCCGCTGCCCGCCACCGACACGCCTACCCCTATCCCCACACCGCCCGATTCTCCGCTCCCGACGCCCACACTGGAGGCCACGCCAACGCCGTAAAAGCCAAATCGCATTTGACAGAGGCGTGTATTCATGTTATGATACCGCTGCATTGGATTCTAACCGTCTCGTCTAAAAAGGAGGACACTATCAGCGGAGAGAAGTATTACGCGAACCAGCAAATCCGAGCCAGGGAAGTGCGGGTTATTGACGCCGAGGGCAACAATCTGGGGGTGCTCCCCATCCGAGAAGCCCTACGGGCCGCAGAAGAGGCCGGGCTGGATCTCGTAGAAGTCGCACCTAACGCCACCCCCCCGGTAACACGGGTGATGGATTATGGAAAGTTCTTGTACGAACAGTCAAAAAAGGAGCGCGAAGCGCGCAAAGCGCAAAAACAGGTGGAGATCAAAGAGATCGGCTTGCGACCTAAGACCAACAAGCACCATCTGGGATTCAAAACCAAGAACGCTCGCGGTTGGCTGGAGGATGGGAACAAGGTCAAAGTGCGCGTCCGCTTCCGAGGTCGGGAGATCACCTATCCAGAGGTCGCACTCCAACAGCTGAACGAAATTGCACAGGAACTTGAGGATATTGCTACCGTTGAGCAAGCGCCACAATTGGACGGACGGACAATGCTGATGGTCCTAGCACCAAAGAAGAAAAAAGTTGCAGATTAGGAAGGAGTTATAACGTGCCTAAGATCAGAACTCATAAATCAACTTCCAAGCGCTTTCGCCTTTCCAAAGGCGGCAAGGGTAAGTTGATGCGCACCAAGCAGGGCAAGAGCCACTTGCGGCGCAAGAAGTCAAAGCGAGCACTGCGTCAATATGACGAAATGCTGGTTGTCGAACACAACGGGACCATCCGCCGCGTGAAGCGATTGGCTCCCTATCTTGATCAGAAGTCGTAGAGGTGTAGCGTGAGAGTAAAAGGTGGAGTTGTCACACGCCGACGGCACAAGAAGATTATAAGGCAGACCAAGGGTTATTACGGCACGCGCCATAAGCTCTATCGCCGGGCCAACGAGGCCTGGATGAAGGCCCAGGCTTACGCCTACCGCGATCGTCGCAACCGCAGACGCAACCTGCGCCGGTTGTGGATCACCCGCATCAACGCGGGGGCGCGCTTGCACGGCATCAGCTACAGCCGCTTGATTGATGCGCTCAATAAGTCCAACATCGCGATTGATCGCAAGATGCTGGCCGACCTGACCATCAACGATCCGCAGGCCTTCGCCAAGATCGTCGAAGTCGCCACGCAACAGTAGAAACGGCTGATTCAAACGCCCATAGGGCGGCACACTGTGCCGCCCTATTTGTTGTTACTGAGTGAGCCGCTTTGGACAGGATTTACGAGATTAACAGGATGAGGTTTCCATCCTGTTAATCCTATCGAAACAGTATCTACTCAGGCTCTAGCCGGATCGCCAGATCCGGCGTGGAGGCACAAGCAAATTCCAGGCTGCTATACAATGTAGTCCTAGATAATTTTGACTTGACGGGGATCTGACGATCCCCTTGAAGCCAGGGTGAGTAGTTACTCGAAACATCGGATCGCTTCATGTGACCGCCGATCCCGCGCGCTCTTGCTCGTAGCGTAGAGTGTGCTAAAATCCTGACTTATCCAATCAGCCCAATAGGGGGAGGTATGGCAGAAATAAAGAACACCAAATGGTTTACCTTGGATGTGGTTGAGGCGCTCCACAAGTTGGAGACCGATGCCGAGACGGGCTTGACGACGCAGGAAGCGCAGCGTCGCTTGCAGGTTTATGGCTACAACGAACTACAAGAGAAGCCCCCGATACCACTCTGGCAGCGCATTCTCGCGCAGCTGAGCGATTTCATTGTGATGATCCTGATCGTCTCCGCGGTGATTTCCGCCTTCATGGGAGATATTATCGAAGCAGTGGTGATCATGGCGATTGTGGTGTTGAACACCGCGATCGGAGTGATTCAGGAGAGTAAAGCTGAGGAGTCCCTGGCCGCGCTCAAGAAGATGGCCGCCCCCGATGCGCACGTCTTGCGCGATGCTCACCGGATCACTATTCCCAGCCGCGAGCTGGTGCCGGGTGACATTGTCCTCCTCGAGGCTGGCAACATCATCCCGGCGGATGTGCGCTTGCTCGATAGCGCTAACCTCAAAGTGGAAGAGGCCTCGCTGACCGGCGAATCCATGCCGGTGAACAAACGCGCGCAGGATGTGTTCCCGAATGACGCAACCCTGGGGGATCGCCGCAACTGCGCCTATATGAGCACGATGGTCAGCTATGGACGGGGCACATCTGTGGTCACGGCGACTGGAATGCAGACCGAGATGGGCAAGATCGCCGAGATGATCCAGGCCGTGGAGGAGGAGGCCACGCCATTGCAGCGCCGGCTCGATCAGTTGGGGAAGACCATCGGCATCGGGAGCCTGGTAATTTGTGGCCTGGTCTTTTTGATCGGGGTGGCACGCGCACTGATTGATGGTCAGCCCTTGACCTTCGAACTGATACAGGGATTCTTCATGCTGGCGGTGAGTCTGGCGATTGCGGCGGTCCCGGAGGGCCTCGCCGCGGTCGTGACGATCTGCCTGGCGCTGGGAATGCAGGAGATGGTGAAGCGCCACGCGCTGATTCGGCGACTGTCGGCGGTAGAGACGCTCGGTTCGGCGACGGTCATCTGCTCCGACAAGACCGGGACACTGACACAGAATGAGATGACCGTGGTACGTATCCAGGCGGCGGACAACTTCTACGAGGTGAGTGGCCGGGGCTACAATCCAGTGGGTAAATTCGCGCGCGGTAGCAAAGAGGTTGATCCCACAGCGGATCAGGCGTTGCAGCGCGTATTGTGGGTCGGCCTCCTGTGCAACGATGCGGTGTTGGAATCTGGCCTTGAGAATACGGAAGGCTATCGCATGGTGGGCGATCCTACCGAGGGGGCGATGATTGTAGCGGCGGCCAAGGCCGGCTATTGGAGCCGCGACTTGCACGCGGACTTCCCCCGCATTTCGGAGATCCCTTTCGACTCCGAGCGCAAGCGCATGACGACGATCCACGCCTGGAAGGGAGAGAGCGCCTTTACGCTCGATAATCAGCGTTATCTGGCGCTGGTGAAGGGCGCGCCCGATCTTGTCTTGGAGCATTGCACCCATGTGCAGCTGGCAGATGGGATCGTGCCGCTGACTGAGGAGCAACGCGAGGCCATTTTGGAGGCCAATGTGGCGATGGCCTCGGATGCGCTGCGCGTGTTGGGCTTCGCCTATCGTCCATTGGAGACCGTTCCCGAAGAGCCTAAGCCCGCTGATATAGAGCGCGAGTTGATTTTCCTGGGCTTGCAGGGGATGATTGATCCGGCGCGCCCGGAGGTGGCCCCGGCAGTGAGAAAGGCCCGTGGCGCAGGGCTGCGCACGGTGATGGTAACGGGCGACTACGCGGCCACGGCTGCGGCGATTGCCCGCGAGATCGGGATTTTGCGGCCCGGCAGCGAAGTGATTTCCGGTAAACAGCTCGAGGAGATGAGTGACACGGAGTTGCAGGAGATCATTGATCGCGTGGATGTCTTTGCGCGGGTGTCCCCGCATCACAAGGTGCGCATCGTGGAAGCGCTGCGGGCCAGGGGCCACGTCGTCGCGATGACGGGCGACGGCGTCAACGATGCGCCCGCGCTCAAGCGCGCCGACATCGGCGTGGCGATGGGCATCACCGGCACGGATGTTTCCAAGCAGACCGCCGATATGGTGCTCACCGATGACAACTACGTCTCGATTGTCAGCGCCATCGAGCAGGGGCGCATCATCTACTCCAACATCCGCAAGTTCGTCTACTTCCTGCTCTCTTGCAATGTGGCGGAAATTATGATCATCTTCAGCGCCATTCTGATGGGCTGGGACAGTCCCCTCACCGTGATCCAGCTGTTGTGGCTCAACCTGCTGAGCGATGGCGCGCCCGCGCTGGCGTTGGGGCTGGAAAAGGGCGATCCCGATCTGATGGAGCGTCCGCCGCGACCGCCGCAGGAGCCGGTGATCAATCGGGAGATGATAGCAGGCGTCCTGGTGCAAACCGTGGCGATCACAGTGACCGTCTTGCTGGCCTACTGGCGCGGTTATCATCACTTCGCGCCTGAGATGGGCACCGATCCCCGGCTTACCGCGCAAACGATGGCTTTTGTGACGTTAGTGCTTTCGGAGCTCTTCCGGGCCTATACCGCGCGCTCGGAGCGGTATCCGTTGGTCAAACTGGGCATCTTCACCAACAAGTATATGCAATACGCGGTTGGTTTCTCAGTTGCGCTGCTGTTAATGGTGGTCTATGTGCCCTTCTTCCAGCCGATCTTCAACACACTTCCCCTGGAATTGGATGAGTGGCTGGAGATGTTACCGCTGATTTTCATCCCGTCCATTGCAGCGGAACTGCAGAAGGTTGTGGCGCGCTGGCTGGCAGAGCGCCATTAGGCAAACGCTCAACAACCCAAACGGGGCAGCCATGGCTGCCCCGTTTTCATTTGAAGGTAGGATAGATTGACAACCTGTCCTACCTGGTTCGTGAGCTCACGGTGTCGTTTCGCGGGCGATGACGCGGATGCGTACCGAATCGCTCTCGGTAACATTTCCGGCAGCGTCGTAGACCCGCACAAAGAAGGTGTGTTCGCCGATGTTACCTAGCCGCCAATTGACGTTGTAGGGCGCGACGGTGCGCACGGCAAAGGGCGTCTCTTCATCGTTATGGTAGAATTCCACCCGCCCAATAGCGTAGTTATCGTTCACCTCGGCGTGGATGTTGACCCATTCCGTGTAGCCGTACTCGAATTCGGCCCCCACGGGCGGGTACGTCAGATCAACAACGGGCGGCGTGTTGTCAATGGTGAGCTGGATCGAGGCCTGCCGCACGCTCTGATCGTGATCAATGACTTGCAGTTGTAGCGTGTAAAGCCCATCGGTCAGCCCCGTGGTATCGAGGAACTCCAGCACATTCTGATCCACCTGATGGCCGTGATCAGGGCCAATCCGCATCCACTCGGTGGGATTCATACCGCGCCCGAAGACCAGCCGGAAGAAGGCGAAGTTCCCGCCACGCGCGTTGCCGATGATGGGGGCGACGCCGTTGACGTAGGAGTAAGCGGTGGGTGAGATAACCGCCACTTCCGCCCCGGTGAGATTCGGCCCGTAGATCGTATCGTACTCGGTGGGCGGCACGGGCGGGCGGCGATCCTCCGGCAGGCTCGCGATCCAGTCCTGCGCCTCCGGGGGATAGACCTCGAAGATACGCTCCTCGACGAGCTCCGGCGGGGTGTAGATGGTCGCCAGCTTACCCGTCTCGCGGTTGATGAGGAAGACCTGATGCACGGTGTCAACCTCGGTCGGTTCCGTACCGGGGATCATCAGCTCGGTGGTGACGGGGCAATGCCCATTGGGACGCAGCCCCGAAACCGCGCAAACTGAGACCTGTGCAAGACCCTCCGGGCGCGTGAAGGGGACGATGGGTTCATCCTGATGCAAATACTCCATCACGGCGTGCCAGATGTACGAAGCGCCCCGCGAGCCGGGCGTATTGATCATCTTATCCCGGCTGTCGGTATTGCCCATCCAGACGCCCGTGACGTATTGGGGCGTGTAGCCGACGGTCCAGTTGTCGGTAAAATCGTTGGTGGTGCCGGTCTTGCCCGCAGCCGGACGCGCGTCAGAGAGCTCCAGCGGATTGGGCGAGCCAAACGCAGGGATACGGGCGCGGCGGTCGGAGAGGATGTCGGTGATAAGGTAGGCCAGTCGCGGCTCAAGCACCTGGCGCGTCTCCGGCTGATTGTACTGATAGAGAATCTCTCCGTTGCGATTTTCTACTCGTAGAATGCTGACGGGGTGCAATTCGGCAAAGCCCTCGAGGCGCTCGTTTTCGGGGATCGGCTCGCCATACATCACGCCGTTATTGGTAAAGACGCTGAAGGCATAAACCATATCAATCAGATGCACCTCGCCGCCGCCTAGCGTGAGGCTGAGGCCATAGTATTGCAGGCCCCGGTTAAGCGTGGTGATGCCCATGCTGTGCGCCGTGCGCAGCACCGTATCTACGCCGGTGATAGACATCGCCTCAACCGCCGGGATATTGTAAGAGTTCGCCAGCGCACTGCGGAGGCTCACCGGGCCGTGATAATCGCGGGTGTAGTTTTCCGGTACGTAGGGGGCCAGCCCCGGCCCTTGATCGAAAGCCTGGCGCACATCCAGGAACATGTGCGCGGCGTTGTAACCCTGCGAGAGCAGCGTCACGTAGGTGAAGGGCTTGAACGAAGAGCCGGGTTGGCGCAACCCATCCACAGCCACGTTGAACTTTCCGTTGATCTCATCGTTCCAGTAGTCGGCGCTGCCCAGAATGGCGAGCACCTCACCCGTGGTAGGCCGAATCACCACGACCGCCGCGTTGTTGACATTGTAATCGTTGCCGATACGGCTTGCGGGCACATCGGGAAGATATTGCGCAGCCTGACAGCCCGCGTTCAGCGCCTCGGCGATTACCTCGTCGGGATATTCGCCGCTGAGGATGCGGAGATAGGCCTGCGCCACGCACTGCGTCTGATTCTGCAACGCCAGATCGAGCGTGGTATAGACCTGCAGCCCCCCGCCGGCGACCAGCTCCGGGCCGAAGCGTTCTTCCAGCTGGCGGCGCACGTACATCGAAAAGTGCGGCGCCTGGATGTCGAAGCGTTGCGTCGAAGAAGCGAGGTCCCAACGCTCCGCCAGGGCTTGATTGGCTTGTTGTTGGTTGATACACCCCTCCAACAACATTGTCTCGATGACCAAATCGCGGCGGCTCAGGGCCGATTCGGGCCGGTCAAAAGGGTTAAGCAGCGGCGACTGAGGGATGGCGATGAGCGTCGCCGCCTCAGAGAGCGTCAAATCGCGGGCGGATTTGCCAAAGTAGACGCGCGCCGCCGCATCAATCCCGTAGGCCAGATTGCCGTAGAAGTTGGTATTGAGATACCATTCCAGAATTTGCTCCTTCTCATACAGCCGCGTCAGCTCCAGCGAAATCAGCACCTCTTCGAGCTTGCGGGTATAGCTCTGCTCATAACGCTGTTCGAGTGGGATAACGGAGTTTTTGACGACCTGTTGGGTGATGGACGAGCCACCCTGCACAGGCAAGCCACGCAGGTTGTTCACAAAGGCGCGCATAAGACCGCGTGGGTTGATGCCGGGATTTTCCCAGAAGGTGCGGTCCTCCATCGCGACCGTGCCGCAGGTGATATAATCAGGCAGTTCCGCAAAGCTCATCCAGTGGCGGTCGCCAGCCGTAGGATCGATCACCTCATAGATCAAATTGCCGTGGCGGTCATAGATTTTGGTGGTCTCGAAGCTCTGTTCGGAGATCTGCTGCACATCTTCGGGGGTGGGCAGTCCCTCAGTGATGGCGGCGTAGCCGGCTGCGGCCAGCCCCACGCCCAATCCCATGGCAAGAAAGCTGGTGATAAACGCGATCAACAGCGCGACTGCTACGATGCGCAACACCAGGCTGAAACCGGTGCGGCTGCGTTGCCGACGGCGCTCGCGCTCTTTCACAATCAGCGTGCGAATCAAACGTATGGGTGTTCGTTTTATCTTCATCCTCTTCACCTTTACACTCGCTGCAACAATATACGGATTCTATTAGCTGTATTATGCCCGGAACTGGCCGTTTGGCAAGCGGCTGGCGATTTCTATTAAGGAAGTGCGCCTTTTTGCGCTTGACGATTTCCCAATATCCATTAGAATGTAGGCAATTGACTCACATCGGGATATTATGTTTGAATCACTAACAGAGAAACTACAAACGGTCTTTGACCGGATGGGCAAGCGGGGAGTACTCCGCGAAGAAGATGTAGATGCAGTGCTCCGAGAAATTCGGTTGGCGCTGCTCGAAGCGGACGTTAACTATAAGGTAGTCAAAGATTTCGTAGCCCGCGTGCGGACGGAAGCGGTTGGCGAAGAGGTAGCGCGCGCGCTGAATCCAGCCCAACAGGTCGTCAAGATCGTTCATCAGGAATTGGTAACGACGCTGGGCGAACCGGGACGGCTGCAATTGACGGGGACTGCACCCTATGTCATCATGCTCGTGGGCCTGCAAGGCTCCGGCAAGACGACAATGGTGGCGAAGCTGGCCCGGCAACTGCGTGAGAAGGGGCGCTTCCCCATGATGGTAGCGGGCGACACTTATCGCCCGGCGGCGATCACGCAGCTCGAGGTGCTGGGCCGCCAGCTCAACATCCCCGTCTACAGCGAGCGCGGCAAAGTGGCCCCGCCGGAGATTTGCGCCCAAGGGGTGCAAGCCGCCCGCGAACGTGGTACCGATGTGGTCCTGCTCGATACCGCCGGTCGTCTACAGATTGACGATGACATGATGGCCGAGTTAGCCGCCATTCAGGGACGTGTCCGGCCCGTCGAGGTGCTCCTGGTGGCCGATGCCATGACCGGCCAGGAGGCCGTCAACATCGCGCAAGGCTTCCGCGAGTACGTGAATTTGACCGGCCTGATTTTGACGAAGGTGGACGGCGACGCGCGGGGCGGAGCAGCGATCAGTATGCGGGCCGTCACGGGTGTACCCATCAAGTATCTGGGAACCGGTGAGAAGCTCGGCGCGCTGGAACCTTTCCATCCAGAGCGGCTGGCCTCGCGCATTCTGGGGATGGGCGATATGCTCACCCTGATTGAAAAAGCCGAAGCCACCTACGATGAGCAACAAGCGCAGGAGATGGAGCAGAAGCTCCGCAAGGGGCAGTTCGATCTCGAAGACTTTTTGGATCAACTGCGCCAGCTCCGCCAGATGGGGCCGCTCCAGGAGATTTTAGCGATGTTGCCTGGGGCTAACCGACTGGTGAAGGACCTGCCCATGGATCAAACGGAGCAGCAGCTCAAACGGGTGGAGGCGATCATTCTCTCCATGACGCCTGAGGAACGGCGCAATCCGCGCGTGCTCAACGCGAGCCGCAAACGGCGCATTGCGCGGGGCAGTGGGACCGAGGTACAGGAGATCAACCAGTTATTGATGCAACATCGGCAGATGCAAAAGCTCATCAAGCAGCTGGGCAAAGGTGGTAAGCTACGGGGCGGTATGGGACTTCCCCGGCTTTTCTAAAATGCGTGGCTCCACGTGATAACGTGGGTACCATCAACTACAACTTCTACATAAAGGACAGGAGGCATATGCTTAAGATAAGATTGCGTCGAGTGGGGGGCAAGAAACAACCGAGCTACCGGATCGTGGTGGCCGAATCTACAGCTCCTCGGGATGGCAAATTCGTCGAGGTCATCGGCTTTTACAATCCACGCACGGAGCCGGAGACGGTGCAGCTCAAAGAAGAGCGCGCGTTGCATTGGCTGGGCGTGGGCGCACAACCCACGGATGCCGTGGCGCGCATGCTCAAGAATGCGGGGACTATCGAGCGTTTGGCGCGCCTGCGGGCGGGTGAGGCGCTTGACGTTTTGGTGGCGGAGGCCGAGGCCGCAGCCGCCCAGCGCGTGATTAGCCCCAAGACCAACCCGGTTCGACGTGAACAGTCTGAGCCGCAAGTTGAGGAAGAGGAGGCATAAAGCACTCCCATCACTTAGGTCTTCTCATAGACACCTGGTTATTTAGTTTTGTCCCTTTCACACACCTTAAGGAGGAGTCGCAATGTCTGCAGTGAAGGAATTGGTTGAGTTCATCAGCAAGTCGCTGGCGGATGATCCCGGGGCTGTGAATGTCTCTGAGATCGAGGGGGAAACCTCTCTCGTTCTCGAGCTGCGCGTGGCCCCTGAGGATATGGGGCGGATGATTGGCCGTGATGGCCGCACCATCAACGCGATGCGTTCGTTGTCCCGTGTCTTGGGCGCCAAGATGGGGAAGAAGGTCACGCTGGAGATCGTATGATCCCGGCCATCCGGGCCTTGAATCAAATCGTGCAGGCTCAGGTTCGCTGATGAAGCAACCTGAGCCTCGTTACTTAGCTGTCGGGCGTGTGCTGCGCCCGCACGGCGTCCGGGGAGAACTCCGGGTCGAGATCCTCACCGACTACCCGGAACGGCTGGCAACGCTCCCCTATCTCTACGTCGGGTCAGACTACCGCCGTTATGCAGTCAAACAAGGGCGAGTGCACCACGACGTGCTGCTGTTGGAACTGGTCGGGTGCGAAGATCGTAATGCCGCTGAGCTGCTCCGGGGGATGTGGCTCTACGTCGCCCTGGAAGATGCCATTCCTCTGGAAACGGATGAGTACTATCACTTCCAACTGGCGGGTTTGCAGGTGGAAACGACCACCGGCGAGGCGCTGGGTGAGATCGTAGAGGTGTTGGCGTTGCCTAACGCCAACGATGTCTACATCGTGCATGGCGCCCGTGGCGAAATTTTGATCCCTGGTGTGCGGGAAGTTGTCAAAGAGCTGGATCTCACCACTGGCCGCATGGTCATCAACCTGCTGCCGGGCTTATTATCCCCCACAGATTAACGCTGCAAACGCAGCGCGTTGATTCAAGACAGCGCTGGCCTTAGCGTCTGGGAAGCGAGGCAAATATCGTGGAGCAACTCCGCTACTGGCTAGGATTCAATCTGGTGCGCGGCATCGGGCCGGTGCGATTGCGGGCGCTCCTGGATTATTTCGGCGACATCCAGACCGCCTGGGAAGCACCCGCCGCAGCCCTGCGCGAGGTGGGACTGGATCGCCGCTCGTTGAGCAATCTGCTGAGCTGCCGGCAGCAGTTGGATCTGGACGTGGTATTGGCTCGTGTCGCGGAGGCCGGCGCCCAGGCGCTTACCTGGGACAGTCCCGATTATCCTTCCCTGTTATTGCAAATCCCCGACCCACCCCCGGTGCTCTTCGTGCGTGGGACATTGACCCCGGCGGATGAGTGGGCGGTGGCGCTGGTGGGGACGCGCAAGGCGACGCCTTACGGGCGCGAGGTGGCGCGGCAATTGGCCTCCGATCTGGCCCGTAACAACGTGACGGTGATCAGCGGGCTGGCGCGTGGCATTGATGGTGTGGCGCATCGCGCCGCCCTCGACGCAGGCGGGCGCACCATCGCCATCTTGGGCAGCGGCGTGGATCACATCTACCCGGCGGAACATCGCAAGTTGGCCGCCGAGATCATCGAGAACGGCGCTGTCATCAGCGATTATCCCCTGGGAACCCGCCCCGAAGCCTCGAACTTTCCCCCGCGCAACCGCATCATCAGCGGGATGAGCCTGGGTGTGGTTGTCGTTGAGGCCGGCCTGACCAGCGGGGCGCTGATCACCGCCGACTTCGCCGCCGACCAGGGGCGCGAGGTCTTCGCCGTGCCCGGCAATATCCTGCGCGACACCTCTGCCGGAGCCAACCGCTTGCTGCGCGACGGCGCGGCCATCGTCACCGAGGTACGCGACGTCCTGGAGACGCTACAGCTGGATCAGCTGGCGGAGAAGCAGGTGGCGCGCGAGCTCCTGCCCGACAACCCCACGGAGGCGGCGCTCCTCGAACAGCTGGGCGTCGAGCCGTGTCACGTTGATGAACTCGCACGGGCGGCGGCGTTGCCCATCGAGCAGGTGAGCAGCGCCCTGGTGATGATGGAATTGAAGGGCATGGTGCGTCAGGTCGGCGCGCTGCAATACATGGTGGCGCGAGAGCCGGATGCGCCTTACGAGACCGAAACGGAGTGAAACGTATGCAGGAACATCTTTACGCGTTGATTATGGCCGGGGGCGGGGGCACGCGCTTGTGGCCTCTCAGCCGCCGCGCACATCCCAAACAGACGTTGACCCTCTTCGGCGAGCGGTCCATGTTTCAGCTGTCGCTGGATCGCTTGCGCGGGTTGTTGCCGATGGAGCACATCCTGGTGGTCACGGCTGCCGAGCAGGTCGAGCCGTTAGCGGCCCAGGCGCCGGAGCTCCCCCGCGAGAACTTCATCGTCGAGCCAGAGGGCCGGGGCACGGCCTCATGCATCGGCTTGGGGGCGCTGCATCTGCACCGGCGCGATCCCGAAGCCGTGATGATGGTGCTCACGGCGGATCATTTCATCCGCAAGGTCGAAGTCTTCCAGCAGGTCTTGCTGGCGGCGGCGACGGTAGCGCAGCGCGGCTATCTGGTGACATTGGGCATCGAGCCGACCTACCCCGCCACCGGCTACGGCTACATCAACCGTGGTGCTCCCCTGGAGCCGGCGGGCGACTTCAACGTCTACCGCGTGGCGCGCTTCACTGAAAAGCCCGATCCGCCCACTGCGGAGACCTTCGTTGCGGCGGGCAGCTATTATTGGAACAGCGGTATGTTCATCTGGCAGACGGCGCGCATCCTGGAGGAGATCGAACGGCTCATGCCGGAACTAGGGGAGACGCTCACCGCCTTAGAGGCCGCGCTGTCCGTCGGGACCTATCCCCAGGTGGTGGCGGAACAGTGGCCGCAGGTGCGCAAGGAGACGATTGACTACGGGATCATGGAGCGCGCGGAACAGGTCGCCGTCATCCCGGTCGAATTGGGTTGGTCGGATGTGGGCGGCTGGGCCGCGGTGATGGCGCTGCACACCGACGAGGCCGACGCCGAGGGCAATATCCACGTTGGGCCGGGCGCGCAGCTGCCGATTGATTCACAGGGAACGCTGGTCTTCGCGCAGACGCCCCGGCTGGTGGCGACGATCGGTCTGGAAGACATCGTCGTGGTGGACACGCCCGATGCCCTGCTGATCACCACCCGTGAGCAGGCCCAGCGCGTGCGCGAGGTGGTCGAGCACCTGCGGGCGCAGGATGAAGAGCGCTATCTCTAACCGAGATTTGTGAAGCGGGGACGGTGCGCGCGCCGTCCCCGCTTTTTTGTGACGAACAGGCCCCACTTGACAGATGCGCGCTTTCCTTTATGATGCCCTCCGTTTGTTGTGATAAGCGAAGGGAAGTAAATTACATGCCTGAAGAAATAAACAAAGAAGCCTATTGCTTTAAGTGTAAAGAGAAGCGACAGATGATCGAACCCACGCCGGTATTCACGGCGAAGGGCCAACCCGCTACGCAAGGAAAGTGTCCAGAGTGCGGGACCAAGATGTTCCGCATGGGCCGCACACCGCAGCACGAAGGGCTGACGCCGCCCCCCAAACCGGCGCCGCCCAAACCCACGGGCAAGCTCGTCATCGTGGAGTCGCCCACCAAGGCGCGCACGGTGGGCCGCTTTTTGGGGAAGGGCTACACGGTCAAGGCGTCGGTCGGGCACATCCGCGATCTGCTGCGCTCGAAGCTCTCGGTGGATGTCGAGAACAATTTCGAACCGCAGTATCGCGTCCCCAACGAGAAACGCGCGGTTGTCAAAGAGCTGGCGAAAGCAGCGCAGCGTTCGGCGGAGGTCTATCTCGCCACCGACCCCGACCGCGAGGGCGAGGCCATCGCCTGGCACTTGCGCGAAGTGCTGGACGTAGACCCGGAGAACGTGCATCGGGTCGTCTTTCACGAGATCACCGACGAGGCCATCGAACGCGCCTTCGCCAATCCGCGCCGCATCAACATGGATCTGGTGGATGCGCAGCAGGGCCGGCGCGTGCTCGACCGCCTGGTGGGCTACAAGCTCAGCCCGCTGCTCTGGCGGAAGGTACGCAGCCGCCTGTCGGCAGGGCGGGTGCAATCGGTGGCCCTGCGGCTGATTGTGGAGCGAGAGCGGGAGATTGACGCCTTCGAGCCGGAGGAATACTGGACGCTGGAGGCGTTGCTCACGCCCCAGGCATGGGACGAGGCCGGCGAGCGCCCTCAGTTCAAGGCGCGGCTGGCGCGCATCAGGGGCGAGGAGGTCTCGCTCGGCTCTGAGGAGGCGCTGGCTCCCATCCTCGCGGATTTGGAGGCGGCGCTCTACGAGGTCGCCAAATCGAAGCAGGGGCAGCGGCGGCGTAACCCATCGGCCCCCTACACGACGAGCACGTTGCAGCAGGAGGCCTCGCGCAAGCTGGGCTTCACGGCCAAGCGCACAATGCGGATCGCGCAGCAGCTCTATGAGGGGGTGGACCTGGGCAATGGACAGCCGGTCGGCCTGATCACCTACATGCGCACCGACAGCACGCACATCGCCCCCCAGGCGCAGGCCGAGGCGCGGGATTACATCGCGGAGCGTTACGGCGAGGGCTTTCTGCCCTCCGAGCCGCCGGTCTACAAGACGCGGGTCAAGGGCGCGCAGGAAGCGCACGAGGCGATCCGCCCCACAGGTGTACTGCGCACGCCCAAGTCAATGAAGTCATATCTCAAGCGGGATCAGTACCGTCTCTACGATCTGATCTGGCGACGTTTCGTGGCGAGCCAGATGCAACCGGCGCTCTACGATACGGTGAGCCTGGAGATCTTGGCGGGCAAGGGGGCGGAGCGGCCCTATCTCTTCCGCGCGTCGGGTTCGGCGTTGCGCTTCCCCGGCTTCCTGGTGCTCTACGAGGAGACCAAAGACGAGGACGCCAACGGCGAAAATGGATCACCGGTGCCGTTCCTACCAGTGGGTGCGGTGCTGAATCTGTTGCAGTTGTTGCCTGAGCAACACTTCACCCAACCGCCGCCGCGCTACACCGATGCTTCGCTGATCCGCACGCTAGAGGAATATGGCATCGGGCGGCCTTCTACCTACGCCCCCACGCTGGGAACCTTGCAGAGCCGGGGCTATGTGATGCGCGAGAGCAAACGCCTGCATCCTACGGAGACGGGGACGTTGGTCAACGATCTGTTGGTGGAGCACTTCCCCGACCTGATCAACGTGGACTTCACTGCGCAGATGGAGCAACAGCTGGACGAAGTCGCCGAGGGAGAGCGGGCATGGGTGTCGCTGCTGCACGAGTTCTATGGGCCTTTTGAGGTCACGCTCCAAAAAGCGGAGGAGGCAATCCCCAAGATTGATCAGGTTGAGCCGGTGGGGCGCGATTGCCCGGAGTGCGGCGAGCCATTGCTGATTCGCTGGGGGCGATACGGGAAGTTCATCGGCTGTTCCAACTTCCCCCAGTGCCGCTATACCGAGCCATGGTTGGAGAAGATCGGGGTGACGTGTCCCCAGTGCCAGGGCGAGGTAGTGATCAAGCGCACCAAGCGAGGTCGGGTCTTCTACGGCTGCGCCAACTGGCCTGCGTGCGAATTTACCTCGTGGAAACGCCCGCTGCCGAATCCCTGTCCCGTTTGTGGGGGAACGCTGGTGCAATCCAACAAGGATACGGCGCTCTGTCTGGGCTGTGACGAAAGCTTCAAGTTCGAGCAAGGCGAGGAAGAATCGTCAGAGGTAGTGCTGATACACGCCTGAGCCATCGCCTGCCAATACCATTAAATCCAGGCCGCGAGGGGGACTGTCCCCCTCGCGGTTGTTGTGCTAGCGAGTGTGCGCCTGATTGAAGCCGGTTATGGTATAATGCACATAGATTTTATCCGCACAGGCGCAAAGTAGGGAGGTGGTGATATGTCGTTATTGGATCTGCTCTTGCTCATAGTAGGCGTGCTCCTTGTACTGTTTATGGCTACCCAACGGTTCATCCGGGCGCTGATCATGATCTTCGGTGTGTACCTGTCAACGCTGATCGCCGCTTTGCTCTACAAGCCGGTCGCGGATCGTCTCTCCGATCTGTCCAGGGGCGCGCCCAACTTCCTGGAGGGCACGATCTTCATCATTCTGCTGGCGCTGATGTTTATCATCTACTTCTTCGTCATGCGCGCCTCTTTCCCCGATACCGACCTGCCCAAACTCAAGGTGGTGGATAATATCCTGGGCGGCGTGGTCGGGGTCGTGGTGGCAGCGCTTTTTATGAGCGCCATTCTCAGCGCGGTGGGCTGGATGGTCAACACGCCCTGGGATAACTACAACGCCTACGCTGCACTCAGCGCCACGTATGCCGGCTCGGCCATGCGCGCCGCGTTGCTCAATGTGATGTATTACTACTCATCGCTCTTTTATCCCTTCTTTATCGAGGGGTTCCCCCCGGTTTTACGACCGCGTTAGCCTGGAATTAGGAGAGAACCCATGACCGCGTTAGATGTCTTGCTCATTATCGTGGGGATCGGGCTGGCGACCTGGGGCGCGACCCAGCGCACGGTCAAAATGCTCCTGGCGTGGTTGGGATTATATCTCAGCGCCTGGCTGGCAGGCTTGATCGCGTTGTTGATAGCGGCATTCTACGACTTAGCCATCCGCATCAGCGCGGCCCTGGGGGCCACCGGCACCTCGGTGGTCAACCTGCAGGCCATCATGTTCATCACCTTTGTCGTGGCCTTTTTTATCGCCTATGAACAAATATTGTGCTTTAGCATGGAGGAACCGCGCGCGCTTCTTGGCCCCCTGGATTTCGTGTTAGGGGGCATCCTGGGATTGGGACTGGCGATTGTGATACTGGCGCTCCTGGCGAACTTCTGGGGAACCATCACCACCACGCCGTGGAACAACCTGGCGCTGTGGCAATCGGCGCGGGCCGCCTTCACCCAATCGGCGCTCTGGCCCCATCTGCGCCCGGTCATGGATATTTATCGCAAGGTGTTGTTGATTTTTGAATTCACCGGCTATCCTCCGGGATTACGCCTGGCAAACTGAAAATGGACCGACATTATCTAACTCTCGAATACCCTAAAATCCTCGAACGGCTGGCTACGTACACCGACTTCTCCGGTGGGCAGGCACTGGTCAAGGCCCTGCTGCCCACGACCGATGCGCGCGAGGTGCGCGAGCGATTGCAACTGACTCAGGAAGCGCGCACACTGTTGGTATCGCATCCCGATTTTGTGCTGGGCGGCGTGAGCGACGTGCGCCCCCTCACCGACAACGCGCGGCACGGCGTCACCCTCGATCCCAGCGACCTGTTGCGGGTGCGAAACACGCTGCTGGGGGCGGATCGCGTGCGCAAGCTGCTCTCCCGGCTCGACGCACAATTCCCCGCCCTGGCCGACATCGCCTGGCGGATCAACGACCTGCGTCCCCTGGCCGATGAGATCGCGCGCGTCCTAGATGAGCGCGGCGAGGTGCGCGATACGGCATCGCCGGAGCTCGCGCGCATCCGGCGGGAGCTCCGCATCTCCCAGGAACGCATTCAGGAGCGCCTCCAACGGATGATCTCCTCATCCTCGATGGCGCGGTATCTGCAAGAGGCCGTCATCACCCGTCGCGAGGGGCGCTTCGTCATCCCCGTCAAGGCCGATTTCAAAGGCCAGGTGTCGGGTATCGTCCACGACCGCTCCTCCAGCGGGGTCACGCTCTTCATGGAGCCGATGGCGGTAGTGGAACTCAACAACGCCTTGCGCGAGCTTGCGCTGGCCGAGCAGCAGGAGATCCATCGCATCCTGGCGGCGCTCTCTCAGGAAGTCGCCCACTACGGCGAGGAGATTGACGCGACCGTCACCGCATTGGCCGAGCTTGACCTGACCTTCGCCAAGGCCCGTTACGCCGACGAGATCGCCGCCACCGAGCCGGAGATTATGGCGATCCCGACGCAGCCAGCGGCAACCAGCGGCGACAATCTCCGCGCGGGGGCCACGGTGCGCCTGCGCCGCGCCCGCCATCCCCTACTCTTCCCCGATAGCGTCGTCCCGGTGGATGTGGAGCTCGATGCGGAGACGCACATCCTCATCATCACCGGGCCGAATACTGGCGGCAAGACCGTCTCGCTGAAGACCGTCGGCCTGTTGGCGCTGATGGCGCAAGCGGGGATGCACATCCCGGTGGATTCCGGCTCGGCGCTCTCCTGCTTCGAGTCGGTCTACGCCGACATCGGCGACGAGCAATCCATTGAACAGAGCCTCTCGACCTTCTCCTCGCACCTGGCTAACATCCTCTCCTTCCTGGGGAAGGTGGATCATCGCTCGCTGGTCCTGCTCGACGAGCTGGGGGCCGGGACCGATCCCGCCGAGGGCGCGGCGCTGGCGCGCGCGTTGCTCGAGGCCTTTCGGCAGCGGCGCGTCACCGCCTTCGTGGCGACCCACTACCCGGAGCTGAAGCTCTACGCGCACAACGTGCCCGGCGTGCAGAACGCCTCAATGGAGTTCGACACCGAGACGCTGGCCCCCACCTACCGGCTCACGATCGGCCTGCCGGGGCGCTCCAACGCCTTCGCCATTGCGCGGCGGCTGGGGATGCCGGAGGCTATCGTCAAGGAGGCGCAGGGGATGATCTCCGGCGAGGAGCTTCGCGCCGAAGACATGCTCGACGATCTGCACAAATTGCGCGTCCAGACCGCCCGCGAGCGAGACGCAGCGCACGAGGCCCGCGTCGCCGTCGAAGCGGAAGCGGCCCGGCTGCGAACGCGCCTGGAGAAGATCGAGAGCGAGCGCCAGGAGGTGCTCCGCCAGGCCGAATCTGAGGCGCAGACCGCGCTGGAGGCGCTCCACGACGAGCTGCGCCAGTTGCGCGCGCGGCTCCGCGCCGTCCCGCAGGTGGAACTCCAGGAGGCCGTGACCGAGGCGGCGCAGGAGCTCGACGCGCTTGAAGCGGCGCTCCCGCTCACCGAGGCGCTCCCGTTGCCGGAGCTCGTCTCGCTGCCGGAGCGGGATACCGGCCCCGTGCGCGTCGGCGATACTGTTCGCCTGCGTGCGCTCGGCGTGCAAGGGACGGTGGTGGAGATCGAGGGGGACGAGGCCACGGTGCAGGCCGGGCCGGCGCGCACGCGCGTGCCCCTCTCCGATCTCGAATTGGTGCAGCGAGGGCAGCCGCCGCAGGCAGCCGAGAGCGAGCGAATTTCGCTGCCGGAACGCCGTCCTTCACCGGGCATCCAGCTCGATCTGCGGGGCCTCACCGCAGAGGAGGCGCTGGCGCGCCTGGATCGCTATCTCGATGAGGCCGTGATGGCCGGCCTGCCCTGGGTGCGCATCGTGCATGGGAAGGGCACGGGCACGCTGCGCCGGGAGGTGCAGCGCTTCCTGGGCGAACATCCCCTGGCGAAATCGCACGAGCCTGCGGCCCAGCAAGAGGGCGGTACCGGGGCGACGGTCGTGCATCTGCTGCAAGGTTAGCCGTAAAGAGGAAACGGATGGAAGAACACGTCATCTTTGGAACGTATCACACCGCCGCGTTGCGGGCGCTGGCCTACCGGGCGCTCCGGCAGGGACTTCAGCACCGAGCGCAGTTGACCCCACGTGATCCGCTGCCTCACGCGCCGGTGACGCTCCATGTGACCATCGCGCAGACGTTGCCGGTCGTGGCGCTGTATGCCTTCTACACAACAGATGGCAGCCAGCCCACGCCAGAGAGCACGCGGATGCGCTTCACACTAACGCAGACGACGTGGGACAGCCTGCTCTGGCGCTATCAACAACATTGGGAGGCCGCGCTGCCCGGTCAGCCGGAGGGCACGCTGGTGCGCTATCGCATCGGCGCGGAGCTGCGCACTGGAGCGTGGGTCTTCGCTGATTGGCCGTCAGCGGAAGCGGTGATCATCGCGGAGACGCGGCGCGCCTTCGGCGAGACGGACGTGACGCCCGTGTTGCCTCCACGAGAGGTCGGCTGCACCTTCGCCTACACCGTGGACACCTTAGCCCCGCCCGCGTGGGCGCAAGAGGCCGTGATCTACCAGATTTTCGTGGATCGCTTCGCTCCCGGCGCGGGGCGCGCCTTTGCGCCATCGGCGAATCTGAGCGACTTCTTCGGCGGCACGTTGCGCGGGGTGATCGAGCGGCTTGATGCGCTGGCGGATTTGGGGATCAACACCCTGTGGCTGTCGCCGCTCTTCCCTAGCCCCACCCATCACGGCTACGATGCCACCGACTATTGCGATGTAGAACCGCGCCTGGGGACATTGGCGGACATGCGCGAGCTGGTGGCAGCAGCGCACGCGCGCGGGCTGCGCGTCTTGCTCGACCTGGCATTGAATCACTGTAGCCACGAGCACCCCTTCTTCCAGGCGGCGCTCGCAGACCCGCAGAGCGATTATCATGCCTGGTTCAAGTTCGCCGCGCCTGGCTCTCTGGCGTATGAGGGCTATTTCGGCGTGGAGACGATGCCGGAGTGGAACCTGGAACATCCCCCCGTGCGCGCGTATCTGCTGGACGTGGGCCGCTTCTGGCTGGAGCTGGGCGTGGACGGCTTCCGGCTGGATTACGCCGACGGGCCGGGGCCGGGGTTCTGGTCGGAATTCCGCCGGGCCTGCCGCGAGGTCAACCCGGAGGCGTGGCTCTTCGGCGAGATCGTCCAGCCGCCGGACGTGTTAGCGCCTTACGTGGGCCGGCTGGATGGGAGCCTGGATTTTCTGTGGGCGGAGCAGGTGCGACGCGCCGTTGCCTATGGCAACACGGATGCCGAGCAGCTGGCGACCTTCTGGGCCAATCACCGGCAGACGCTCACCACGGATTATCTCCGTCCGGTCTTCCTCGACAATCACGATATGGACCGTTTCCTGCTGGCGGCAGGGGATGACAAGCGGCGCTTGCGGTTGGGGCTACTGCTGCTCTGCATCTGGCCGCAGCCACCGATCCTCTATTACGGCACGGAGATCGGCCTGCGGCAGACGGGCAGCACCCGCGATCCGGGCTGCGGCCTGGAGGTCTCGCGGACGCCGATGGTGTGGGAGGCCGCCGCACAGGATGCGACGCTCCGCGCTGACGTCCAACAGCTGTTGGCCTTGCGACGGGCCTCGCCGGCGCTGGTCTATGGCGAGGAGAGATGGCTCGCGCTGGATGCGACCTTGTGGGCCTTCACCCGCAGTGCAGCCGAGGCGCGCTTTGTGGTGGCATTGAATCTGGGGGAGACGGCGCGCTCCCTTGCCTTGCCGTTCCCTGCCGAGCCGGTGTGGACGGCGGGCGAGGCGGCGCTCGCAGAGAGACAAGTGCAACTGGGGCCACTTTCCGGCGGCATCTGGCAGGCGCGTTAGCCGGTTTTACCGGGCAAAAATAAACCGCGAGCCTCTTGAGGCTCGCGGTTATAGTTGTGAATAGGTGCGTCGTTAGCTGTCATCCGATTTGGCTGTGGCCTTGGACTCTGTTTTGGCCGGTGCGCTCGTCTTTTCCGAACCGCTGGCGCTGCCATTGTTATCGTCGGAGTCTTTGCGGGAGCCAGGAGTTGCTGTGGACGATTTGGCGCGGTTGTCGGTCACATAGAACCCGGACCCTTTGAAGATGATGCCCGCGGGTTGGATCAGGCGAACGACAACTCCATTGCAATCCGGGCACTCAGTAATCGGATCATCAGAGAAGCGCTGCCGCCGCTCAAAGCGCAAGCCACACGCCTTGCATTGATATTCGTACAATGGCATTCGCTCTACCTCCCCTAAGTTACTTGCGGCTCTTATTATACGACGTTTGCTTCAATTGGCAAGGGAGTCTTTCCACTGGGGCTATCGCATTTGACATCCTTCTTCTCTCTGGTACACTTCCTCAGCTTGAAGCGGAGGTAAAATAACGACTATGAAACGAGCAATACGTGTCGCCATTATCCTGATCGCAGCCGGCTTGATGCTGGCCCTCACCGGCTGTGGGCCTCGCCCCCTGCTGGAAGAGGTTAGCATGCGCCCGGAGACCATCAGCCCCAACGCCGATGGCATCGCAGACCTGGCTATCGTGCGTTTTCGGCTCAACCGCAGCGCCACCGTTGCCATCTACTTCTACGATGCCGCCGGACGCCAATACACCTTCCGCGCGCCCACCCCGCTCGGCATGAACGAAGACCTCTACACCGTCCACTTTGGCGGCGTCGTCAATGGCTTCACCTTCCCGGACGAGGAGATCCAGGGCTATGAGATTCTCCGGCGGATGTTGCCCGATGGCCCCTACACCTGGGAGATTGTCGCTGAGACTGATGACGGTGAGATCAGCCGCCATACCGGCGCGCTCACCATCGTGGATGCCGATACCGAATTGCCCGCCATTCGGGGCTTCTCCGTCTTCCCGCGCACCTTCTCCCCCAACCAGGATGGCATTGATGACCGCGTTACCATCAACCTCGATCTCAAGAAAGATGTGGAGGAATTGCTGGTCTACCTGCTCTCGCCGGAGGGCGTGCGCCATCATATCCCTGAGGCCGAGGGGCGGACGCCGCTCAATGAGGCCGGCTGGCACACCTTCGACTACGACGGCGGCATTGACCTGGGCGCTTCTCCGCCCCCCGATGGCATCTACACCGTCTACGCCGAGGCCCGCGATGCGATGGGCCAGCGCGTCATCGCCACCGACACGGTCGAAATCGTCAACGCCGGCCTGCCGATGGCCTATATCCTCAACGGTGAGGTGGTGATCGAACCCACCACGCTTCTCCTTTCCGACACGCTTTGCTTCACCCTCACCGTCGAAAACGACAGCACTACCTATATCCGCACCACCGGCCCCTGGCCGGGCACTACTTACCGCAGCGATGAGAACTTCAACACCCACGGCTACTCCGAGGAGTCCGGCGTCTTCCGCGTCGGCATTGATTTCGACACCAGCCTGCGCAACTATCCCTTCCGCTGGGGCGTCGGCGTCCCTGGCGAAGACCTGGTCGAAATCAACGGCAACTGGTATCTGCCGCCCTTCACCCGCGCCGTCGTGAGCGGGTGCATCCAGGTCATCGAGGTTCCGCCGCGCAACCCGCTCTACTATTGGGCCGGCCTCATCCACGAGGATGTCGCCATCGCCCCTGTCAACAACCGCGTTGACCCGCACTTCGTCACCATCTGGGAGCCGTAATCCGCGCCCATGCACACGCTGGCCGTCATCATCGTCTCCTGGAACGTGCGCGCGCTGCTCGACCGCTGCCTCACGGCCCTGCGCGCCGACCTCCAGACGACGGCGCTCGACGCCCAGGTCTGGGTTGTGGATAATGCCTCGACCGATGACTCCGCCGCGCTCGTGAGGGAGCGCCATCCCTGGGTCGCGTTGGAAGCCCTGGATGAGAACCTCGGCTTCGTTCGGGGCAACAACCGCATCCTCGCCGCGCTTGAGGCCGAGGGGCAGCCCGATCTCGTCTGGCTCCTCAACCCCGATACCGAAGTTCGCCCCGGTGCAACTGCTGCGCTCGTTCGCCACTTCGACGCCCACCCGCGCGCCGGGATCGCCGGCCCTTGCCTGCGCAACCCCGATGGCAGCCTGCAACCGGGCGCCTTTCGCTTCCCCGGCCTCGTCCAGCCGTTGGCCGACCTGGGCCGCCTCCCCGCCCGGCTCTACGAGACCCGCCTCAACGGGCGCTACCCCGCCGCCCGCTACGAGGCCGGCGCGCCCTTCCGCATTGGCCACCCTCTCGGCGCGGCGATGATGGCGCGCGGCGCAACCGTCGCCGAGGTCGGTCTGCTCGACGAGGGCTTCTTTATGTATTGCGAGGAGATTGACTGGGCCTGGCGGATGCGCAAGGCCGGCTGGGAGGCCTGGCTCGTCCCCGCCGCTGAGGTTGTCCACCACGGGGGCGCGAGCACCCGGCAGGATCGCCCCGCGACCACTGCGCACCTCTGGGTGAGCCGCGCGCGCCTCTATCGCAAGCACCATTCCGCCTGGCTGCGGCGGATCGTGCGCCACTACGTGCGGCGCACCTTCAGCGCCCGCCTCGCCGCCGCCGAGACATCCGCCTGGCGTGACGCCTACCGCGCCATCTTGGAGGCCTGGGCCGATGGCTGAGCTCACCGCCGTGATCCTCACGCTCAACGAGGCGCGCCACATCGTCGCCTGCATCGAGAGCCTGCGCTGGGCCGACGAGATCGTCGTCTTCGACAGCTTCAGCCAGGACGAGACCGTCGCGCTCGCCGAGGCCGCCGGTGCTCGCGTGCTTCAGAATCGCTTTGAGAATTACGCTCAACAGCGCAACGCTGCGCTCGCCGCCCTTATCGCTGAGTGGATCTTCTTCGTTGACGCCGATGAGCGCGCCACGCCCGCCCTTGCCGAGGAAATCAGCCGCGTCGTGGCCGAGGAGCCGCATAGCGGCTGGTGGGTCCCGCGCCACAACTACTTGCTGGGCCATCGGATGCGCGGGGCCGGCTGGTGGCCCGACTACCAGCTGCGCCTGCTCCAACGCGCGCGCGCCCGCTACGACCCGCATCGCGCCGTCCACGAGGTGGTCGTCCTGGAGGGCAGCGAGGGCCATCTTCAGAATCCGCTCATCCACTACAACTACGAAACGCTGGCCCAGTTCCACGCCAAGCAGCGCCGCTACAACGACTATGATATTCATATTCTTGAGGAAAAGGGCGTCGCGCCGCACGGATACACGCCCTACACGCAGGCCGTGCGGCATTTCTGGTGGCGCTTCGTCACCCTGCACGGCTGGAAAGATCACCTCTACGGGGCGCTCTTCTCCGGCCTGCTGGCCTATTACGAATTCCGCAAGTACCGCGAACTATGGCAAAGACAACGCGCCCGCTGACCCGCTGCCTCTTTCTGCTACTCCTGAGCAGCCTGCTTGGGATTTCGGCAAACCCCACGCCATTGAGCGCCGCGCCCGCCTCCCAGGGTATCCCCGACGTGCGTTTCGGCGTGATCGAGGCCTACGACGCGCCCGCGCAAGCCTCCGCTCTGGGCGCGGGCTGGGAGCGGATCACCTTCGAGTGGAACCAGATTCAGCCCAACGGCTCTCACGAGTGGGTCGAGTTCCCCATTGCCGATGCGGTGCTCGATGCCGAGCGCGGCGCCGGGCGCGAGCTCGTCGGTCTGCTGGTGACGACGCCCGGCTGGGCCACCGACTGGGGGCGCGGGGCGGGCGTCCCGCAGGGACTCTATCTGCCCGCCAGCGATCCGCAAAACACCTGGGCTACCTTCGTCCGCACGATGGTCAGCCGCCACCAGGGACGCATCCGCCACTGGATCATCTGGAACGAACCGGATATCTGGGACACGCACTTTCAATCGTGGGGCGGCTCGGTCGAGGATTTCGTGCAGTTGATGCGCGTGGCCTACGTGGTGGCCCACGAGGTCAACCCCAACGTCGTCATCCACCTGCCCGCCATCACCCACTGGTGGGATGCCAACTACGGGCGCGAGCTCTTCATGCGCCGCTTCTTGCAGGCGCTCACGAGCGATCCCCTCGCTGCTGAGCACAACCACTACTTCGACGCCTTCACGCTCCACATCTACTTCAACCCCGATACGGTTTACAATCTGAGCAGATTTTACTACGGGTTGCTGGCCGAACACGGCATTTACAAGCCGCTGTGGATCGTCGAGACCAACGCGGCCCCTTCCGACGATCCGGCGTGGCCCGTGCCCGCGCCGCAGTTCCAGATCACGCAGGAGGATCAGGCCGCCTTCGTCATTCAGGGCTTCGCGATGGCGCTGGCTGCCGGTGCGCAGCGCGTGGCCTTCTACAAGCTGGCCGATCTGTCCAGCGACACCGCCAACCCGGAGCCGTTCGGGCTGATCCGGCTGGATGGGAGCCGCCGCCCGGCCTTCACCGCCTACCAGACCGCCAGCAGCTACCTGGCGGGCTTCCAAAGCGCCACGCTCGACCGGCGCGATGACGCGGCTGTGGTGACGGTGCAGCGCGCCGCCGGCTGGACGACGGTGCTCTGGGCGCGCGGCCCGCAGGCGGTCACAGTGCAGGTGCCCGCGCACGCCGCCAGCGCCCGCCTGATTGATTGGCGCGGTAGCGCGCGCACGCTCTCGGCGCAGGCGGGGCAGTACACGCTCACGCTGCCGGGAAGCCCTTGCACGCAGCCCGCCGATCCTTGCCTGATCGGCGGCGCGCCCTATTTGCTCGTCGAGGGGAGCGTCCCTGCCGGGCCAGCGCCCGCGCCCGTGCAGGCCACGGCGACGCCGCAGCTGAGCAACCCCGTCGCCTCCCTCACCCCCACGGCGACCGCGCCCGCCATGCCGACGGCGACGTCCACTGCGACGCGCACGCCGGTTCCCACCCGCACGCCGCGCCCCACGCTCACGCCTTCGGTCACGCCCACACCGACCGCAACCGCCACCCCTACGCCCACGGCCACTTCCACGGCGACGGCGACCGCGCTCCCGGCGAGTCCCACGCTCCAGGCGACCGCAGCCTCGGCCCCGCAGGAGAGCCGCGCCGTTCCCTGGCCGGGTCTCGTCCTCGTGATGGTCGCGCTGGTGGGGTGGGGGATCTTCCGGGGCCGAGGCTGCGGTCGCCTGGAG
>DAOTXC010000098.1:0-6577 GCA_034435555.1 Anaerolineae bacterium
CAATCAAACTATAGCTTATTGTAGCAGAGATACAAACATTTATAAATAGTACTAAAGTACCGCTCTAATGGTTTGAAATTTTGCATCCCAGGCTAGGGAGCTCTAAGCAACAGCGGGAGAAAGATTTCTGCATACCATACCACATCAAAAGAGTTGCTGCGCGCGGTGATCCCTTCGGGCAAATGGGCAGTGATGTATACTTCCACCGCCGCAGCGCCCACACTAGCAGGGACCTGCCCCACCCCATCGGTCAAGGTAACGAGGGTAGGCGTAAGCGTGCCCGTAGTATCCGTGAGCACGGCCACGCCAGTATATCCACCCTGGGCCAGAGTCTGTGTCAGACGTGGATCGTCATCGGCCAACTAGGCTAAATCGCGCCATCGAAATGCGCTGACCAGATACGAGCGCGAGCGCAGCGCCTCGTGGACGCGGGCCTTGTACGCCTCACGCCCTACGAACTCACCGCGCCGGGGTAGATTGTGGGGCAATCCCGCGCCGGGCGTTCCCGCCGCAGCAGCACGCGCCTGCGCTTCCAGACGCGCAATCTCCTTGCGCTTCTCTTCCAGTTCCAGAACCAGATGCGTGGGGATGGTCAGCGCCGAGTAACCGGCAGCCTGCGTCTCCAGCACTTCCAGCGAACGCTGGGCCATATCGAGAGCGCGGGTCAAATCGTGTTCAGTCATTGGCAAAATCCTTTCCCCCCCACGCCAACTGTTAACCAGTTTTCAAGAGTATCAGGAGTTCAATCCGACCATCACGAGGAATATTAGGAGTTCCCCAGACTTTTCCTGACACTGCCAGCAGCCTGGGTACACGCTCCGCATCTACAACGGCAGTGCGCGAATACGCGCGTGGCCCTCGGTGACAGTGACAAAAGCGCCGGCTTCCAGGTCAACGACATAGAGTTCCAGCACTAACCGCAAATGGCGCAGGACATTGTCCGGGCGCATATTCTACAATCGGAAGGTGATTACGCTTGGCAATACCGCCCCGCTCACGGCCAATAGTTCCCCGAAATCCAGATCATGGGTGAGCAATACCTGCCCCTCGCTGCGCGCTAGCACCAGAATATCCTTATCCGGGAGACGATCCAGACCCAGCACATGCAAATGCACCGCCTCATGTCCCAAGTCGCACAGCGCCGCTACCACCCCTGGAGAAATCCCCATATCGGCCAGAAATTTCATGCCGCGTTGATCTCCAGCGGATGCACGACCTCTTCGGCCAACCAGGCGACATACGTGAGCGCCTGCTGCACATCTTCTGCTTCAAGGTATGGATACTCCGCCAGGATTTCGTCCAGCATCATCCCATTAGCGAACAGATTGACGAGCAACGAAACCGTCACCCGCATCCCACGAATGCAGGCCCGCCCCCCCATCACATCCGGGTCGAAGGTAATCCGGTCAAAGTTCAACATCCTCGCACCTCCTTACGCATTGTTTCTTCCAGTGTAACACACATTTTGGGCTATAAACCTTCACTTCTCCAATGATTGCTCATCGAGCGTATGCACCACAATTCGGCTCACCGACCAGCAAATTTCAAGCGTCAACTCCCGAGCCTTTGCAGGTAGCTGATTCAAATAAGCAGCAAAGGCCGCAACATCGGGGTGGGTTTCCTCTGAGAGGTCAGTGCTGCTATAGCCAGCCAATTGTAACAACAAACTAGCAGGTAGATCTAAAGCCTGAGCCAACCCAATACAGGTTTCCACAACAGGCGTAGATTCGGGATTGCGAATGATCCGATTCACGGCCATCACACTCAGACCAGCGCGCCGCGAGAGCTCTCGCTCAGAAATCCCACGCGCTTTCACTTCTTTGCTCAGAAAATCGCTCAAGGCTTTTGACATAAAGTTGACCTCAAAAGAATCTTAGTGTATAATAACCGCAGTAGTTGATAAATATTAATGTTTATACAAGCAAATAGCGGGTGACTGTATATCTTAAGATAGTCACCCTGATAACCAGTTGTTTTTTCGAAGTCCAGACATCACAACTTAACCATTGTATCTCAATACAATCACAATGGCCTATGGATAAGCAACAGAGTCTAGTGGTTCATGCGCTGGCATTACCCCACCCTATCCAGCTCTATTTTACTTTGTTCCCAACAAAGCGCAAAAACTCACCCAGTCTACCAAAACGAGATGCAAGCGCAACAAATAGTCCTCCGCTCTTGGGCTATTTGTATGATTGGAATATGCCCACTTAGCCCCGTTACCTCACCAAGCCAGCCCCGGCTGATCTGGTAACTAGCACAGTCCCATACAACTAATTCGGAGGAAAATATCATGCAAACATCTGAAGCAATTGGAAGTTTTCTGCTGACCTGTCAGGCCGATGGACTCAAACCACGCACGGTCGAGACCTACCTGCACCGCCTGGAGCGTTTCAACAAACGCTTTGGGACACAGGAGATCGCAACTCTCACGCTCAAGAATATTCGGGACTATAGCGCCAACCTTTACAAGCAGGGCCTCAGTATCCACACTATTCACGGACATCTGCGCACGCTCCGGCGCTTCTACAAATGGCTAACCGAGGAGGAGTTAGTCGAGGAAAACTTGGCTCGCCGCGTGCGCCTGCCACGGCTTCCGGAGAATCCCCCCAAGGCAATCTCGATGGACAATTTGCGACGCCTATTGAAAAACGCGCATGAAAATGGCGCGGAATGGGAACGGCGCAGAAATGTGGCGATATTGCTCTTCTTGATTGACACCGGTTGCCGCCTCAACGGCTTGGTCGAACTGAAATTGGAGGATATAGACTTCGAGCAACGTAGGGCAAAGGTCTGTGAGAAAAATGATCGCTGGCGTTTTGTATTTCTCAAAGAGCCTGTGATGAAAGCTCTGTTACGCTGGCTAGAAGTGCGCACCACGCTGCTAACAGATCCCGAAGTAACTGCCGTGTGGATTGGACGCAATGGTCGGGCGCTCAGCAAAGGGGGTACCCAAAGCCTCCTCAAACGCCTCAAAAACCGAGCTGGGCTCAAGGGACACACAGGAGCGCATTCATTCCGACATCGTTTCGCCATCACCTATCTATTGAATGGCGGTGATCTGGCTACCCTGGCAAATTTGCTAGGCCATCGTGACTCCGAAACCACCACCAAATACTACGCACGCTTCGAGATAGGCGAGCTCCAGGAGAAACACGACCAATTTTCGCCAGTTAATAACTTGCCAACAGAATCTATCACCGAAGATTAACCGTTACGGCCCCTTTTCGAAGGGGCCGTAGCCTTTTAAGCTTCTTGGCCTCCGAAGCCGGTGGCCCGCGTTCGAGTCGCGTCAGGGGAACACAACAACGGCTCGATAGTCAACCGGGCTGTTTGTGTTTTATAAGAAACCAGGACTTCGCTACACATCCACCAATGCGCTCGAAGCAATCCCGCCGCATTATAAACTCAGGAAATCATTTCGAACCTCATGATCAGATTCATCTTTTCACTTGTCATAGGATACATTCCGTGCTATCCTGGGATTATGTTCCGGTCATTTAAGAGCGGCGGCACAGAAGATGCTTTCAACAGCAGCAATGCCAAAGCAACGCGCCAGACGTACCCACCGGCTTGGTGGGGAATCGCCACCCGTACAGTCGGGCAATTATCTGCCACTGGTACTCGGAATCACGACGGCGTGGTAGGCCGTCCACGAATGCAGCGCGAATGCACAAATGGGCGCGGGGAAAGGTTAATTTTGGGGCAGCAAGAGCAGACACATAGGAGGTAAAAACCATGCACAAACCTAAGATTTTCATCGTAGGGGAGCAAGAAGATAACCTCATTGCATTGGAAGAAACCAGCTATGTGACTGAGGATATGCTTCAAGATTTACTGGCGCGGTATCCAGACCTGCTTCCCGGAGACCAGATTGATCCTGAAAATCCTCGACGTTGGCTACTAATCGCACGGGAAATGGGAATTCCAGGCGACACCAACGAAAGCGATCGGTGGAGCCTTGACCATCTATTTCTAGATCAGGATGGCATTCCCACGTTTGTAGAATGCAAGCGAGCAACCGATACTCGTGCGCGCCGCGAGGTTGTCGCCCAGATGTTGGATTATGCCGCCAACGGCACCGAGTATTGGAACATGGATCGGTTGCGTCAATCTGCCGCTGAAACGGCCCAAAGTCGCGGTAAAGCCCTCGATGATGAAATCATTGATATGTTGGGTGAGGATGGAGAAGATACAGACATCGAAGGTTATTGGGAAAAGGTCGAAACCAACCTTCGCAATCATCGCGTCCGGCTGATCTTCGTTTCAGATTCCACCCCCAAAGAACTCCGGCGACTGGTAGAATTTCTGAACGAAGAGATGAGCAATGTTGAAGTCCTCGCAGTTGAAGTCAAACAATTCCAGCGCACGGGAAATCAAAAACAAAAAGCCCTGGTTCCGCGAGTAGTGGGCCTCACTGAAGCCGCCCGCAACGCAAAGTCTCCCTCATCGAAGCGCAAAGGAAATACAAATCAAGAAGAATTCCTGGAGAAATGCACGCCTGCAGCACGCGAGTTCTTCCAAAGAGTATTAAAATGCGCCGAAGAACGTGGGCATATCATCTATTGGGGCACAACAGGATTTTCAGTCCGCGCACGTCTATCAAAAAGCGAGAAGATCGGTTCTTTCGTTTATGGGTCTCCATCCGGTACATTCCAGTTCTATTTCCAACCGGGATGGGGGTGGAACAGCGACAACATGAGAGTGTTACGCCAAAAGTTGCTTGAGTTTGGCGTTTTCAAAGAATCTGGCAATTACACTCTCATAGCCGAATTAACTAAAGAAACCCTGGAAAAGTTTAATATCATCTACGATTTCATCTTAGACGAAATAGACACTCACATTACCGCACATCTCTAACCGCCGAGGGCGCCAAGAACGCAAAGATATTTTTACGCAATACGCAATACGCAATACGCATCAGGAGGTTTTCCATGACCATTGAACGCATTCTCGTCATCGTCTTAGACGGCGTGGGCGTGGGCGAGTTGCCCGACGCCGACGAGTACGGCGATGTGGGCAGCAATTCCATCGCCAACACCGCCCGCGCCATCGGCGGGCTGGACTTGCCCAATCTGCAGGCGCTCGGCCTGGGCAATCTGGGCGACATCGTGGGCGTGCCGCCCCGCGCAGATACGCTCGGCGCTTACGGCAAGATGGCCGAAGCCTCCAAGGGCAAGGATTCCGTCACCGGGCACTGGGAGCTCATGGGCATCCATTCGCCCATCGCCATGCCTACCTACCCGGACGGCTTCCCGCCCGATGTGCTGGCGGAGTTCACGCGGCGCACGGGCTACGGCGTGCTGGGCAACAAGCCCGCCTCCGGCACGGAGATCATCGTGGAGCTGGGCGAGGAGCACCTCGAAACCGGCAAGCTCATCGTCTACACCTCGGCGGATAGCGTGTTCCAAATCGCCGCGCACGAGGAGATTGTGCCCATCAAGGAGCTGTACCGCGTCTGCCAGATCGCCCGCGATATGCTGAGCGGCCCGCACGCCGTCGGGCGCGTCATCGCCCGGCCCTTCGAGGGCGAGCCGGGCGCGTTCAAGCGCACGTCGCGCCGCCACGATTATCCGCTCCTGCCGCCGCGCCCCACCGTGATGATGCGCCTGGTCGAGGCGGGCTTCGATGTGGCGGCGGTCGGCAAAATTGACGATCTCTTTGGCAACACCGGCATCACGCTGAACAAGCATCGCACCAACAACAAGGATAGCATCGCCGCGATGCTGGAATTCCTCCAAGACGAGTTCAAGGGGCTGCTGCTGGTGAACCTGATCGAATACGACATGATCTACGGCCACCGCAACGACCCGGAGGGCTACGCGGGCGCGCTGCGCGACTTCGACGCCGCGCTGCCGGCGATCCAGGCCGCGCTACGCCCCACCGATATCGCCATGATCGTGGCGGATCACGGCGTGGATCCCACCATGCCCAGCACGGATCACTCCCGCGAGTACATCCCGCTGCTCGTCTTCGGCGACCCGGTCAAGCCGGGCGTGAACCTGGGCGTGCGCAGCACCTTCGCGGATGTCGGCGCGACGATTGCGGAGGTTTTTGGGCTGGGCGGGACGGAAATCGGCGCGAGTTTCTTGCAAGAGATCATCCGATAAGATTTCTCACGCAAAGCCGCCAAGTCGCTAAGTTTTTTTCTTTGCGTATTTGCGCCTTTGCGTGAGGCAAAAGCACAAGGAGAACACAAATACATGACTACGATAAAATTCGGTACGGACGGCTGGCGCGCGCGCGTCGCGGAGGACTACACCTTCGACAACGTGCGCCGGGCCGCGCAGGGCTTCGCCGCCTATCTCAAGGCCCACGCGCTGGCCGAGAAGGGCTGCGTCATCGGCTATGACCAGCGCTATCAATCGGAATACTTCGCCGCTGCCGCCGCCGAGGTACTGGCGGGCAACGGCATCCACGTCTGGCTCACGGAGCGCAACTGCCCCACCCCCGTCATCAGCTACACGGTAGTGGAGCGCGGGGCGGGCGGCGCGATCAACATCACCGCGAGCCACAATCCGCCCACGGATAACGGCTTCAAGGTGCGCGATCCCGACGGCGGCGCGATTGCGCCCGC
>DAOTXC010000099.1:0-4288 GCA_034435555.1 Anaerolineae bacterium
GGGCGACTTCACGCGCTGGAGATTGAGCGGCGCGAGCGGCAGCGCGAGCTGGAGAAGCTCCAGGCGGAGTTGAAGCAGCTCCAGGGTGCGCGGGGCCGCGAGCGGTACACCGCTGTGGTCGAATTGGACGTCGCCACGGCGGGCGAGATGACCGTTGAGTTGACCTACGTGGTAGCGAAGGCCGGTTGGTCGCCGCTCTACGACCTGCGCCTGTTGGAAGAGGCGGATGAACCGCAGCTGGAGGTGAGCTACCTGGCCCAGGTGAAGCAGCAGACGGGCGAGGATTGGGACGCGGCGGCGTTGACGCTCTCCACGGCGCGTCCAGCGCTTTCGGAGACCTTGCCGGAGCTCGATCCGTGGTACATCATGCCGCGCCCGCAGCCGCAGCCGATGGCTCTGGGTGCGCCGCCAGCGGCGCGGAAGATGTCGGCCAGGATGCAGGCGATTGACGTGCCGGACGCCGCAGCACCGGAGATGGTCGGCGCGTTCATGGAAGATCGGGCACCGGCGCCCGCGCCGATGGAGGTCGTCACGGCTGAGGTGAAATCCTCCGGGACGGCTGTGACCTACGCGGTGCCGGGCACGGTAACGGTGCCGGGGGATGGCGCGCCCCACAAAGTCACGGTCGCCATCTTCGCGTTGGAGCCGGAACTGAACTACGTGACCACCCCCAAGATCACCGAGGCGGTTTACCGGCGGGCTGCGGTGGATAATGAAAGCCCATACACCCTGCTGCCCGGCCAGGCCAGCCTCTTCGCCGGCGATGAGTTCATCGGCATGACGCAGCTGGAGCTCACCGCGCCGGAGGGCGAGATCGAGCTCTATCTGGGCGTGGATGATCGCATCAAGGTGGAGCGCAAACTCGTGCAGCGCGATGTGGACAAGCGCCTGATCGGCGACCGCCGCCGCATCCGCTACGCCTACGAGATCCTCTTGGAGAATCGGCTGGGGCAGCCGGTGGAGCTGTTGGTCTACGATCAGATACCGGTCTCGCGCAACGAGCAGCTCAAGGTGAAGCTGGAAAATGTCGCGCCGGCGCTCAAGGAGGAGGGGCCGCTGGGCGAGCTGCGCTGGGAGCTCACCCTCGATCCCAGAGGCAAGGCCACCCTGCACTTCGAGTTCGTGGTCGAGCATCCCCGCGACATGGTGGTGATAGGGTTGCCGTAGTAAAATTCGCATAGTCAAAAATTTCGACGTAGCACAGCTCTGCCTGTGCTACGCTTTGTGAGGTGAAGAGGTATGTTGACGTTTCAGGAAATCATTTTGAGGTTGCAAGCCTATTGGGAGGCGCAGGGCGCGCTCATCTGGCAGCCCTACAACGAGAAGGTGGGCGCGGGCACGATGAATCCGGCCACGATTTTGCGGGTCTTGGGGCCGGAGCCGTGGAATGTGGGGTACGTGGAGCCTTCTTTCCGCCCCGACGATGGCCGCTATGGCGATAATCCCAACCGGATGCAGATGCACACACAGTTCCAGGTGATCCTCAAGCCCGATCCGGGCGATCCGCAGGAGCGCTATCTGCGCAGCCTGGAGGCGCTCGGCATCCAGCGGGAGCAGCACGACATCCGCTTTGTGGAGGATAACTGGGAAAGCCCGGCCCTGGGCGCGTGGGGCCTTGGCTGGGAGGTCTGGCTGGATGGGATGGAGATCACGCAGTTCACCTACTTCCAACAGGCGGGCGGCATCAACCTGGAAGCGCCGGCGGTCGAGATCACCTACGGGCTGGAACGTATCGCCATGTATCTCCAGGGGGTCGAATCGGTCTGGGAGTTGGCCTGGGACGCGCAACATACCTACGGCGAGATTCTGTTGGATCAGGAGATTGATTACTGCCGTTATGCCTTTGAACAGGCGGGCATCGAGCGGTTGCAGCGGATGTACGAGCTCTTCGAGGCGGAGGCGCAGGCCTGTTTGGAGACGGGCCTGGTGCTCCCGGCCCTGGACTACATCCTGCGCTGCTCGCACACCTTCAACCTGCTCGATTCGCGGGGCGCGGTCGGCGTGACGGAGCGCGCCACCTTCTTCAAGCGGATGCGCGGGCTGTCCCGCCAGGTCGCCGATATCTATCTGGCGCAGCGCGAGCGGGCCGATTATGCCTGGCGCGGGCGACCAGGGTTGCGGCGCGCGCCTGCTGTGCTGGGCCGCCCGCTGCATCTGCCGCTCAATGTGGATGTGGGCGATGCGACCGGCGCGGGGACGGATACCGCGCTGCTCTTCGAGATTGGCGTGGAGGAGCTGCCCGCCTCACACCTGAGCGAGGCGCTGGCGCAACTGCGCGCGCTGGTTCCCACAGCCTTGCAGGAGGCGCGGCTCAGCCCCGGCGCGATTCACATCTGGGGGACGCCCCGGCGTTTGACGGTCTACGCCGCGTCGCTGGCGCTGCGTCAGCCCGATGAGGAGCGGGTGGTGAAGGGGCCGCCGGCGCGGGCGGCCTTCAAGGATGGGCAGCCGACGCGGGCCGCGGAGGGCTTTGCGCGCTCCAAAGGCGTGCCGGTCGAGGCGTTGCGGGTGGAGGAGGTGGATGGCGGCGAGTACGTGGTTGCCACGCAGCGCATTGTGGGGCGGCCCGCCGCCGAAGTGCTGGCGGAACTGCTCCCGGCGTGGATCGCGGCGCTGCGCTTCCCCAAATCCATGCGGTGGAACGAGACCGGGGTCGCCTTCAGCCGGCCCATCCGCTGGCTGGCGGCGCTGCTGGGCGAGGAGATTATCCCCTGCACCTACGCGGGCGTGGCGAGTGACCGCGTGACGCGCGGCCCGCGCCCGGCGGGGTCCCCGGAGATCGCGTTGGGCGCGGCCTCCGACTATCGGGAGGCGCTCAAGTCCTACGGTATCTTGGTTGACCCTGACGTGCGCGCGGAGGTGGTGCGCGCCCAGGCGCAGCTGTTGGCCGAAAGCGTCGGCGGGCGCATTCCCGATGATGCGGCCCTCCTGGAGGAGGTGACCCATCTGGTGGAAGTGCCCACGGCCCTGTTGGGTTCCTTCGAGGAAAAATATCTCGCGCTTCCCTCCGAGGTGCTCATCGCGGTGATGAAGCAGCATCAGCGCTACTTCCCGGTTCTTGATGACGCAGGGCGATTGTTGCCCTATTTCGTTGTGGTGCGCAACGGCGGGCGCGAGCATCTCGACCTGGTGCGCGCCGGCAACGAGGGCGTGATCCGCGCCCGGTACGCCGATGCGGACTACTTCTTCAAGCAGGATACCCGGCGCGCTTTGGAGGACTTCCTGCCGCGCCTGGGCACGCTGACCTTCCAGGAGGCGCTCGGCTCCATGCGTGACAAATCGGAGCGGTTGGAGCAGCTCGCGCCGTGGCTCGGGCTGCGATTGGGCCTTTCGGCGCTGGAGTTGGCAGCGTTGACGCGCGCGGCGCGGCTCGCCAAGGCCGATCTGGCAACGCAGATGGTCGTCGAGATGACGAGTTTGCAGGGCGTGATGGGGCGCGAGTATGCGCTGGCAAGCGGCGAGCCGCCCGCTGTGGCCCAGGCGATCTTTGAGCACTATCTGCCGCGCACAGCCGGGGATGCGCCGCCGACCTCGGCGGCGGGCGTGGCGCTGGCCCTCGCCGACCGCCTCGACAGCCTCGCGGGGTTGTTCGCGGTGGGGCTGGCCCCGACCGGCTCCGCCGATCCCTACGGCCTGCGTCGGGCGGCGTTGGGGCTGGTGCAGATTTTGCTTGAGCGCAAGCTGGATTTCTCGGTGCGGGAGGGGCTGTTAGAAGCGGCCCGCGCCCTGCCGGTGCCGCTCTCCGATGCGGCGCTGGATGAGGCGGTGGCCTTTGTGGCGGGGCGGTTGCAGGGCGTGCTGCGTGATGCGGGCCTGGCTCACGACGTGGTCGAGGCGGCGTTGGCCGCGCGCGGCGATAATCCCTTCCTGGCGCAGCAGGTGGCGCAGCAGTTGCGCGGCTGGATCGCGCGCGAGGATTGGCCCCTGCTCCTGGATAACTACGCGCGCTGTGTGCGCATCACCCGCGACCACCCGCGCTATGCGCTGGATGCATCGCAGTTGACCGAGCCTGCCGAGCGGGCGCTCTACGCGGCGCTGGTCGAAACCGAGGCGCGGGTCACGCCGCAGGGTGGGGTGGATGGCTTGCTAACCGCATTCGTGCCGCTCGTCCCGCTGATTCAGGCGTTCTTCGATAACGTGCTGGTGATGGCGGAGGAGGACGCAGTGCGCGAGGCGCGGCTGGCGCTGTTGCAGCGCGTCGCGGGCCTCGCGGTGGGTATCGTGGACTTGAGCAAGCTGGAGGGGTTTTAGAGCCTTGAGCAGGTATTGGACGCAGATTCACGCAGAT
>DAOTXC010000100.1:0-6298 GCA_034435555.1 Anaerolineae bacterium
TGCGGTTGCTAGGGTATGATATCGCCCAAAGCAGCGACGTGCTGACACTGACGCTCTGGTGGCAGGCGCAAGCCGCGCCCACCCGCGATTACAAGCGCTTCGTACATCTGCTCGCGCCGTCTGGGGAGCTCATCGCACAGGATGATGCGATGCCCCGCGCGTGGACGTATCCCACCAGCTGGTGGGTCGCGGGCGAGGTGGTGAGCGAGACGGTAACGCTGCCCGCGCCACCCGCCGGGTATCGCCTGGGCGTGGGGTGGTACGATGGCGAGACCGGCATCACCCTACCGGCAACCGATGCTACGGGCGCGCCGTGGCCCGATAATCGCGTGATCTTGAGCGCGCCAGAGGAAAGATGAGCGCCTGCAATCGAAGAAAATCAAAGCGCGGTGCGTCACATTGACACACCGCGCTTCTTGTGTGGGCGAGCAGAGACTCGAACTCTGGACCTCACGGATGTGAACCGTGCGCTCTAGCCGACTGAGCTACTCACCCACCGCGATTATAGCATAGTTGTTGTTTTGCGCAACTTTAGGGCGTGAAGCGATAGCTCCCTGGCGCGAATTCTTCCGATTCGGTACCCAACGGCACCAGCTGGAACCAGGTATTGCCGGGTTTGAGCGGCACGGGATTGCCCGCATCGTCCCAGAAGGTGAGCATGTGATCGCGCTCGGCCCGCCGCCAATGGACAGGATAGGCCCGCCCATCCCGAAGGATGAGCGCCGGCCCCTGGCCCCACACCTGGATTTCTATGGATAGCTTCCAATTGCTCATGTCGCCGATCATCTCCTCCCAAAAATCGGATTCGATGTGGTTGGCGTAGACCAGCACCACGTTTGCCGAGGTGAGCTGCTCCCCCGTGAGATAATCCATGTGATTTGTTCCGACGACAGCGCGCCGCCAGCGGCCAATGGCGGGGTCGTAGGTCCACTCCGCCGTGTTATAGTTGAGCAGATAGTTGATCTCAATGTAGTCCACCGGCGTCCCCCCGGCGGGCGGGGTCTCGCTAAAGGCCAGATAGACGGGGAAATCCGGGCGTTCATTGATGCCGCGCTCGGTAGCCAACTCGCGCAACACGGCGGGATTGGTGAACAGCGTGTGCTCGAAGGCGATGTTTTCGCGCGGAACGCGGTAGAAGTAAGGTTGCCCCACGCCAAAATCGGGGCTGATGACGCGCGCAGGAAAGAGATCGGAATTGCGCATTCGATCCTTGACGCCGCCGCTGGCCCCAGAGAAGGCGAAAATACCCCCCACCATCGCAGGGATCTCCAGATCAATGAGCCGACCACTGCGAACCGAGCCGACCTGCTCCGGGGATTCGCTGTAGAAGATGGCGGTCAGGCGGGTGACGCGCCCCTCTGAAAGGTGCTCGAAGACCCAATCCGCGGAAGCCAACCCCGACTGCGGACGAGCCTCCCGCGAGTTGGAGACTTTGATGGCGACCGGCACGCGATCCAACACAGAGGGATCGTCCATGCGCAGCCCGGTGAGCGGATTGACATCCGGTGGCGGCGGCGTAAAAACGGCCTCTGGCGTCGCGGTTGGCGTCGGCGTGAGGGTGGCGGTCGCGGTGGCGGTCGCCGTCGGCTCGACGTAGGGGGTGCGCGTGGCGGTGGGCGTGGGTTCTGCAACCGGCTCACTGCCACCGCACCCGCTCACCAGGAGCATCAACAACAAGAGCAGACAAATCTTCTGACGGTACATGGCTGTTTCTCCCATAGGTAATTTCTCGAATGGTTATGATACGGACAGGCGCACGCTGCGCAATCGGAGCGCCGCCTCATTCCCCCAAAACGTATTGCAGCACCAAAACGTCAGTGAGCAGCTCCACCGGCGCGCGGTCATCGGTGAAGATCAGCGTGCTGGCGCCAACTTCGGTCAGGTTCGCGTAGGCGCGCTGCGCCGTCGCCTCCAGGCGGGCGTTATCCAGCCCGGCCAGATTCAGCCGCAGATTTTCGGCGGAGGTAGGCTGCACCGTGGCGACGACAATCGCGTTGAAGGTGTCCGGCACACTGATGATGTGGACGCTGGGATAGACCTGCTCCATCGTGGCGACCAGCGCCTCAACCAGCCGCCAATCTTCGGGGGTGTGGCCCACGTTGATCGCCACCACGCCTTCAGCAGTGAGACACGCGCGAATCTCCTGGAAGAACTCTACCGTGGTGAGGTGCCAGGGAATGTAGGGCAGGCGGTACGCATCCACGGCGACCACGTCGTAGCGCGCTTCTGTCTCCTGGAGGAAATAGCGCCCGTCGGCAGCGATGGCGTTGAGATTGGGCTGCGTCATGCCAAAGAAGCGGCGGCCCGTCTCGATGATCGCCGGGTCAATCTCCACCCCGTCAATGGGCAGTGGCCCGTAGATGGCGGTGTACTGCGTCGAAATCGTCCCCGCAGCCAGCCCGATGATGAGCAGACTGTCCACCTGCTCAGGGAGGTACGGCGGGGGATTGAAGTACGGCGCAATGAGGAAGTAATCCCACGTCCCCCCATTGAGCACCTGATCGGGCGTGTAGACCGAGTGGATGCCCTGCCCCTCATTGAGCAGCAGGTAGCGCCAGCCGGCCTCGTTTTCCACCACCTGGATGTAGTTGTAGGTGGACTCTTCCTCGTAGATGAGGCCCGCCTGCGGCTTGACCACGCCGGGATTGAGCAGCAGCAGGCCCAGGATGAGCGGGGCCAGGATCGCCAGCGACCAACAGCGGCGGCGGTCGGCGTGCCAGAGGCCCCACAAGCCCAACAGCACAGTCAGCAAGGCGAGGAAGAGGAAGGTGCGGCGCGTCCCCAGCAAGGGGATGAGCGCCAGGTTGGGCAAAAAAGTCCCCAGAAAGCTCCCCAAGGTGGAGAAAGCGTAGATCTTCCCGGCGGTGACGCCGGAGGCCCGCACATCGTTCAGGGAGAGGCGGATGACAAAGGGCGAGACGCACGCCAGCAACGTCACCGGAACAACGAACAAAATCAACACGCCAACGAAGGGGCCGGCGACCATCCCCACGTTCCAGGTGCGCATCCCCTGCGCGGCGATGTTGAGCACAGGCCGCGCCATAAAGGGGATGACAGCAATCGCGGCCCCGGCGCCTACCAGGATGGTGTAGAGCGTGACCGGCTGCGGCGAGCGGTCGGCCCAGCGCCCGCCGATGACGTAGCCCACCGAGAGGTAGAGCAAGATCAGGCCGATGATCGCCGACCAGATCAGCTCCGAGGTGCCGAAGGTCGGGGCCAACAGTCGCGCGGCGGCCAACTCCAACGCCAGTACTACCAGTCCACCAACAAAGGCGGTGACATATAATCGTAAGGTCAAGATGACTCCTTTGGGAGCGCGCAAACGCCCCGCGTCTTTAGGCTAGGCTCGATTATAGTCGGGGAAGGACAGAGAGGCAAGCTTGCGTTATCCGCGGATTTGTTTGATAATAGCCTAAGTCGCTGTGCATAACGCAAACACGGCTTTGAACGAGTTTTGTAGGAGCGTCACACCAACAACCATCTCAGAGCCAGGGTGGACTTTTAATTTCAGTAGATCGAAAAATGCTCCAAGGGAATCGCCAGATCCCCGTTCCAGGTCTGGATCTGACGATCCAGACCGAGCAAAATTAGGTTTACTGAATCCGTGAAATCCGTGTCCATCCGCGAGCCATTTTCGAAAGGATTTGAGCAAAAACATGACCGATACTACGACCCGACCTTATCGCGGCAAAGTTCTGTGGGTGGATTTGGAAAGCGGCGCGTGCCGCGAAGAAATCATCCCCGAAGAGGTCTACCGGCAGTACCTCTCCGGCCTGGGGCTAGCCGCCTATCTGCTCTACCGCGATCTTCCGCCCGGCGTGGACGCGCTCGGCCCGGCGAACATCCTCGGCTTCGTCTCCGGCCTGTTGACCGGGACGGGCAGCCTGTTTACCGGGCGCTGGATGGCCGTCGCCAAGTCGCCGCTGACGGGGACCTGGGGCGAGTCCAACTGCGGCGGGAGGCTCTCCCCCGCCATCAAACAATGCGGCTACGATGGCATCTTCTTTACCGGCAGCAGCCCGGAGCCAGTGCTCCTGGTCGTGGATGCTGATGGGCCGCGCCTGGAGCCGGCGGGCGACCTGTGGGGCTGCGACACCATCGAGACGGAAACGGCGCTGCTGGCCCGCTACGCCGGCGGCCCGAAACCGGCGGTCGCTTGCATCGGGCCAGCGGGCGAGCGCCAGTCGCTCATCTCCGGCATCAGCCACGACTTCGGGCGCTTCGCGGCCCGCGCCGGATTGGGCGCGGTGATGGGGTCGAAGCGGCTGAAGGCGCTGGTGCTGGCGGGCGCGCGCCCGATTGCCGCCGCCGACCCCGCCACAATCAAGCGGCTGAGCAAGCGTTGCAGCCGCTACTACCTGACCTCCTGGCCCTTGCCACCCGCGCGCTTTTTACCCTACTTGGGCACGCTCGTCAGCAAGTTCCCGCTCGGCTTTCCGCTGGATGGGCTGATCGAGGTGGCGGTCTTCAAGCGGTGGGGCACGGCGGGCACTTACGGGATGGCGGTCGAGTGGGGCGACGCGCCCATCAAGAACTGGGCCGGCAGCAACGAGGATTATCCGGTCAAGATGGCGCGGGGCGTAGACCCGGAGCAGATTTTCCAGCAGGAGGAGCGCAAGTATTTCTGCTACTCCTGCCCGCTCGGCTGCGGCGGCATCTGCAAGTATGGCCCGGAAGGCCGGGAGATCCACAAGCCCGAATACGAGACGCTGATGGCCTTCGGCGGCTTGCAGCTCAACAACGACCTGGAGACGCTGTTCGAGATCAACGACCGGCTCAACCGCGCCGGGATGGATAGCATCTCTGCCGGGGGGACCATCGCCTTTGCGATGGAATGTTACGAAAAGGGCTTGCTGACCGAGGCGGACACCGGCGGGTTGGCGCTGCGCTGGGGTGATGCGCAGGTCGCTTTGACGCTGGTGGAACAGATGATCGCCCGCGAGGGGTTTGGCGCGCTGCTGGCCGATGGCGTCAAACGGGCGGCGGCGCAACTGGGCGAGCGCGCGGCTGAAGCGGCCATCCATGCCGGCGGGCAGGAGCTCGCCTTCCACGATCCGCGCCTCGATCCGGGCTTTGCCCTGCACGCCAGCGTCGAACCCAACCCCGGACGCCACACCGCCGGGGCGCAGGTCTACTACGAGATGTACCGCCTGTGGACGCGCTGCCCCGAGCTGCCGCGTCCCAAACTGCTCTATCGCAAACGCTCGAAGTACACCTCCAGCCCGGAGATGGCCGCGCAGGCGGTCGCCGCGAGCTGCTACACACAGCTCTATAACGCGGCGGGGCTGTGCATGTTCGGGGCCTTCCTGGGCGTGGATCGCTTGCCGGTCTTCGAGTGGCTCAACGCCGCTCTGGGCTGGGAGCTGCCACCGGAAGCCTATATGCAGATCGGCAAGCGCATCCAGACCTTGCGCCAGCTCTTCAACCTGCGCGAGGGCGTAGATCCCACCGCGCTGCGCGCCAACCCGCGCGTGCTGGGCATCCCCCCGCTGCGCGAGGGCGCGAACAAGGGGCGCACCATCGCGCTCGATCAGATGATCCGCGACTACTACGCCGCTATCGGCTGGGACCCGGAAACCGGCGTCCCCTTACCTGAGACGGTGCAGGCGCTCGGCCTGCGCGAAAAGTGAGCGTCGCCATGAGCCATACCATCACCGCCGCCTGTATCGGTTGCACCGCCTGCGCCCGGATTTGCCCCGTGCAGGCGATCTCCGGCGAGCGCAAGCAGCAACACCAGATTGACGCCGCGCGCTGTGTGGATTGCGGCGCGTGCGGGCGCATCTGCCCCGTTGACGCGGTGCTCGATCCTCAGGGCCAGCCCGTGCAACACATCCAGCGCAAACTCTGGCCCAAGCCCGTCGTCGCCCTCCGGGAATGCCTGTGCTGCGGGGCCTGCCTGCAAGCCTGCCCGGTGGCCTGCCTGGATTGGGGCGCTCCCGACCCTAAGAGCCATCGCGCCTACCCACGGCTGGCTGACCCAGGGGCGTGCATCGCCTGTGGCTTCTGCGCCCGCGCCTGCCCGGTCGAGGCCGTGTACCTAACCATCTCACCCTGAGCGAAGCGGATTCCTCCCTTCGGTCGGAATGACAATGCGGGGCTGTTTTTGATGGCATGAGAGCGAACTGAAGTTCGCGGTACGTTTGCTTACGAATGATTTTGAGATTTGCCGATTTGCAGATTTTCGCAGGAGACACCGGTGCTGGCGCACACCATCCAGCACGAAAATGCTTATCAGCAGATTGAGCGGATTTAGCAGATTTTTGTTTGGCTATTCGCCATTCACCATTCGCAGATTCGC
>DAOTXC010000101.1:0-21633 GCA_034435555.1 Anaerolineae bacterium
GGGACGTTGTGGGGCGGCTGCGGCGGTGGGGGGAGCGCGCCATCGCGGATTTGGGTGTAGATTTTGCAGGTGGCGGGGCTAGGCTCCAGCCCCAGCTCCTCTGTGAGCAGCGCCTCGCAGCTCTCGTACTGGGCCAGGGCCGCGCTGCGTTGCCCGCTGTGAGCGAGGATACGGATCAGTTGGACGTGAGCTTCTTCGCGCCAGGGTTCCAGCGCGATCTGGCGGCGAGCATAGCGCTCGGCCTTCGCGTAGTCGCCATGCTGCTCGTAGTAGTCGGTCAGGCGGTAGAGGATTTTGAGGCATTGCCGATGGAGCGCCTCGCGTTGTAAGACTACCCACTCTTCGAATTCGATGCTGTCCAGATGGAAGCCGGAGAGGAAGTCGCCCCGGTAGAGGGCGGCGGCCTCTTCGAGCCGGGCGATGCAGGCGCGACAGGTCGCCTCGCGCCGGTGAGGATGGGCGCGGTTGGCAGCGAGCAATGCAGTGAAGGCGGTGACGTCGGTGGTGTAGGCGCTCTCTGGATCGAAGCGGATGGCGCGGCGTGTGATGTCGAGGTAGGGCGGATCGGCCTGCTGGTCGCCGATGGCCTGGCGGAGCCGGGTGAGCGTCTGCCGGAGGGCGTGGAGGGCATCCTGGCCGCTGCTATCGGGCCAGAGGAGCGCGGCGAGTTTCTCGCGGCGTAAAATGGCGCCGGGGTGCAGCGCCAGGTAGGCAAGCAGGGCGCGCGCGGTGTCCGCCTCGAAGCGGGTGACGAGCTCGCCGTCGAGATCCACCTGAAAGGTCCCCAATAGTGCGATGTTGAGTGTTGTCATAAAACTCTATCCGTTCGTGACGTTTTGGTGACGCTCGCTTGTTATGCTTGAGGCGTCATTATAACCTATAACGGAGTCTTTTGCATGAACAAACAGCCGAAGTATCTGTCCTACCTGGTGCGCCTGTGGCCCGTTGCTGAGAGCCAGGAGTGTCGTGTGGTGTTGGAAGAGGTTGGCAGCGGCGAGCGGGTAGGCTTTTCGGATTTGGAAGCGTTGTTCGATCATCTGCGCGGGCAGGTGGAACGCGCCGCCTGGGCTGAGGAGCGCCACTCGCTGTCCAAGTAGCTCCAAGAAGTCAAATTTACCCCTTTCTAGAAAATAGCCTGAGCGTAAGACAGGTGCCAACCTGTCTTACGCTTTTGTCCTCTCATACCTCTCGTGTATAATGGCTGCAGGCCATCATCGTTGACGCGCGCCTGAATGTGAGGAAATGACCATGCCCAAGCCGCCAGTGGATTACTTTGGATTCCTATCGCCGCTGTACGAGCGGTTTATCCGCCCTGCGGATCCGGCGCAGCTGCTTGCCTTGCTGCAACTCGCGCCGGGTCAGACCTTGCTCGATGTGGGTGGGGGCACGGGCCGGATCACCCAGGCGCTGGTGGGGGCCGGTGTGACGCTCACCTTGCTTGACCCTTCGGTGGGGATGCTGCGGCAGGCGCAGGGAAAGCGCTGTTGTTTTCCTTGCCTGGGGCTTGCCGAGGCGCTGCCTTTTGCTTCCGGCAGCTTCTCGCGCGTACTGGCTGTGGATAGCTTTCATCATTTTTGGGATTACGACCGGGCGGCAGCGGAGCTGTTGCGCGTGCTCGCACCGGAGGGCCGTCTGGTCATCGAAGAGCCGGATGTGCGTAAGTTCTGGGTCAAACTGGTGGCCCTGGCCGAACGTTTGGCGCTGATGCGCAGCCAATTCCATCCGCCGGCGGCGCTGGCGGCGCGCTTCCACGCTGCGGGTGGGGCCGTGGAGCTACACCATCTGCCAGACAATCCCAACTATTGGGCGGTCATCACGCATAGTCGTACCCTCATTGCCTCCTGACTGACGAAATGATACCCAAGCAAAACCCAGGTTAGCGGCAAATGAGCAGGGGTTGCCAGGCGTTGCGGAGGACCTTATCAACGGTGCTGCCGAGTACGATTTGCAACGCCGGATTGCGGCTGTAGCTGCCCATGATGATCAGGTCGCTGCGGTGGGTTTCGGCGGCGCAGAGGATAATGTCGGTGGGATCGCCGGCGCCGCTATGGGGTATAGCGGTGATCCCGCGCTCTTGCAGATACGCGAGGGCGTGAGCGAGCGCCGGCGGCTCGTCCACATGCTTATCCGTCGCGGTGACGACGACGAGTGGCAAGCCCCAGGCTTCGGCCACGTGCGCGGCGATGAAGAGCGCCTCATCGGCTTTGGGACTGCCATCGTAGGCGAGCAGAGCTTGCTCGAAGGGCGCGGTAAAGCAGCTGGGAACTGCCAACAACGGGCAGGCGACGCGGTAGAGTAGGTTGCGAAAGCCGGAGCTCAACTTCTCCAGCGGTTGTGTCCCCGGCGGATGGTTGAGGCTCACGATTAGTAGATCGGCCCAGCGGGAGCGCTCCGCCAGGACGGGCACGACCTCGCCGGTCTCGATGCGTAGCGTGTCCTCGCGTCCGAGGGCCTGGCAGCGCCGGTGAAATTCCTCGGCGACGGCCAGCGTCTCTGGCAGCTCCAGGTAGGCGGTGTGGGGCACGATGTGCAATCCGTGCAGGTAGCCCTGTTCTCGCTGGGCGATTTCGAGCGCGTTTCGCAGGGCGCACCAGCCGGGTTCCGTTCCGTTGATGGCGACGAGGACATCAATGAAGAAGCGCTGTGTCGGGCGCCCCGCGACGCGCTGCGCGCGCCACTCGCCCGGCGGCGGGCCGCTCTGGGTGAGCTCCTCCGGCGCGACGGTGGCGATGAGTTTCTTCCCCACGCGGGTGATCAGGGAGCCGCCCGCGCCCTGGGTGGCGAGCAGATCGGCGGCGGCATTTTCCGGCGTGATGTGCCAGCCAATCGCGTTTTCCAGCTCGCTGCGATGCTCGGAGACCCAGAGGTAGAGGTCGGTGGGGGTGCGTTTAGGGAAGGCTTTGAGAATCTCCTCGGCGCGGATGCGTTCCAGCAACGGGAGGTAGACGTTGTCAACCCAAGAGGTGACGGCTTCATCGTAGGGGATTTCGGCCTGGCGTTCCTGGCTCAGATACCAGCGGTGAACGGAGATGTGCTCCAGCAGTTTCTCGTAACCACCAGCTGAAGTGACATGGACATCCACTTCGGGTCGGAGCACGTTGAGGCGGGTCTCGTGGAGGAAATAGGCGTGGGCCTGTTCGTTGATGAGATCGTCGATGGCGGTCTCTGGGGTGACGGCGACCGGCACCTTGATCTCGGTGACGTAAGCATCAATGTAGGACTGCCCCTGGGTGCGGGCCACGGAGACGCGATGGTTGCCATCTTTGACGAAGTAGATATCGCCGATTTGGTAGAGGTCAATCGGGGGCAGCGTCACGCCGTTGGCGCGCGCGGCATCAATGCTCTGCCAACGGTATTGGGTCTGGCGTTGTTTCGGCAGAAAGACGCGGTCAAAGTCACGGTAGCGATTGACGCTCCCGACGATGTGGTCGAGTTTTACCGTCTGCAGGCCGCGATAGGATTGGCCCTCAAAGGGCAGATGTTTCCGCACTTCATCGAAAGGCAGTAGTTCGTTGCGTTTGCCGGTGAGCCAGCTGGCAACGTCGCGCCAAAAGGCCCTCTGGCGCGCTTGATTGAAATCCTCTTGCAGGCTGAAATCGGGGATGACTATGGGGATGCCTCCTCAGAAGTGGTGGTCAACGCTTGATATTCCTCTTCTGTGATGAATTCCCCGCCTTCGATCTCGCGTTCGATGATGTTGTAGGCCCCGTCGAAGGTGAGGGTGAAGTGGAAGAGTTTGTAGCAGCGGCTATCCATCACCTCTTTGCGGTAGATGAAGCCGTCGCCGTCATAATCCTGTTGTAGATCATGTTCTTTATCGGCACGGATGCGCACGGGCGCGCCGCACTTGCCGCATTTGACGTAGATATACAGACCCGCATCATCGGCGGCGGACTTTTCGCTTCCTCTGAAAAAGCGCCAGATGTTATTGAAGACCATTGTGTACTCCCTGGATAAAGTTCGAATATCTTCAAAAAGATCGTAAGACAGGTTGCCAACCTGTCCTACATTTCGCGGCTATGGTGGCGGCGGCGTTGCCAGTGGTGAGACGGCGGTGGGTGCGGGCGGTGGCGATTCGGTGGCGGTGGGCTGCGGGCCGGGTGGCGGCGGTGTTTCCCCTGGTTCCAGTGTGGCGGTGGCTGTGCTGGTAGGCGTCTCGGTCGGTGTGGCGGTCGCCGTCAAGGTGGGGCGCGGGGTGGAGGTCGCGGTGGGGGTGGCCGTCATGGTGGGCGTTGGGGTGCGCGTGGGCGTGGCTGTTGGCGTCGCAGTTGGCGAGGGGGTGAAGGTCGCGGTGGCGCTGGCGCGCGCTATCAGGGTCGTCAATGGCCCCGGTTGCAACGGATCGGTGATCCCTTCATCTTCCATGATATCGAAGAGCAGGCCCGCGTTCATAGGCGCGAAGCGCAGCCACGGATCCACGCTGTAATCGGCGGTGATGAGCGCGGCCATGCTGCCATCGAAGCGCTCTGGGGGCGCAATCGCCAGCGCCAGATGTACGGCCAGAAAGATGCCCAGCAAACCCAGTCCGATGATCAGGATGCTGAAGCCCGTCCAGACCCAACTTTGCGGGCGTCTCATCGCGCCTGCTCCTGCGTCAGCGCGTAGACCGTGACTGGGTGCTGGCGGCCTTTTACCTGGATGTCGCCCAGGTTGGTCAAGGTCACGCGGACATCGGCGCTGAGGAGGGCACAGCTCTCCTCGCTGATGAACAGATCGTAGTCCTGATACTGTTTGTTGAGATCGCTCAGGCGTTGCGCCACATTGACGGCATCGCCGAGTACCGTGTACTCGAAGCGGCTCTCGGAGCCGAGCAGCCCCGCCACGACCGGGCCGGTGTTGATGCCGATGCCCAGGCGGATGGGGATGTCCCCGCGTAGCTCCCGCTCCCGGTTGAGGGTTTCGAGATATTGGAGGATCTCCAATGCGGCGGCGACGGCGTTCTCGATGCTCTCTTGGGGGGAGTGGCTCTCCGGCAACACGCCGAAAAAGGCCAGCGCCGCATCGCCGATGAATTTGTTGATCACGCCGTGATGCGCCTGGATGATGTTGACGACGCCCTGTAAGTATTCGTTGAGCATGGCGATGATGTAGGCGGGATCGCGCCCTTCGGAGAGCGCGGTGAAGCCCCTGATGTCGGCGAAGAAGATGGTGGCGATGGTGGATTGGGCGCGCAGATCGAGGTGGCCCTTCTCGCGCTCCTCGCGGAGCTTCGCGGCGATGGCCGGGCTGGTGGTGAGGCCCAGCAGGTCGCGGTAGAGCTGCCCCTCACGGAGCTGCGTGACCATGCGGTTGAAATCCTGCGAAAGCGTGCTGATCTCATCACGCCCGCGTACCTGCACCTGGGTGTTGAGATCGCCGGAGGCGACCGCGTGGGTGGCCGTGGCCAGCTGGCGGATGCGCTGCACGACAGCGTTGGCGATGAGTGCGCCGGTCAGGAGCACCAGGAAGATTGCCGTCCCGAAGATCCACAACATCGTCTCGCGGGTGGGATTGTTCGCGTCGGTGACGAAGCTCAACGGCAGCGCGACGGAGAGCAACCCCATGTCCTCTTCCCAGTGGCGGGCCTCGAAAGCGCCAAAGGCTTCGGCGTATTCCCGCCCGGCGACGGTCACGTCGCGGCGGTGGATTTGGGTCTCCTGCTCGACCAAATAGGTGTAGTAAGTGGGTCTGTCGAGCGCAAGACTGCTGATCTCTTGTGGGGCCAGGGTCGTGAGGATGTGGCGGCCTTCGTCAAGGTAGATGGAGACGCGGGCGAGGGCGGCATTGTCGAGCCGCTGCACGATGCGATCCAGATAGGTCCCCACCAGCAGCACGCCCACCAATTCCCCCTCGTGGCGGATGGGGCCGGCGATGTAGAAGGTCCAGCCCCAGTCGGCGTTGACCAGTTCCGCGTATTTGTCGCCGATGTCATCCACCTGCTCCGTAAGGATGCGGGTGACGCTCTGCCATTGCCGATAGTCTGCGCCAGGGCCAGTGGCATAATCGAGCGCATGTCCGCCGGGGACGTGATGTTGGGCGTTGAGGGGGCGGCCCTGACTATCGAGAATCTCCAGCGCGTCGAGGTTGGCGTTGGCTAACAGGGGGAGCGCCAGCAGCGCGGCACCGTCGCCATCGCCAGCGGCGACGGCCTCGGCGAAGCCCTCGGTGTAGGCGATGGTGCGCCAGACGGCGAGCTGCTCCCGCTCTATCTGGACGACGGTGTCGGTTGCCTTGTGGCCGGCGTCAATCAGCGCGGCGTGAAAGCGATCCTGCAGCAGGTTAGCCAGCAGGTTTGTGACCAGGTAGGCGGTGGCAAAGGCGATAAAGATAGCCAATAGTGCGTAGGGAAGCGTGATTTTGATGCGCAATTGCGCCCATAGATCGCGCACACCGGGACGGCGTTCGTTCATGGCGCTTCTCCTTTCACTGTTTGGTTCACGGGCAACGTGATGCTGAAGGTATAGCCGTGGCGCTCGTCGCCGTGCATGATAAGTTTGCCGCCATGTGCGGTAATAACCCGGCGCGCCAGGGATAGGTTGATACTGCTGCCGGGGTAGGGTTGCGGTGCTATCTCGAGCGGGGATACCGAGCGGGCCGGGCTGGCTGTGTTGGAGAGCGTGATCTGGAACTGTTGCGCGTGAGGGCGTGCTACCCGCAGCTGTATCGAGGTCTCCGGGGGTGTCGCCGCGCCGAGATCCTGGATCAAGTTGACGAGGGCTTGCTGCAAGCGTTCCGGGTCGCAATAGAGGGGCGGGAGCTGTGGCGCGAACTCACATTGAAGGGGGGGACGCACGTTGTGGGGGGTATTTTCGCAGGCGAATTCTACCGTTTGCTGGATGAAGCGTTTGACTTCGACCTGCCGGCAGTTGAGTCCGCAGCTGTGGAGCAATTTGAGCGCGCCCAAATTATGCACCAGCCCAGCAAGCAGGCGGGACTGCTGTTGGATGATGGCGCTGGCCTGTTGTTGCTGGGGTGTCAATACCTCAAGGCCCGCCTCGATGAGCAGGTCAATGTACCCCTGAATCAAGGTGGTGGGATTGCGGATGTCTTCGACAATATCGGCGAAAATGTGCTCCTGGATGCTTTCGTGATGGGCCAGCTGTTGGTGGGTTTGGGAGAGCTCCCGCGCTTGCTGCTGCGCCTGTTGGTAGAGGTGGAGCGTCACCAGCGTGTTGCTGATCTGGTAGCCGAGGATGAAGAGCAGGCGTTGCTCGCGGGTGCGGAAAGGTTGGCGGCGGGCGAGCAGCAGCACGCCGATGGGCCGGTCCTTCTGCATCACGGGCACTTCGAGATATGAAAGTAGTTGCCCATCCTCAAGGGTCCCGGTCTGCGATTCGGCGCGCAGGATGCGACGTTCGACTTGCGCCGTGTAGGGGAGGCCCGTCAGCGTTTCCAGCGATGCCTGCGCGTGTTGTTGGAGCGCGTCAAGGTGCTCAGGGGAGGCGGTGATTTGCAACTTGACGATCTCGGCGGGGGTGGGGGTCAGCAGCACGATGTAGGCAATATCGTAGGTGATGGCCTGGTGCAGGCTGCTGAGGCCCTGTTCAAGCGTTTGCTCCAGATCCAGGCCGTGCATGGCGTGCGCGATTTGATATAACGCGCGCGTGCTTCGCTCGCGCTCGGCCATTTCTTGATAGAGTAGCACGTTTTCGATAGCGATCCCCAGATGTTTGCCCACATTGGCTAACACCTCGCACAGCTGATCGGAGACGGTGAGAGTGGGGGTGGGATGGGTCGTCACCAGCCAGCCGAGGAGCTGCTGGCGGGCGTGAATGGGCGTTTGGATGATCACTTGTGGCGGGGCGTCGCTGCGGTGGACGGCGACGGCGGGCGCACGTTGCACAGGCGAGGTCTGGCGAATCTGCGGCAGCAGGGCGCGCAAGGTCTCCGCATCGCCAATGCGACTGCGGGGGGAGAGCGCGCCGCTGTGCGGGTCTTCCAGCAACACCAGGCCGCTGGGCCAATCCAGGAAGCGCAAGGTCTGCTCCAGGGCGATCTGCGCGATGGCGTCCACCTCCTGCAACGGCGCGATGCTCTCGGCCAGTCGGAAGAGGAAGGCGCGCTCGGTGGCCTGCCGGTGGGTCTGCTCGTGCAGGCGCGCATTCGCCAGCGCGATGGCGACCTGATCGGCCATGCTGATGAGCAGCTGCAGCTCCGCGCGCGTGAAGCGGCGGGGGACGCGGCTCATCGCGCTGAGCACGCCCACCGGCTCATCTCCCACGAACATGGGAACCATCGCCGTCGTGTGAACATCCTCGGCGAGGAACTCCGGCGTAGCCAGGCGCGGCTCATCTTCCCACGACTCGATGATGGTCATACGGCCCTGGCGCAGCGTCTCCCAGGCCACGCCTTTGCCTTTTGGAAGGCGTACCGGCGTGTGGGCGAATTGGTGCAGCCCTTGTTGCGCCTGGATCACCAGGTCGCCGCTCTCCGGCTCGATCAGGCTGATGGCGCTGGCCTCAACCGCGAGCGTTTGGGTCACTTCCTGCACGGCCTGATGCATGACCTGGTGCAGGTCGAGGCTGCGGACGACCCGTGCGTTGACGCTGTGCAGGCTGGCGATCTGCTTTTCCTGCTGCGCCAGACAGGTGCGGTGGTGCTTTTTCTCCAGGGCGAGGGCGATGAACCCGGCGAGTTGTTCCAGAACTGTGAGGGTGGCGGGATCGGGCATTGTCTCCCGAAGCAACACCAGCAGCAGCCCCAGACTTTCCCCATTGCTGCGGAGCGGGCAGAGGTAACCGCTCTCGTAGCCATAGGCGGCTTGCAGCTGCGTCAGCTGCTCAGCGGTGAGCAAGCCGTTGATCAGTGCGGCGAAATCTGCGGCGGGGAAAACTCTCGCCGCGTCAGCTGCCAGGAGGGTTTGCAGTTGGGCGGCATGGTCAAGATTGATCTGCACGGCGCTGAAGGGGAAGCCTAGCACGTCCTCGAAAGAGGGCGCGATAGCAGGCGCGTTGGCGTTAGCGGTGAGCAGTCCCTCCTGGTTCTCGAAAAAGCGGGCCAGGATGGCTTGCGGCGCATAACGGGAGAAGAGCGCCAGGAGTTCGGAGATTAAGGTATCGGGGGGCGCGGTGCGCAGTATATCGCTGGCCTGTTGGAGAAGGTCACAGGTATTGCGTTGCGTGTTCGTACTGGCAGTTTGCATGGTTCCCCGTCCACAAAAAAATGGGGTCTGAGGTTGTTCAGCCCCTCAGACCCTATTATATCCTAAAGTGCGCAATTTTGCCAGATTCTAACCAGTGGAACCGGGCCTTACTCGTAGCGTAGCGCGTCAATTGGATTGAGGCTGGCGGCGCGCTGCGCTGGGTAGATGCCGAAGAAAAGCCCGACGGCGGCGGAAAACAGCGTCGCCAACAGGACTGAGTCAACGGTGAGGACGGAGCGGAAGCCCTCCTCGCGCAGGACGAAGGAGATGACCGCCGAACCGCTGCCCCCTAGCAGAATGCCGATCAGCCCGCCGACCATTGAGAGTGTGACCGCCTCAATGAGGAACTGCGAGAGGATGTCCCGCTTCTTGGCTCCGACCGCTTTGCGCAGTCCGATCTCGCGGGTGCGCTCGGTCACGCTGACGAGCATGATGTTCATGATGCCGATGCCGCCGACCAGCAGGCTGATGCCGGCAATGGCCCCCAGAAAGACGGTGAGCACACTGGTGATCTGCTCGAAGGTGCCGATGAGATCGGATTGGCTGATGATGGTGAAGTCATCCGGTTCGCCGGGGAGGATGCGATGGCGCTGGCGTAGAATCTCGGAGACCTCGGTGATGGCGGCCTCGATGCGGTCGCCGCTGACCGCCTGCACGTAGATGGACGAGACGCGCGGTTCGCCCTGGGGGGTGCGGCGCGGAAAGAGGCGCACGAGCGCGGTGCTGATGGGGATGAGGATCGTGTCATCCTCGCTGCCGAAGCTCCCCCCGCCGCGCTCCTCCATCACGCCGATGATGCGGAAGGGGACGCCGTTGATGCGCACGATTTCGCCGATGGGTTGGGGGTTGTCGGGGAAGAATGCCTGGGCGGTGATTTCGCCCAGGACGGCAACGCGCCCTTGCGTGTCTTCGTCCACGGAGGTGAAAAATTCCCCAGTAGCGGGATACCAATCACGAATGGCCGGATAATCGGAGGTGACGCCCTGTACATTGGTGGCGCGTTCGGCGCCGGGGACGCTGGCTCTAGCGGTCCCCTGGACGATGGGCGAGACCCGCAACACGTCTGGCGCTTGGGTAGTGTCGCGCAGCGCCTCCACATCCCGGAGCGTGAGATAGGCGGGGCGGCTGAGCTCCTGATGGAGCGAGCCAGGAACGACGATGAAGAGGTTCGTGCCGATGGCCTGGAACTGCTCGGTGATGTAAGTCTGCACGCCTTCGCCCACCGAAAGCAGCGTGATAACCGCGCCCACGCCGATGATGATTCCCAACATGGTGAGGACGGAGCGCAGCTTGTTGACAGCAAGCGCACGGAGCGCGATGCGGAAACTTTCCCAGTGATTAGCCATGCGCCGGGACCTCCTCTAACTCACGCGCTGCCCAGATGGGGGCGGTGATCTGTTCCTCGCGGGCGACCTCCCCATCGAACAGGTGGAAGACGCGTTGCGCGTGTTGCGCGATGCGCGGATCATGCGTCACCAACACGACGGTGATCCCCTGCTCGCGGTTGAGCTCCTGGAGGATCGCCATGACTTCGCGCCCAGAGGTGCTATCGAGGTTGCCCGTCGGCTCGTCGGCGAGGATGATAGAGGGGTGATTGACCAGCGCGCGCGCGATGGCGACCCGCTGTTGCTGTCCCCCGGAGAGTTCGTTGGGGGTATGGTGCATCCGGTCGCCCAGGCCCACCTTGTGCAACACTTCTTCGGCGCGGGCGCGCCGTTCGCGGGCGGGGGTGTCGGCGTAGGCCAGCGGCAGCATCACGTTCTCCAGCGCCGAAGTGCGCGGTAATAGATTGAAGCTCTGGAAGACGAAACCCACCCGCCGGTTGCGGACTTCGGCCAGTTCGTCATCGCTCATGTGGCTGACGTTTTCATCGTCGAGATAGTAGGCCCCGCCGGTGGGCTGGTCGAGGCAGCCCAGGATATTCATCAGTGTGGATTTCCCCGACCCGGATGGTCCCATGATCGCCAGGATTTCACCGCGCCGGACCTGTAAGGAGACCCCACGCAGGGCATAGACCTCAAGCGTGCCCATCTGGTACACTTTGGTGAGGTCGCTGGTTTTGATGACGGTGTGGTTATCGCTCACCTGAGGCCCCCGTCATTGCCCTCGGCTGGGCGGCCCGCTGAATTCCAGCAGGCTGCTGCGCTGTTCGGTGATGAGCGCCACGCTCAAGCCAGGCTCCAACCCCTCTACGATCTCCGTGTAGGTCTCGTTGCGCGCGCCGATGGTGACGTTGACGCGCTGGGGGGTCCCGTTGGCGAGGCAATAGCAGTAGGTGTAGGTCTCGCTGCTTGCTTGATCCGTGCGGACGGCCCAGTTAGGCACAAGCACGACATCGGCGATGCGGTCGGTGCTGATGATGACGCTCGCGGTCATGCCGTCACGGACGGCGATGGTGTTGTCAGGCCGCAATTGCACGCGCACCGGATAGGCGACGATGCCGCCTATATTCGTCGCGGCGGGCGCGATGCTTCTGATCTCGCCTTCCAATGTCACGCCGGGGTAGGCGTCCAGGGTGATGTTGACGGTCTGGCCCACCGCGAGTCTGGCGATGTCGGTCTCATCAACGGTGACGTCCACGTAGAGCGCGGAATCATCTACCAGGGTGATGGCCGGGAGCGCGCCGGTGGTCTGGGAGTTCTGCTGGATGTTGACGGCGGCGACGACGCCGGAGAAGGGCGCTACCAGGATGGCGTCGTTCAACTGGGCCTGTGCCTGTTCCAGATTGAGCGTCGCTTGCTCGACCTGGAGTGCGGTCTGCTGAATCTGCTGCTCATCGGGGCCGGCTTCCAGTCGCCGAAGGTTTTCTTGCGCCTGCAAATAGGCGTTGTAGGCCTGGAGCCATTGGCTTTGCGCTTGTTGTAATTGCAGCTCGACATTGAGCTGGGCGATCCCCACCTGTCCTTCGGCTTCCAAGAAGGCCATGTTGGCAGAGTCGGCGGCGGCGCTGGGCAATTCATTGCGCTCGACGCGCCCTAGTATATCGGTGTAGGTCTGGCGGGCACGGTCGCGGGCCGTTGTCACCTGCCGCATGGTCTCGTTGCTCTGCGACTGGGCGACCTCTTTGTTGATGCGCGCGACTTCGAGCGCCTGCGCTGCCTGCGAGAGCGCAGTGCGCGCAATTTGGAGATCCTCTTCGGTGGCCGGATCGGTGAGCTGCGCGAGCGTGAACTGCGCCTGTTCCAGCGCGATTTCGGCCTGACGCACGGCGCGCTCCAGATTGGCCGTATTGAGACGGGCCAGCTCCGCGCCAGCCGCGACGTAATCGCCCACTTCGACGGCGACGGCGGCCACCGTGCCGGGCGTTGTAAATGTCAGATCAATCTTCTGGTGCGCGACCACGTTGCCGCTCGCCGCGACGGTGATTTCCAGATCGCCACGGATGACTTCGGCGGTGCGCAGAATTTCCACCTGGCGCGACTGGGCCTGTTGGCTGCGTAAGAAAAAAAAGCCCGCTGCCACAGCAGCGACAGCAAGGAGTGTGGTCCAAATCCAACCTTTTTTCATTGTTTTCCCCCTCAGTAAATAATGACCGTAGTCATAATTGACCGCGGTCATTATAGCATGACGTAGCCTTCGTGTCAATCGTGTCGTCAAACGTCACGAAGGTGCTAACTGTTCACACCTGCGTCTGGTCAGGCGGCTGTTTTGCGCTTGAGCGTTTGGCGCAGGCCGATCTCTTCTTTGTTGGCGATCTTGCGCAGATTTGAAAGGTGCTTGTAGATGCCGAGCAGCATCAGCAACACGGTGAGGATGATGTACGCCAGGGGCAGGGCTTCCACGAGCGCGATGATGGGCAGGAGGATGTAGACGGCGATTGAGCCATAGACGATGTAATCGGTGATGACTGTGAGGATGAGAACGATGAGGATAGCCAACAGGCCCCATGCAGGATTGAAGCCGAGGAGCATCCCGGCCATCGTTGCAACCCCTTTGCCGCCACGGAACTTCAAGGGCAGCGGGAAGATGTGCCCGATGATCGCGGCGACGCCCGCCAGGATGGCGAGTTCAGGGCTATCGGGGTAAAGCGCCTTGACGATGAGGACGGCAATCAGCCCTTTGAGGACATCGCCCAGTCCGGCGAGGATACCGTATTTCCAGCCCATGACGATAGTGGCGTTGGAGGCGCCCGCGTTGGTCGTGCCATGCTCGCGAATATCAATTTTGCGCACGATTTTCCCCAGGATGTAGGAGAACAACAAACAGCCCAACGTGTAACCGATTACTGCGATGAGAATGCGTAGCCCCATGATTTCTTACTCCTTTTGAAAGCAAATGCTTGGTGATCAGTGAGTGGATTAGCAATCCTGACGGCTCACTGCTCTGAAAACAGCCTGAGTGTAGGACAGGTTGTCAACCTATCCTACGTTCTTATTGTAGCATAAGGGCGGGCAACTCAAAGTAGAAGGTGCTCCCTTCACCTGGCGCGCTGATGACGCCGACGCGCCCGCCAAGCCGCTTGACGATGCGGCGCACTATCGAAAGTCCCAGCTCGTACCCGCCGGTTTGGGCCTGTTCCGGGCGCTCAAAGGGGGTGAAGAGGCGCGTTTGTTCCGCCTCGATGAGTCCGGGGCCGTTATCCTGCACCCAGAAGCGGAGCCAGCCATCCTCCTCATGGCTGTAGCCCAACGTGATATGGGGCGGCAGATCGTTCGCGGGATCGCCGCCATACTTGAGGGCGTTGCTGAGGTAGTTGAACCACACCTCCTCGATCCAGGGGGCGTAACCGCTGGCATTGGGCCAGGATTCGGGGAGGGTGATTTCCGCCCGCTGGTCAGCGATTTCGTTCTTGAGACGGGATAGGGCCTCCTCGACGATTGCGCCCATCTCGAGGGGCTGCTGCGGGATCTCTTGCCGTTTGCGGACGCTCGCCAGTAATAGCAGCGCATCGAGGATGTCGTTCATCTTCGTGGCAGCTTGTTGTAGCTGAATCACACATTCCTCACCCTGTTCATCCAGGTTGCAGGTGTAATCGCTCAAGATGTCGCCATAGCCTATGATCATGCCGAGCGGGTTTTTGAGATCGTGCGCGACGGTGTGGGCGAAGGCATCCAGCTCCTCGTTTTGTGCTTGCAAGACCTTGTTCTGTTGATTGAGCGCAGTGTTGGCCGCTTCCAATTGCTGCTGGAGGCGTCGTAGGGCCAGATGCGTCTCCACCCGCGCCAGGACTTCGGGCATTTGGAAGGGCTTGTTGATGTAATCCACCCCCCCGGCTTTGAAGGCTTTGATCTTGTCCTGTATGGCGTTGAGTGCGCTAATGAAGATGATAGGGATGTCTCGCGTATCTGGCTTTGCTTTGAGTTGCGCGCAGACCTCGTAGCCGTCCATCTCCGGCATCATAACATCTAGCAGAATCAAGTCTGGCAATTGCGAGTAGGTGGCCGCGAGCGCCCGCTCGCCATCCAACACCGGGCGGACCCTATAACCTTCCTTGAGCAACATCTGGCTCAGAAGTTGTAGGTTGGCGGGATTATCATCTACAATGAGGATATTGCCTTTGGATTCCATGATTACACTCCTTTCGATTTCGCGCGCGTTGCTTGCACCCAGTTGATGATCGCCTCGTAATCGAAGTTGTTGGCATGTGCGATGAGCTGCGTGGCTTGTTGCGGCTGCTGTGGTCTGAGCTGTTCGATGAGCGCCAGGATTTGGGTGAGGTCAGCCGCGTGCGTGGCCTGTTCCAGTTCCAGTAGCCAGGTCCCCGGGAATTCCGTGTCGGTCGCGGGGGCGGTGAGCAGGCGTGTCTCAAGTCCCTCGGTGGTGGGGGCGGCGTAGAGATAGCGCAAGCCCAGGTGTTTGGCGAGTAGCGCGAAGATCTCCTGCCTGCTGAAGGGTTTGCGCATCAAGTCGTCGCAGCCCTCGGCCATAATTTGTTGTTGATCTTTTTCATAAGTGACACCCGTTACTGCGATGATGACCGTGCGATGATCGTCGCCGGAGGCGGCTTCACGGGCGCGGACCTCGCGGGTGACGGCGCGCCCATCGAGCACGGGCATTCGCATATCCATCCAAATCAAATCCGGCTGCCATCTCTCCCAGATCTCCAACGCCTCCTGCCCATCGCTCGCTGTGCGGAGCGGCAATTGTAGCGGCTTCAGCAATTGGACGAACATCTGCCGGTTGATGGGCCGATCCTCCGCAATGAGCAGGCGATAGGCGGGCTGATTGGGGGCCAGGCCGATGACCTGGCGTGGCGGGGCGTTGCTGATGGGGGTCTCGACGATGGGCGCGGCGATGGGGACAACCGGGATGCGCAGGCGGAAGGTGCTGCCCCTGCCGACGACACTCTCAACGGTCAGCGTGCCGCCCAGCAGCGCGCTGAATCTGTGGCTGATGGGCAATCCCAGACCGCTTCCCTCTCGCACTGTCTGACCGTTAGTGGTTTGTAAGAAAGGCTCGAAGATCTCCACCTGTTCTTCGGTAGGAATACCGGGACCGGTATCGGTGATGACGCAGATGAGGTGTTCCTCATCGTAGGTGGTGTACAACGTGACGCCGCCGGTACTTGTGTACTTCACCGCGTTACTCAGCAGGTTGATGAGGATCTGGCGCAATTTCCCTTCATCCGTCTCGATCCAGCGGGGTGTGGCGGGGTCGCGCTCGCAGGCGAGGGTCAGTCCCTTCTGCTCGGCGCGGATGCGGAACATATCTTCAAGGCCGTCTAGTAGTCGGTAGAGATCGCATGGCTGAAGTTGTAGTGTGATGTGTCCGGCCTCCATTTTGGAGAATTCGAGAATATCGTTGATGAGCGTGAGCAGGTGCTCCCCGCTACGGAGAATGATGGCGAGATTTTCGTGTTGCTGGGGCTGCAAGGTCTCATCCTGGTCGAGGAGCTGGGCGAAACCCAGAATTGCATTGAGCGGGGTGCGCAGTTCGTGGCTCATGTTGGCGAGGAAGATGCTTTTGGTCTGATTGGCTGCTTCTGCGGCGGCGCGGGCCTCCTGCGCCTCTCGCGTGGCCTGAGCCAGCTCGTCGGCGCGTTGTTGGAGCGCCCTGTACAGCCGCGCCTGGCGGATGGCAACCGCGAGCAGCGCACCTACCTCGGCGGCGGTGTCAATATCCTGCGCGGTGAAAGCGTGTGGTGTTGTCGCTTCGAGATGCAAGGCGCCGATCAGCTCGCCGTGGACGAGCAGCGGGGTGATGAAGTAGGCGCGGATGCCCTCATTTCTCAGGGCGCGCTGCCAGGGCGTGGGATCATCCAAGGATTCCAGGTCGTCCACGCCCTGAATGTGCCCCTGGCTGAGGATGTTGCGGATGGAGCTTTCGGTGCGCTGGACGATGTCGGTCTTGAGATGCTGGTCGCTTTCGATAGCGAGCACCTGGGGCGGCGCGTCCGGCTGAAACTCCACCAGGGTCAGCCGTTGACACGGGATCAACTGGCGCAGGTAGCCCAGCGCGGCCAGCGCGATGGTCCTGGGCGCGCGCGCCGCAACGATGGCTTGATCAATCTCGTGTAGGATTTGCAACCGGTGGGCATAGTTCTGGAGCGATCTTTCCGCCTGTTGCCGCTCCTGGAGCTCCTGCTGGGCCTGTTCGTAGAGGCGTGCGTTCTGCACTGCGATGGCAGCATAGCGGGCGATGCTCTCCAGGCGCAGTACATCCTCCGCTGTGAAGTCGCCGGGACGTGTGGAGTTCAGCGAGAGCGCGCCGAGCACCTCTTCGTTAGCGACCAGCGGCGTGACGATCAGGGCGCGGTAGGTGGGTGGGGTGGGGCCGGGCATGTAGCGCGGATCTTCCAGCACATTGGGGACGTTGACCGTATGCTGCTCTCGAATTGCCACGCCCACGATCCCCTCGCCGGCGGGGAACTCGATCTGCTGGCTGGCCGGCGAAAGCGGGATGGAGCTGGCGCGCGTGTAGAGCTTGTACGTCTGCGGATCAAGCAATTGGACGGTGGCGATGCAATGCTCAGGATAGAAGCGCATCAGCGTTGTGACGATGCTTTTCAGGACTTCATCCAGCGCCAGGGTGGAGGTGATCGCAATGCTCAAGCGGTTGATCTCGGTCAGCTCGCGGCTGCGCTCTGCCAGGGTGATGATAGCGCTGTCGTTTTCGCTATCGGGTGCGCGGCGTCGGCGGCGATAGAGGTGGGCCAGCCCCAAGGCCAGCGCCAACAGCGTGCTGAAAATCGCGTAAAATTGTAGCAGTGTCATCAGGCTATCGCGTTGTAGGGGCGCTGGGCAGTGTGAAGTAGAAGGTGCTGCCGTGACCGGGTTCGCTGGTGACGCCCACGCTCCCCCCCAGCCGTTCGGCGATGCGCCGCACAATGGACAGCCCCAAGCCATGCCCGGAGATGCGGAGCTGGTGCAATTGCTCGAAGGGCGTGAAGAGGCGCGCTTGCTCTTCGGGCGTCAGTCCGGTGCCATCGTCACAAACCCAAAAGCGCACTTGATCGGGCGCGATTGGCGTAGCGCCCAGCGTGATGTGCGGCGGCTCGCCGCCATATTTGAGGGCGTTGCTCAGGTAGTTGACCCACACCTCCTCGATCCAGGGGGCGTATCCCAGCGCGGTGGGCCAGTCATTGGGGTACGCGATCTCCGCATTGTATTCAGCAGCCAGGTCGGCGATGCGCGTTTGCACTTCGGCGATGATGTCAGCCATTTCGAGGGGGACGAGTTTGATCTCGTCCTGTTCCCGCACGCTGGCTAACAACAGGAGCGCGTTAATGATGTGATTCATCTTGCGGGCATGTTCGGCGATGAGTTGCAGATGTTGGCTGAGCTCGTCGGTCGTGAAGGTGGTGGGCGCATCAGCTATCACTTCGGCGTAACCGATAACGGTGCTCAGCGGGGCCTTGAGGTCGTGGGCGACGGTGTGCGCGAAGGCGTCCAGTTCGCGGTTGCGGGCTTCTAGCTGGGTGTTGTGCTCCTGCAAGCGGGTGACGAGCTGCGCTTTGGCGAGCGCCAGTGCGATTTGATCGGCGGCCTGTTTCCCCTGTTGGACATCGTTGGGCGAGAAGGTGTGCGGCTCGTTGTAGGCGATGAGTGCCGCGCCGAGGTTCTCACCATCGACGATGAGCGGCAGCACGAGCAGCGAGCGGTCGGGGAAGTTTGCCTTGAGGTGCGGGCTGAGATGGGGCGTCGTGCGCACATCAGGAATGATGAGCGGTTTCCCGGCCTCAAGCGCCGCTGCGGTGAGCGTTTTGTCTTCAGGCTGGATGGTCAGATCGCGGTAAGTGTGGCGCAGGTCGCCCTCTGCCGCAACAGGGATCGCGCACCTGTTATCGGCATCCCACAAAGTGAGGTAACAGTTGTCGGCCCGGAAGAGCTGGGCCAGGTGCTCGGCCAGGCTTTGCAATAGGGTGTCAAAATCGGATGTGCTGAGCGCCATGCGGGTGATGTGGTTGAGCAGGGTCAGGAAGCGCTCCCGGTCGGCCAGGGCCTCGGTTGCCCCGTAGCGTTCGGTGATATCGCTGGTGACGACGATGCGCCCGATGATCTGATCCCCCTCGCGATTGGGGGTGTAACGGTTGTGAATGTAGCGACGGCTGCCATCGGGTCGTTCGATCCAGAAGGTGAGGTCAGCGGGGAAATCTCCACTCTGGCGACTGTGCGCGACGAGTTCACGCAGGCGCGCGCGTTCTTCGGGGGCGGCAGCCTCAAAGCCGGTCAGGGTATAATAGGTGGCGGCATCTACTCCGAAGATCTCGTAGGCCCGTTTGTTGGCGTAGACCACCTTCCCGTGCTCGATGATGGTGATCCCGTCCTGGATGCTGTTCGCCATGCGCTGGAAGCGGGCCTCGCTCGCGCGCAGGGCCTGCTCGGTGCGCTTCTGCGCGGTGATGTCATGTCCGATGCCGACGATCCCTGCCAGCGCGCCGTTGGCAGCGTAGAGCGGCGAAAGCGAGGTCTGGTAATATCGCGGCCCGGCGGTCGTAGCGATGCTCCATTCGTAGGTAACGTATTCGCCGGCCAGTGCGCGAAGATTGGCTTGCTCGTGGACTTTGGCCGCTTCCGGGCCGAGAATCTCGCGCGTGGTGCGTCCCAGAAAGTGAGTCTCCTGCAGCTGGGGGTCTTCCAGCCAACGGCCAAAGACTCCCGTGTGGCGCTGTTCGCAGTCGAGGGTGAAGATGATGTCCTGTGTGGCGTTCAGGAGCGTGTGGTAATAGGCAATTTCATCCTGTGTCGCTGCCTGTTGAGTGGCTGTGGCGGATATTGACTCTTTCTTCACCATCTAAATCCTCTTCCGGCTAAAATTTGGTAAGTAAGCAGTTTGGAATCTGATTGAAATCGGCAACCCTACATCTAGGGATTTCTAGCGTGTAACCACAACTTGTGGTATTTTTCACGGCGATTTCAGACGCATTCCAACGGTGAAATGACGGCTACAAACCACATTTGTTCAGATTATTCTTAGGACTTACGCAATCGTGCGGCCTCAACATCTTTAACCGCAGAGCGCGCAAAGAACACAGAGTTTTTTTGCTAAAAAAACCAACCGACATTGCTCAAAAAGACGATTCTTGTTGTGTTAAGATGTTTCAAAAACACCGAATGATAAATTTCTTTGCGCTCTTAGCGTACTCTGCGGTTAGGTTCTCGATGCTTGCGTAAGTCCTGAGTGAATCAGCGAATCAGTGATCCTGTGATCCTGTGCGGCGACTTGCAGAAATCATCGGTTATGGTATACTCCGTGGCGTGACGCGGGTGTAGTTCAGTGGTAGAACGCTTGCTTCCCAAGCAAGATGTCAAGGGTTCGAGTCCCTTCACCCGCTCAGCAGACGCCCGGCAATTGCCGTGCGTTTTTGTTTTCACTCGCTCAAGGGGCGGCTGCCCACGGTGACGTGGACGCAGCTGCCGGGGCCGTAATCCTCGCGCTGCACGTCAGTGAAGCCGTGGGCGTGCAGCAACGGTACTTCATCGCGCATGTAGTCGCCCAGGAATTCCCACAGCCAGGCCAGCGCGCGGGAGAAGGCGTTGCCATCCTGAGAAACCCCGGCATCCACGATGATGAGGCGTCCGCCCGGCTTGAGGACGCGGCGCATCTCCGCGAGGGCGCAGTCGGCGTCGGAAAAGGCGCTGAAGGCGAAGGTGCTCAGCACCGCGTCGAAGGTTTGCGCGGGCCAGGGGAGCGCCTCCACGCTGCCCTGGCATAGGTCGGAGCGCAGCCCGCGCGCGGCAAGCCGTTGCCGGGTCAACGCGACCATCCCCAGCGCGAGATCGAGTCCGGCGAGCTCGTAGCGGGCGGCGAGATCGCAGTGCAAGTGCCCGCTGCCGATGCCCACTTCGAGCACGCGACTGCCTGGCGGCGGGAGATATTCGAGCGCGCGCAGGCGCAGCCGGTGCGTCGTCCCGCCGGTGAGCCAGTCCACCGCGTCGTAGAGCGGCGCGCCCCAATCGTAGAGCGGATCCCAGAAGCGCCGCTGGATGATTTGGCGGTCGGTACGGCGGCGGATGAAGTAGAGCGCCGCGACGAGCAGGCCCGCTATCGCGCCGCCGAGCAGCAGGCGGGTGGAGCAGGTGCGTTTTGAGGACATCGCCTGGCTCCCTCAGCCGCTCTGCGCTTCCAGCTCGGTGATGAGCGCGTCGGCCTGGCGAATGAGCTGTTCGATATCAAACTGCTGGCGGGTGACGATCTCCGGCAGCGGCGGCAGGGGCGGCGGGTCGGGCAGGGTCTCGCCGGTGAGCGCCTGGTAGCGGCGCTTGAACTCGATTTCCGAGCTGGTGACGTACAGTTGGCGATACAAATCCACGGCCTGGAGACGATGGGCTTCCTGGCCGGGATCGAGCTGCGCCAGCGTGTAGTGGATGAGGGCGCGTTGGCGTTCGTCGAGCGCCGGGGTCAGCAGCGCCTCTAGCGCCTCACAGCCCGCCGCGAGCAGCGTTTGGCCCAGCAGAACCGCCAGTCTGATCGCCAGCACGCGCGTCTTGAAGAGGATGTCATCGAAGCCCATCTCCTCGGCGATTTTCAGCGCCTCGTCGTTCAGAGGTTGGGCCTCGGCGTAGTTCTCCTGTGTGGCGTACAGTTCTGCATGTGTGAGCAAATAGGCGCTCAGTTCATAAGGAATATCTAGTGATCGAGCTAGAGTAGCAGCACGGGCTAACAAGCGTCCGGCCTCGCGGTAGCGCCGTTGATTCATCGCGGCCATGGCGATGTACCACAGCGCAAAACTCACGCCGAATAGGTCGCCTAATTGCATGGATAGGTACAGGTTGTAAGCATAGCAGGCACCAGCGTTAGCATCATCGCCTTGCTCCAGGTAAACCGTTCCCATATTGCCTATATTGACACTGACGCTCAGCTGGTAGCCGATTTCCAGGGCCAGATTCAAGCTTTGCGCATAGTGGGTGAGTGCTTTAGGGTAATCGCCCTGCTCTAGCGTAACGGTTGTGCAATCAGAGCTCGAATCGTATAGAACGAGCTAAAAACAGAACTTTTCCAAGTAAACAGTCTCAAGGTACACTTATCGTGATCTTTTGCATAGGACGGTCACGATGAAAGAACCAGCTATCACCCAAACAGATGTACCGAAAGCGACATTAACGAGTCACGCGATGCTCATCCCGTGGGGC
>DAOTXC010000102.1:0-22660 GCA_034435555.1 Anaerolineae bacterium
GCGATGCTGCCGACGTTGTTGGTGGGCGCGGCGCTCTGGCGGCGGCAGGAGGTGCGCCAGGAGCAGCAGGCGCGCCGCGCGCCGCAGTCGCCCTCGATTGTGGTGGTGGCCCCACCCGCGCTGCCCGGCTACGGGGCGCAGCGTCCCGCGCTGGATTACGACGCGCAGGCCTGGTTGCCCCGCGCGCAGCAGCGCCAGTTTATGATTGTGGGAGAGGAGGAGTGAGCCTGGAGATCACGTCACGCTTCCCATCTATCCCATCTTGAGGTAAGATTACAGTAACTCAAGGGGGGAGAAATCAACATGGCACGACGTTATTCCCGCTCGCGGCGCACCTCACGGGGGCGCATCCGCCTGGACAATTTGGAACGCTGGTTGGTGATCGCCGGCAGCGCGCTCTATCTTATCGGCCTGTTCGGAGGGCTAGGACTGCTCGCCATGCCTGCCGTTACCACCATCCTACTGCTCGCCCTGGGCGGGGGGATGGGGCTGCTCACCGTCTTTCTGATTGTGTGGTGAGCCATGTGGTCACAAAGCAGCCTCTTCGCCGATGCTGAACGCCCCTACACCGTCAGCGAGCTGACGGGACAGATCCGCGCGCGGCTGGAACAGGACCCTATCCTCCAGAACCTCTGGGTGACGGGCGAGGTCTCCAACGTCTCGCAGCCGGCCTCCGGTCACATCTACTTCACGCTGAAGGATGCCGGATCGCAGCTGGGATGCGTGATCTGGCGCAGCGCCGTCCCCAACCTGGAAACGCTCCCCCGCCACGGCGACCGCGTGGTCGCGCATGGGCGCATCGGCATCTACGAGCAGGGCGGTCGCTACCAGTTTTATGCGGATCAGGTACAGCCGGCAGGACGCGGCGCGCTGTATCAGGAGTACGAACGGCTCAAAGCGCAGCTGGAAGCCGAGGGGCTTTTCGATGCCGCGCGCAAACAGCCCCTCCCCTCCTACCCGCAGCGGATTGGGATTGTGACCTCGGCGACGGCGGCGGCGCTGCGGGATGTGCTGAACGTGTTGCGCCGCCGCTATCCGCTGGCGGAGGTGCTGTTGGCCCCCACGTTGGTGCAGGGGCCGCTAGCCCCGCCGCAAATCGTCGCGGCGCTGGCCGCGCTCAACGCCCGCGATGATGTGGATGTGATCCTGATGGTGCGCGGCGGCGGCTCGCTGGAGGATCTGTGGGCCTTCAACGATGAACAGGTCGCCCGCGCGGTGGCCGCCTCGCGCCTGCCGGTGATCAGCGGCGTGGGCCACGAGACCGATTTCTCGCTGGCAGACTTCGCCGCCGACCGCCGCGCGCCCACGCCCTCCGCTGCGGCGGAATTGGCGACGCCCGACCAGTTCGCCCTGCGCGCCCAGCTGCGACAGCAGCAGACAGCGCTGGAGCGAACCGCCACGGCCTTTCTGGAGGCCCAGCGCGCGCGCCTCACGCAGTTGGAGCGGACACAATCGTACTTCGCGCCCACGGTGCGCGTGGCAAACTATCGCCAGCGGCTCGACGAGCTGAGCGCCCGCCGCGAACGCATCGGCGCGACACTGCTGGCCCGGCGGCGGGAGCGACTTGCGGCGCTGCACGCCCGCCTCGCGGCACTCGATCCCCATGCTGTGCTCCAACGGGGCTACGCCCTCGTGCGCGACACGGCGACCGGGCAGGTCGTAGTGGAGCGGGCCGGGCTGCGTATGAAGCAGGCGCTCGCGGTGCAGTTCCGCGACGGCGAGATCACCGCCACGGTGGGAGAGATCGCGGACTGAGAGCGTCAAATGCGAGGGCCACTATACTAGCGTAACTTTTGCACAATCACCGCCGAAATCGTCTAAGGCGGTGAAAAAACGTAATTTTTAAACAACGGCAAAACTAACTGCACGGGAGCAGTGTCTACGATAGCTAACTCTGCTCCCGCGAACGCACTCAGTTCTGTGAACCTTAACAAACAGCCTTTTGGCTGCCAAATCACCCACGCGGAAGTGTTCGCGGCCACGCGCACCAGCTGCTTGACGTTGACTTGCGCCCGGTCAAAGGGCGGTGGCGCCGTCGGACTCGTCTCACGCAGCCACGCCGCCGCTAGCCGGACGAAGTTGGCAGCAAAAGCAGCAAATTCCTCCTGAATCTGCAACCCTGCCGCAGAGCGAACTTTCAGGTGATGCATCTGAAAAACGGTCTTGCCCTCCTTGATCCCGGCTTCAATGGTCTGACGACCGTTGTAGAACGTGAACCAACCAGGCAAATCGGCTTGCACAGCGGTATCACCATGGTGTAGCAACGCCGCGTGACGCAGTTTCGAACCGGTATGGAAGCGCTCCAGGGCTACGTCCAAAGGATAAGGACAGTTGGAGATGCTCTCGTCGTGCCAACTGACCATCTCGGCATTCTTGCCCACCCGCGTCCAGGCCGTAGTCGGGCCAACCCGACGCCGCAAGGTACGCACGACCTGATGGTTGAGCGCCTTGGTATAGACTTCGTAGCCCAGCTCGATGAGCAAGGCCACGTTGGCGCCGCTACCAAAGCCGCCATCCAAGCGAAAAACGGCCCGTATCGGTGCCGGGTTAGCCTGATTCTCAGCCCGATACTGCTCCAGGCGTTGTTCCAGGCCCACCAGATGAGCAGAGACCTGTATCCGTTGTTGTTGGCGGCGCTCCAGCCATTGCTGCGCTTGGGCCAGGATTGCAGCCCGACGTTGTACCCGGCGTTCTCTAATCGCCAGCTTGCGACGGGCCTGGGCCAAGCGGCTGTGCGGACGCGCAACACGCTGGTGGGCCTGATAGCTGGCTTCCAACTCCGCTACCTGCTGCACCCAGTGCTCCCGCTCCGCCTCCGTTTGTTCCCATTGGGCTTGGGCCTGAGCCACCCGTGCTTCTGCCTGCGCCAAGCGCCGCTCTTCCTCCTCCAGCTGGATGCGGTAGCGCGCGATCTGCTGTGCTACCAGCTCGGTGCGCCGCCAGGGACGCACACCGGTACTGGCCTCGGCGGCCTGGACCAGCGCCTCCGCTTCGAGCACCGAGACGGTGTCTCCCGGATGTTGCTGTACCGAGAGCCACAAGCGCCCGTAACTGGGACTATGCATACTGACCAGGGCGGCCTGGTAACCCAGGCGGACGGCATCGCTCATCCAACCAAATGCCGCCTGGGGATAGGTGGTGCTGCTATTGGAAACTGGGCGGCCCGTCAGGTCACCGTCGTAGACCAGAACGCCCTGGGTTTGCAGGGCCAACACGACTTCTCGATCAAGGTACGGTTGCTGCACTTGCTGCAAAGCCTGCCGCACCGCCGCGACGGTCTCGTCGGTACAGGCGTACAACGTCCGGCTGATCCCGCTGTAGTCTGCCCATCCCGGCTGCTTCCAGGCTTCCGCCACACTCACATCCTGATCCAGGGGATGCGGCCCGGCACTGATATCTCGCAAGTACGCGCATCCTGCCAGGATCGCCACCAGAAACTCGATCAGTTTCGTCTGCGGCGTGTGGTCCCGTTTCCGCTGCGGAATCGCAATTTGCTCCAATGCCGCCACCAATCCGATACGTTGCGCGAAAATGCCCCACGGGATGAGCATCGCGTGACTCGTTAATGTCGCTTTCGGTACATCTGTTTGGGTGATAGCTGGTTCTTTCATCGTGACCGTCCTATGCAAAAGATCACGATAAGTGCACCTTGAGACTGTTTACTTGGAAAAGTTCTGTTTTTAGCTCGTTCTATACGATTCGAGCTCTGATTGCACAACCGTTACGCTAGGTGGCTACTGCAAAAGTCGAGTGTTTACTTGGAAAAGTTCTGTTTTTAGCTCGTTCTATACGATTTGAGCTCTGATTGCACAACCGTTACGCTAGTAATGATTGAAAAACAAGTTCATTCACGATCACATAAAGAATCTGGTCAAGGTCTTGTTGAGTACGGGTTAATATTAATAATATTGGTGTTATTAGTTTTCGGAGTCACAAAACTTTGGGGATGGGCCAAAAATAGAATTTCTCCTTCGACACCACCTTTAACAAGTGGAGAACCTTTATTGGATATAGTAGAATTAGGAGTCAACGCCGAGATTATTGATTCTGAAAAAATTCCTTTGTATAATTGTAATAATGCAAGTGATTATCAACTGGAAGTGCAAAGATCACGTCAGGTGCAACATCAAATTTCCGTAGAGGGCCAATTGCAAAGTGGCATCGGACAAATAATAAACATAGGACTTCAGGGCCATTACGGAATAGAGAACGGCCAAAGTGAAGAACGGTCTTACACTGTTCATCTTACTGCACCTGCTAACAGTTGGGTTGAGTACACCATAGAATGGCGTTATGTTTGGAGAGAAGGAGAAATAAGAGTAGATTCACCAGATGGTAGTAAGCAGATATATCCATATAGGGTTCGCTCTGGTATCGAATTCAACATTTCCAATATTATTACAAAAGATTGTAATAACTAAGCCGCCTAACATTGCATCAAGACCGACCGCGCCTGTGGCGCATGCTGGCGGCGGGGAAACGCGCTTTGGGGCGTGCCTGCTCGCAGAGGGGCTTTCCCCGCAGTCGGCGCGGTGGCTTATGCTTGCCGTTAGGTGGCATATTGCCCCACCGAATCAGACAGATAAACCACAGCACAAACCAGGAGACAGAAATGAACATATCCCAAAGTGTACGACGTTTTTCACCATTGCTTCTTGGAATGCTATTGTTCATTATTGTTGGCATTCAAGTGGTATCATCACAAGCAACAGAAGGAACACTCTTATCCGCGCCAGACAATCTTAAAACAAAATTTAGTGAATGTCGGTTAGAGAGCGGATGGATGTGGACATACGGGCCAATGCAACCAGAGATTGCAAATCAGGTTTGGCAAATGCTCAATTCGATGGGATTGGATATTACAGTCACAGCGCGCAGTTTTGGAGAAACTGACTCCTGTGGAAATTTCAGGCCATACGCAATAGACTTTTCTGTGAGGATAAATGAGCCTCAGATCACTACAACGGCTGAACAGCAAGAAATAGTTGAGAGAATCAAACCAATCTTGGCTGAGTACGGAAATCCCAATTTGGGAAATGTTCAAATTACATTTTTGCCTGGCGAAGTAGTATTTGCTATTCGCCCTGATCCTGTTACATTTACCGGTAATAGAAGCGTAGCCAGTCAAGTCTCTGCCCCCAATATTACTGCTGGCTGGCATCAAATAGTGACCCCAAACTCACCTGTAGGACGTTATACTCACGGTATGGCTTATGATGCTCAACGTCACATTACAATCCTTTTTGGGGGTGACAGCACCGGTTCATCCAGATTAAACGATACTTGGGAGTTCAATGGAACGACCTGGACACAAGTTATGCCTGCACAATCACCGCCCGGCAGAGCCAACATTGATCAGGCTTTAGTTTATGATGCAGTCCGCGCAAGAACGGTTATTTTTGGTGGTTTAGGTGCTAGTGGGTATTTGAGTGATACGTGGGAATATAATGGCACGACTTGGACGCAGGTTGTCACCCTATCACCTCAAGGGCGCGATTCACACGCGATGGTATTTGATAGTCAACGTGGCGTGACAGTTCTATTCGGTGGGTATAGCAGTTCGGGTTCTCGTTTAAATGACACTTGGGAATATACTGGCAATTGGCATCAAATTAGCACTCCACAATCGCCACCAGGCCGTTATCATCACGCAATGGCTTATGATGCTGGGCGTAACAGGGTTGTTTTGTTCGGTGGGTTAAATAGTAGCAATGCGATATTGGGCGATACCTGGGAATATGATGGCGCGACTTGGCACGCAATCACTCCAACTCAATCACCACCTGCCCGTGAGAACCATAGTATGGCTTATGATAGCCGCCGTGGCGTTGTTGTTCTATTTGGAGGGGAAAATAATAGTGGATTGCTTACTGATACTTGGGAATACAACGGAGTGACTTGGCAACAGATAAGTGTTACAGAGTCACCATCTCAGCGCAAAGAAATGCCCCTGATCTATGACCAGCAACGGGACGGCATCCTGTTTTTTGGCGGAGGATATTGGAATGGCAGTTTAGTTACGCTCAACGAAACTTGGGAATATACTGTCACTTCATCTAGCAGGATTTTCTTGCCATTGGTTATGCGTTCATATGCGCCGAGCGAAGTTATCACCAGAAAAGTCTATGTCATCGTATATGACCCTCTTTTGAGCAATGGACAATATCTCAGTGATTATTTGCATTGGAATGAACACACTGATCTGACCCAAGGAACGACGGATTTTTTCAGGCAAGTAACTAACAATGGATTGAACTATCAAATAGTTCACACCACTATTGTCACTGATGGGTGGCCGCAAAAGATTGATGGTTTTCGTTATTCTGAAGCAGAATACTTGGCGGCCATCCGGGGTGAAATCCCGTTCCACTCTCCAGACAATGTAGATTACAATTTGATTGTCAACTCACCAGCCTTTGATATTTGTGGGCGTGCCAACCGTGGTGAGGTAGATGAAGTATGGATATACAATGGCCCCGGATTTGGGTTTTATGAGTCTACGCTTGTAGGCCCAAATGCTTATTGGTATAACTCCCCACCAGTGCCAGGCCCGCACACTTGTAATCGGCTTATCCCTATTATGGGGCCAAGTCCAGAGCGTGGTCTCAACTGCGCGGTTGAGAATTTTGGACATCGAACCGAAGCCACTCTAACTCAAGTTTACGGTAGTTGGCAACAAAATAGAACTTCTCATAACTGGGAGAGATTCGCTTTAGTCAAAGCATTATCTCCCAACTACTCCTATAGTGGGTGCGGTAATGTTCATTATCCCCCAAATGGTGTGACCGATTATGATTATGGGAACACGGCGACAGTTTTGTCAAACTGCGATGACTTTGCCAACTACCCTAACTTAGGCAATCCCTTAGAGACAGCCGTGCCTGTTACCTGCTCACGTTGGAACTGCGACCATCTTGATTACTTTGGGTTTTGGTTTGGCCATCTGCCTTCTAATCCAGGTTGCGGAACAGACGGAGTAGCCAACAATTGGTGGAAGTATTTTAGTACACCTGCCCTTGCTCTTGATCCTTCGTCACCCTGTCAATAGTCCAAAAGGCTACTGACAATCGTGGTTAAGGCAGGTGAACTATGATACGCCGAATTGAGTATTATCTATCCTCAGTGCCCACAATTCTAGGACAGTTTAGCAACTGGTATGTATGTTTTGGTCTCTTGCTAAACAAGAAGCCAGTGGTTATCAGATTAAGGAATGGCTGTCAGTTCAAGGTGCGGAGTTTGATGGATGTGTGGATTATCAAGGAAACTTGCCTTGACCGCGATTATGAATCTACCGCCACCTCAATTCAAGATGGTTGGACTGTTATTGACATAGGCGCTGGGCTTGGGGACTTTGCTATTTCAGTTGCCTACGAGCATCCAAACTGTCAAGTTTATGCCTATGAACCTTTTCCAGAGTCTTACAGGCTGTTGGATGAGAATATCAAACTGAATGCTATCAGCAACATAGTAGCCGCGCCTATAGCCATTGGCGCGCGGTCAGACAAAATGACGCTATTTACTACAGGAGCAGCGGTTCAACATACAACTACGAATACTTCAAGTACAGCAGCAGCAATTACCATACAAGGACTTTGCCTGGATGATGTGTTTGAAGTGAACGCCCTTTCGGTCTGCGATTTTCTGAAAATGGATTGTGAAGGGGGTGAATTCGATATACTCTTCAATGCAAGCGCAGCAACCCTGAAAAAGATAAGAAACATTTGTCTTGAGTATCACGACGGGGCGACAGAATTTTCACATACAGATTTGGTAGACTATTTGCGCCAAAGAGGCTTTCAGGTGAAAACCTCTCCCAATCCAGTACATAACCGTTTGGGGTTCTTGTATGCCCATCAATAGTTTGTGCAAAAGCGTCGCCACTTAAGTTATGGTCAGCGGGGCAGTCGCCTACCCCGCCGCCACTCCCGAACCGGACGTGACAGTTTTCGCAGACCCAAGGCCCGTCATCCGGCTCTTCAGAATACGGGTCTTGGTCATAGACACTGCTTACCGTGAACGACATCGTGACAATGGCCGTGAAGTCGACGTAAGTTGTCGAACCGTCTAAGCCGCTGTCGCCGGGGGGTGGCTCAACTCACGGCCCGTTGGGCATATACCAGGAGAATTAGATGACTATGCACATCACCTCCTCCAGATCACCTTTTTTGTACCGCAAACTGCTTTTGGGGATTACCCCACTGCACCTGCTGGTGTCTGCCATTATGTTGCTCTCTGCCGGCCTGCATCTTGCCAACCTGGAAGCCATCGGTGATGCCAACACCTACTACACGGCGGCAGTTAAGAGTATGCTGCAATCCTGGCGCAACTTCTTCTTTGTGGCGGCGGAACCCGGCGGCGCTGTCACTGTGGATAAGCCGCCGCTCGGCTTGTGGGTGGAGGCGGCCTTTGCTCTTGTACTGGGCGTGGAAGGCTGGGTCGTCTCACTGCCCAACATGCTGGCGGGCATTTTCAGCGTGCCGCTGCTCTTCCACCTGGTCCGAAAGCACCTGGGGGCGTTGGCGGGACTGGTCGCGGCGCTTGCTCTGGTGCTCACGCCGATTGCTATCGCCACCAATCGCAACAATACGATGGACGGGATGCTGATCTTCATCCTGTTGTTGGTGACCTGGGCCTTCGTTGCCGCCACGGAGAGCGGCGAAACGCGGTGGCTGTTTCTGGGTGCGTTTCTGGTCGGGTTGGGGTTCAATATCAAGATGTTGCAAGCCTTCTTACCGTTACCGGCCTTTTATGCGCTCTACTTCCTGGGCGCGAAGATCGGCTGGGGGAAGAAACTTCTCAGCATCGGCGTTTCGGCGGTCATCTTGTTGGTCGTCTCGCTTTCGTGGGCGGTCATCGTGGACCTGACGCCCGCTGACCAGCGCCCCTACATCGGCAGCAGTGAGAACAACACGGTCATGGAATTGATTGTCGGGCACAATGGCCTTTCGCGGCTGTTTGGACAGCGTGCGGGCAATCCTCCGCCTGCGTCGGGCGGACCGGTTCCTTACCAGGCGCCGCCTGCCCCCAATCCTGGCGGACAAAACAGCCAGCCGTTGCGACCTCCGCCGCCAGAAGCGCTCGAGGCCTGCGCCGGGAAAGCGCCGGACGCCGTCTGCGCTTTCACCCTGCCGAATGGCGAGGCCCTCAGCGGCGTGTGCATCTTCCCGCCGGGGATGGATCAACTGGCCTGCGCCCCGCGCGCTGCGGTACCCCCGAATATCCAGCCAGGTGATAGCGCGCCTGGCGTTCCCCCTCCCGGCTTCAACCCGCCGCCCGGCGCGATGGGCGATGGCCCCAACACCAGCCCCAATCCCAACGCCGGTAGCACGCCTTTCAACCACGAGACCGGATCGCCCGGCGTCGCCCGCTTCTTCGTGGCCCCGCTCTCCAAACAGATGTCGTGGCTGTTGCCGTTTGCGCTGGTGGGGTGGGTGATGGCGATGTTCGCCGCGCGTCCACGCTTGCCGCTGGAGCCTGAACACAAAGCGTTCGTTCTGTGGGGCGGCTGGCTGCTCACCTGCCTACTCTTCTTCAGTGCGGTGGAGGGCATCTTCCACGCCTACTACACTATCATGCTGGCCCCGGCTCTGGGCGCGATGGTCGGGGCGGGGATGGCGCTCTTTTGGCGCTGGCAGACCGCTCGTTCGTGGGTGAACGTGGGGCTGATCTTTGCCGCTCTCCTGACGATTGGCTTTCAGCTCTTCACTGCCCGGCAATATAGCTTCGAGTCGTCGCTATGCTATTTGCCGCTGGTCTTTCTGGTGGGCGGTGCGGGGCTGCTGCTGGTCAAGTCTCTGCGCCCGGCAGCCTATCTGACCGTGTTGGTCGCCATGCTGTTCATGCCTTCTCTGTGGACAGGACTGACCGTCTGGGATAGGACGCCGAACGCGAATTTGCCCACCGCGTTCAATGGCGGGGAAGCCTCTCAGATTCCGCGCAACCAGCCACCCGCGTCCCATCAGCCCAACCGGACGGACGAAGCGCTCGTGGCTTTCCTGCAAACTCACACGCAGGATGTGGCCTATCTGGCAGCCGTGCCGAACGCGCATATTGGCGCGCCGCTGGTGCTGGCAACCGGCCGCCCGGTGCTGTACATGGGTGGATTTGGCGGTCAGGACCCGGTCATTGACGCGGCTGGCCTGGCTGAGATGGTGGCGAACAGCGAACTGCGCTATGTGCTGTTCAGTGGCAGACCGAACAAACAAGACATTGCCGCATGGCTGGAGAGTTCCTGCCGGGTGGTTCCAGAGTTCAGCCAGGAGAACTTATCACAACGCCCCGGTGGGGGACAGCCGGTTGTGCTGTATCGGTGCGAGCCGTAACCGGGAAGAACCGAGCGCCTTTGCCGGTCTAACTCTCGCGTTGAGTTGCAATCTCCGGGTCCGTGATATACACTACTCATCGAAACAAGGAGGACCCCATGAAACGTTTTCTTCTTCTTATCCTTGCCGGCCTGACCTTGTTGACGCCGGCTTGCAGCCTCACAGGGCAGCAGAGCACCCCAACCCCTCAGCCCTCATTGGACACGCGCTGCGGTGATGGCATCTGTGACAGCCCGGAGACCCCCCAGAACTGTCCGGCGGATTGTGCGCTCACCTCCCAACCCACGCGCGAGGGGGAAGAGGGGCCATACACCGTCACCAATCCCGCCAGCGGGGCGGCGCTGCACGTCGCCGTGTTCTATCCTCCCACCTGGGACGGCGAGAGGCGCCTGCCGGCACTGGTCCTCGTCCCCGGCGGCAGCGGCGATAGCGCGCACTTCCTGCGCCCCTCGCCTGATGGCTCAACCGTGGACACCTTCACCCAAGCGGGCTATGCCGTTGTGCTGTTCGACCCGGATGGGCGCGGAGAGAGCGGTGGAACGGAGGATTATAACGGCTTCGTCCATCAGGACGGGCTGGCCGAGGTGCTTCGCTTCGCTGCCACCCTGCCGGGGATTGATCCCGCCCAGATCGGTCTGGCTACCTTTTCTTACGGCATCACGATGGGCGCGGGGACGCTGGCGCGGCATCCCGACTTGCCGGTCAGATTCCTCGTTGACTGGGAAGGCCCTGCGGATCGGGATGATACCGGCGGCTGTGACGAGGCCGGGATAGGGCATCTGAACGCGGTGGCTTCCTGTGACGACGAGGATTTCTGGGCCGAACGTGAGGCCAGCACCTTCATCGGCCAGATTCGCGTGCCCTACCAGCGCATCCAATCCGCGCGCGATCACGTCCAGCCGGACAACGATCACGCCATCCTGATGGTCAACAACGCTGTGGCGGGCGGTGTCCCCTGGGTGCGGCTCAACGACCTCCCGCCCAACCAGACCTATGACGCTGCCAGCCCGCCGCCTATGCTCGCGGAAAACCAATCTCGCGCCCTGCCGCAACTGATGCTGGAGTACGTCCAGGCGATGGTTGCACTTTCGGCAGAGAGCACTGCCACACCGCAGCCCAGTACCGCGATCCCGCCGATCTATGTGACGGTGGCGCTGCATATCGAAGATGTGCCCATCTACGCGAATTGCCAGGCTTACCCCGACTCTACTGAAAAAAGCCCAGACCTCACGCAAAGCCGCCAAGTCGCAAAGGTTTTTTGAATTTACCTTAAATAATGTAAATGTTTTTTATAATCAAAATTTATTAGCAACTTAAAATTCTTAGCGTCTTTGCGCCTTGGCGTGAGATTCCCTAGTTTTTTCAGTGAAGTCTACCCCGACTTTCGCCAGAAACTGCTGCAATTTGCCGAGGCGATGGCCCCCTATGGGGCGGCGATCAACCTGCAAACGGATTACGAGTTCCTGGTAGGCGTCAGCCGCTGTGAAACACCCGCCATGCAAGCGGAGACCAACGGGCAGAATGTGCTCGATTACTTGGCCACCCACTACGGCTACGAAATCGACGCGCACCAGGAGGGCGGTTGGGACATTGAGGGGCAGGACAACTACGCCGACATCCGTTACCTGGCTGGACAAGTCACCACAGCCACCAGCGAGAACGTTGGCGGCCTGGTGTGGGACGATCCGGCGCAATGGGCAACGCTGATGCAGGGCGAGCGCGGCCGGCTATACCCTGACTTCGTCTGGACGCCCCAGGCCCTGACGTTAGCTGTCGGTTCGGAGCACCATCGGGGCGATTTCAGCGCGGACGATGTTGCCAGTGGGGTGTGGCGACCCCAGGGGGCTGGGCAGGATTTTTGGGTACACGATCCGCAAGGGCCGCTGGTGTACGTCGGCCCGGGCGAGTACGATAATTGGGGTGGCCGGCGCGGGCAGCGGAGCACACCGGAATTCGTGCGCGATCTGCTGGCGCAACTGGAAGCCGGCGCCATTGCGCGCGATGCAATGTACACCGCCTCCCTCGCCGTACCGCAGAGTATCATCTTTAATCTCGATGAGTATGCCAGACTGCAAGCGCTGCTGGAGCAATTAGCTCCGCTGGCGGACTCAGGTCAGATCGTCTATGTCACCTACTCCCAGGCCGTGGAGATTTGGCAGATGGAATACGACGCAAGACCGAATCTCTATCTTGAGCGTTGAGCCGTAACCTGGGGCGTGAGCAGGTATACGGCAAGAGCCAGCACGAAGCCTGTCCAAAGGATCACTAAAGAAGATGAAGCTACTACCGCGATTGTTCTACAGGGTTAACAGGTTGCTTTGGCGTATTACAAAGCCCACAACCGTAGGCGTCAGGCTGATTCTGGAAAGAGATGGAGCTGTGCTGCTGGTGAAGCACACTTATCAGCGCCATTGGTATCTGCCCGGTAGTGGGGTCAAGAAGGGTGAGAGTATCGAGGAAGCCGCAAGGCGTGAGACCACCGAAGAGCTCGGCGCAGCGTTGGGAGACCTATGCCTCTTTGGCGTCTACACGAACTTCTACGAGCACAAGAATGATCATGTCGTTGTCTTTTCTTGTCGCGATTTTGCTCTTACAGGGAAGACAGATCGCGAGATAGAGCGTTTCGATTTCTTCCCCTTTGATGGCTTGCCCCATGATCTGTCACCTGGCAGCCGGCGGAGAATAGGTGAGTACGTAAGTGGCAGTGGTTCACCCGTTGTGGGACTGTGGTAGCGTGCTGCATCGTCGCCCCACGTACTTTTTTGACCTTCTGCGAGTTTAGCGTTATACTGAGAGTATCATCAAATGTGGCGCGTATAAACCGGGAGGTTATGATGAAACACCACGGCCTTGACGAAGGGTATCGCTCTCTTGTTGTGCCTGTTGCTGTTGGGGACGTTGCTAAGCGCCTGTGCCCCCGAACCGACCCCGGAGGCGCCGCGTACCCCCATCAGAATCGTCGCCAATTCCTGGCTTGCCTCGGAGCTCAACGCGACGGTCGCTAAAATCATGTTGGAAGAGGAACTCGGCTATCCCGTCGAGATTGTCTATCTGGACGAAGAAGAACAATGGGAGGCCCTTGCCAACGGCGATGCCCACGTCAACCTCGAAGTATGGCAGACTGGGCGCTCGGAGGATGTCGCCTACTATATCGAAGCGCAAGGGCTGGTGGAGCAGGGCGGCAATCTCGGGCCGGTAGGCAAAATCGGGTGGTTCATCCCCGCCTACATGCGCGCCGAGCATCCCGAACTCTCCACCTGGGAGGGCTTTGCCGATCCGGAGCTGGCGCGACTCTTCGCCACCGAGGAGACCGGCGACCGGGGACAATTCCTCGCCGGCGATCCCAGCTGGGTGCAGTTCGAAGAACAGATCATCGAGAACCTCGAGCTTCCCTTGCAGGTCGTTTGTGCGAATTCGGAGGTGGCCATTTTGGAGGCGCTCGCTACTGCTTACGCCAACCAGGATCCGCTGCTCTTCTATTTCTGGAGTCCGCACTGGGCCTTCGCGCAATACGATCTTATCGAGGTGCGCCTCCCTCCCTATAGCCCCGAATGTTATGCCAGACAGGCTACCGGCGGGGTGGATTGCGACTATCCTGCCGAACAACTCTTCAAAATCTTCTGGCCCGGTTTGCGAGAATATGCGCCAGAGGCCTATGAGTTTTTGCAGAATTTCTACTACACCAACAGCGATCAGATCGAGATGTTGGCCCCGGTAGAGATTGATGGGCTGACGGTCGAAGAGGCCGCGCGCGCCTGGATTCAAAATCACCCAGGGCTGGCCCAGGCATGGCTTCCCTGATGAAGCGAGGTGGATGATGCAACTGGTAGTGGATAGCGCGCACGATTTAGCACCTTCGCAACGGGACGCGCTCAAAGTCCCCCTGCATGTGGTTCCCGTTAAGATTGTGCTGGCGGGCAAGACGTATGTCAGCGGCGACCTCACCGCCGACCAGCTATTCGCGCTGCTTGAAGAGACGAATCAGTTGCCTGTCACCACCCCGCCGACGCCGCTGGACTTCGCTATGGTTTTCCGCAAGCTGGCGCAACAGGACCCCGACATCCTCTGCGTTCTCATTTCCTCCGGGATGAGCGCGACGGTCGCTTCCGCGCGCGCGGCGGTGGAACAGGTACCGGAGGCCCGCGTGACGATTGTGGACACCAAGACGCTCTCGGTGGCTACCGGTTGGCAGGTCGAGGCGGCTGCTCGTGCGATGCAAGCCAACTGGCCCCTGGAAGAAATCCTGCCGCTGTTACAGCGCATCCAGGAGCAGACCGATGCCGTCATCACCTTGGAGTCGCTCAAGTACCTCTTGCCCGGCGGGCGTTTGACGCAGAGTCAGGCCCTCTTCGCCTCTATTTTCAATATCAAGCCCATTATCGTGATGAATAAGGAGGCTGGCGTTTATGAGCGGCGCGGGCAGGCCCTGGCATTGGATGGGGCGATCCGGCGGATGGTAAAGCACATTGTGAAACAGCATGGAGAGGGGACTGCGCTTCGCGCCCAGATTGTCCACGGTAAGAACCCCTTGGGCGTCGTCCGGCTTCGGCAGGAGCTGGAGCTGCACTTCGATTGTCACTGGCTGCCGACCTGCCAGATGAATCCCAGTCTGGGCGCGCACGCCGGCCCCACCAAGGTCAGCGTGGTCTACGCGCCGCTGAAGTCTTACCCGGAGTTGCCCTAGGCGCTATAGCGTCTCTCGCACAGATACGAGGGCCGCGCGGGCGCGCTCATAGGCGGCGGCGAGCTGCTCCAGCTGCTCCGGGGCAGCGCTGAGCTCCCCGACGCGCGCGCGGGCTTCTAACTCCCGCGCCTGGGCTGCCAGCGCCAGCGCCCCCATCGTCGCGCTCACCGATTTGAGGCTGTGCGCGGCGCGTTCCAGATCGGCGAGGCGGTCTTCTGCGAGGGCTGCACGGGCCTCTTCCAGCAGACGTGGCCCGCTTTCGAAAAAGCTATCCACCAGCGTTTGAATCTTCTGCTTGGCGCGGCGACCTAGAGATGCCTTGAGCCGCCGCAAAATATCGATATCGAGCACCGGCGGCGCATGTTGGCTTGGGCGGGTGGGCGGCGGCGGTTCCACAGTCACTTCCTCGCCGGCGCTGCGCCGCAGCCCCGCGATGAGCTGCTCCACCTGCACCGGCTTGCTGAGATAATCGTCCATCCCCGCCGCCAGACAGATCTCCCGGTCCCCCTGCATGGCGTTCGCCGTCATCGCGATGATGTAGGGCTGCGCCTCCGAAGCCAGCTCCGCGCGGATTCGGCGCGTCGCTTCCAGCCCATCCAGCTCCGGCATCTGCACATCCATCAGCACCACATCGTAGTCCCCCTGTTGCAACGCTGCCAGCACCTCCAACCCGTTGGCCGCCACGTCAGCGCGATAGCCCAGGCGCTCCAACATCAACAGCGCTACCTTCTGGTTGACCGCGTTGTCCTCAGCCAACAGGATGCGCAGCGGCAACTTCTGGGCCAATTGGATATCATAGGCGGAACTGGGCTTCGTCTGCCCGATGCGCAATTGCACCAGCCCCGCCTGTTGCGTCAGCGCCTCGAGCAGCGCGTTGTAGAGCTGCGAGACCCGCACTGGCTTGGTGAGGTAGACCGCGAACAGTCCCGGCGGCAGGTTGTGCTCGCCCGGCGCCAATGAGGTGAGCAGCACCAGCGGTAGCGTGAGCGCGTCCCAGCGTTCGCGGATTTTCTGCGCCAGCGTCACCCCATCCATCTCCGGCATCTGCATATCCAGCAGCGCCACATCGAAGTTCGCGTGGCGCTTGAGCAGCTCCAGCGCCACGTGCCCGGAGCGCACCGCCACCGAGCGCACGCCCTAATTGCGCAGCTGCAATGTGAGAATCTCCAGATTGGTGGCGTTGTCATCCACCAGCAGCATCCGCTTGCCGGTGAGGAGCGGTTGCTCATCGCTGAGATAGAGCGGCGCTGCCGATCGGGTGCTCTGCGCCTGGATGGTGAAGTGGAAGTCCGACCCCGCTCCCGGCTCGCTCTCGACCCAGATGCGCCCGCCGAGCAGCTCGCACAGCCGCTTGCTGATCACCAGCCCCAATCCCGTCCCCCCATAGCGGCGCGTCATCGAAGCGTCCACCTGGCTGAAGGATTGGAAGAGCCGATCCTGGCGCTCTTCAGGGATGCCAATGCCGGTATCGTGGACGGTGAAGTGCAACTCGTAGAGGCCATTCTCGCCATCTGCGGTGGTAGAGATCGCCTCCCCCGCCACGCGCAGCACCACCTCGCCCTTTTCGGTGAACTTCACCGCGTTGTTGAGCAGATTGACCAGGATTTGGCGCAGCCGGGTGGAGTCGCTGATGATGGTGATGGGCACGTGCGCGTCAATGTACGAAGCCAGGCTCAAGCCCTTATCCAGCGCCTCCTTCGCCACCAGCTCCAGCGCCGATTCCACCGTCTCGCGCACATCCAGGGGATGATACTCCAACTCCAACCGCCCGGCCTCGATCTTGGAGAAATCGAGGATGTCGTTGATGATGGTGAGCAGCGCATCGCTGCTGTGGCGGATCGTCTCCGCGAAGTCGCGCTGCCAGTTCGTCAACCGCGTGTCCAGCAGCAGGCCCGTCATCCCGATGACGGCGTTGAGCGGGGTGCGAATCTCGTGGCTCATCGTCGCCAGGAAGGTGCTCTTGGCGAGGTTGGCCTGTTCGGCCTCGGTCCGCGCCTGCTGGCTCTCCTGATAGAGCCGGGCGTTCTCAATTGCGTTCGCCAGTTGATCCGCTAACGTCTGCAACAGCGTGATGTCCTGCTCACTGAAGGCCGCCGGCGCCGCCGATTGGATCGTCATCGCGCCGATGACACGCCCGCGCGAGCTCAGCGGCATCGCCAACTCCGAACGGGTCGCCGGCAGCCAGGGGTTGTCGAAATGGACCGCTGCGCTGCCCACATCGAACGAGACCTGCGCCTGCTGTTTCACGATACACGTGCCGATCATCGAGGTGGGGGCTACTTCCAGCCGGTGCAATGCTGCGAGCATCCGCCGTCCCGCTGTGCCGGTCCCTGCCCGCAAGACCGCCCACTTGCCCGTTTCCTCGACCAGGAAGATGCCCACGTAGTAGAGCTCGAAGTGGCGGCGGATCAGATTTACCGCGCGCGGCAGGAGGATGTCCAGATCGAGGATAGAAGAGGCCGCGCGCGAAACCTCCGCGGCGGCGGAGAGCAACCTTTTGCTGCGTTGCGTGTGGGTGAAGAGCTCGGCGTTGGCAATCGCCACCGCCACCTGCGAGGCAATCGTCGTGAAAAAGGTCCACTCCGGCTCGCCGTAGAGCTGCTCCTGCGCGTAACTCTGGATGCCCATCACCCCCACTACGCGATCCACGGCGATGAGCGGCACCGCCATCCACGATTTTGCCATCTCGCCCAAGATGGGAATTTGCTGGGCCTCCAAAAAGGCCTTGATTTCGGCGGCGCTATTGAAGACCAGCGCGCGGCGCTCGCGGATCACGTAGCCGGTCAGCCCGCGTTCGATCTCGAAGCGCTGCTTGGGGAGGCGCTCTCCGTGGTCTTTAACCAGCGCGAGCTCCCACTCGTGGCTCTGCTCATGGTGGAGCGCGATGAAGAAGTTGTGCGTATCGAGCACCTGACTGATCTGCTGCAAAACCCGCTCTAACAGCGCTTCGATCTCCAGCGCCAGCGAGAGCGACCGCCCCAGCTCGTTGAGGATCGCCAGCTCCTTGATGCGCTGCTGGGCCTGGGCGTAGAGCCGGGCGTTGTCGAGCGCCACCGAAGCCAGCTCCGCGAAGCGCGTCAATACCTCGATCTGCTCATCGCCAAAGCGCAAGGCCAGGTCTTCATCGCAGGTATAGGCCATCCCAATGACGCCTATTACTTGCGCACCTGATCTGAGCGGGATGCCCATCACCGCGCGCAACATCCCCAACGGAATGTGCGGCGAGCGGCCCGGCCATTGGTCATAATCATGGATGACCAGTGGCGTATCCTGTTGCCACACAAGCCCCGAAAGTCCCTGTCCCGGCGTGAGCCGCGTGCCGATGGTGTCGCTGAAGATTCCCTGGCCCACTTTGGCCTCGATGAACGTTTGTTCCGCATCCACCAGATCAATAAAACCGTGCGCAGTTCCCACCAGCTGTGCAGCGCGCGTGACCAGGGCGGTCAGGAGGTCGCCGATTTCCAACCGTTGTATCAAGTTCAACGTGGTCTCATTGAGGGCGGCGAGATACTCTCGCTGTTGGCTCAACTGCTGGGTACGCGCTTCGACATGCTCCTCCAGCGTGCGGCTGTAGGCTTCGATGCTTTCATAGAGTCGCACATTGTCAATGGCGATAGCCAGCGCGTGCCCCAACGTCATCAGCACATCCTGGTTCTGGGCCGTGATCGGCAGTCCAGAGAGGGCTTTGTCTACGATGAGCACCCCGATGGCCCTGTCCTGCACCTTGAGCGGCACTGAGAGGAAAGACTCGCTGCCCAACGCCCTTACCAATTCCACCGCATCGTGCTGTATGGACTCTGGTGAGGGGATCAAGACCGGTTCCCCCGTCTCCAAAGCGCGGATCGGCGCCCAGTTTGTGCGGCTCAGGGGGATGACCAGATCGGCGACGAGGGCCTCTACCTCTGGCGTGCCGCCCGTGGTAGGGCCGCTATGCAATGCTCGCTGCTCCTCATCTACCAACATGATCATCACGCGGTCGAAATGCAGGGAATCGGCGATCATCTCCACTGTATTTTGCAGTAGTGCCTCCAGCGTGCGCGTCGAGGCGATAGATTGTCCAATCCGGTGCATCACAGTCAGATTGCGCACGGTCTCCTCAAGATCAACGTTGACCACCTGGAGATCGTTGTAGGCCATCAACAGCTGACTGTGCTGCTCGGCGAGTTCCTGCTGCTCGGTCAGCAGGTGCGTTTGCAGCGCCTCCGCTGCGCGTACCCGAAGCAGGAGGCTGCTGTACCAGCCGATCAATCCCGGCACAGGGACGAGGAGGCCCAGCCAGGGGAACCGCCCGCCCAGCCAGATGAAGAGCATCAGCAACAGCAGCGAGGCGGCCCCGCCTGCCAGTGGTCGCCAATCGCGTTGGCGTGGGGGCTGCTTCCACTGGAATTCCCACAGGCGGCAGGGTTCGGCGTCAATCTCGGGATCGCACAGCTCGTACACGGTCGCGGGAGGGAGATTGGCGACGAGTTGTGGGACGATGCTGAAGAGTCCCTTGTAGACCTCACAGCCCATCTGCACGTAGCGCGGGCCATAGGCAGCTGATAGCTGCGCCAGTTCGCGGACGGGATGCTATTGCAGAACCGCGTGGGTGTCGGAGCTCTCCAGCAGCTCGACTTCGGTGTTGGCGAAGTGCGCCAACAGGCGCGGGATCGCGGCGTAGACCTGGGGGATCGAGAAGGGGCGTATCAGCCACATCAGCGAGGTGGGGATCGTGCGTTGCCCGCGATTGAAGTGGAAATCTTCCTCGCCGGCGATGGCTTTGCAATACACGCCGACCACCAGGCTGAACTCGTAGGAGTAGTAGTTCTTAGCGTCGAGCAGATATTCTGCTGTGACCGAAAATTGCGATTGTGAAATGAGGCGTTGAGCATCGCCAGCAGGTCTTGCAGGGCGCTTTCGGCGGCGGTATCCAGCTCCTCCACGCGGCGCTCTGGCGCGAGCGTCGGGGGCAACGTCGCGCCGGCTTCGCTGCGCACCACCTCCTGCATGTAAAGCACCGTGCTGCGGATCGAGCTCCCATTGATGGCGGCGACCTTCTGCCCTTTGTCATCCAATCCAAAGGGCGGCGTGTAGATTGGCAATCGCTCGACGTAGTATTTTTCAAACAGCTGCGGTACGTTCATTTCACCCACTTGATCGGTGCAGGTTCATCGCTTGGTAGGCGCTTAGCACTTACCCGAAAATTCCTCTAGCCCCCGTTCTCGGAGGCGGGAGCGAGTTTTAGGATAGATGCTTGTATTTACTCAGGCTCTAGCCGGATCGCCAGATCCGGCGTGGATGCATAAGCAAACTCCAGGCTACTATAAAATGCAGTCCCGGATAATTCTTCTGACTTGGCGGGGATCTGACGATCCCCTCGGAGCCAGGGTGAGTAGTTACAGATGCTTACTGCATTGTACCATTGTAAGTCAGCTCATGCAAAAAGAGGGCGTTCGTGATAGAACGCCCCCTGGTACTTCTCCCCGTGTCTTCAATCAAGCCCGTAGCGAGCTACGATGGAAGAGGCTGTGACTGGTTCGCTGACTACCCAGCGGAAGACCGCCTGCTTTTCGGCCACAGCGAAGGCGCGCTTGAGCAAGCGCCTCCCGTAGAAGTAGTTGAAGATATAGGGGCGGAAGAGCGGGTGGCTGATGAAACGCAGCGATTGTCGCGCCTCTTTCTCCGTGCGCAGGCCGTACCGGCACAGATAGGCCACGACCTCAGCCTCTGGTCGCCCCTCCTCGTGGAGGAGGAATGCGGCGTTGCCGCTCACCCCGCCCAGCTTCTCCTGCGCCTCTTCCAGGGCCAGCTGCACATCCACGTCTACCTCGATGCCGGCGAGGGGGTAGAGCACCTCACGATACCAGGCGCGCTTCTCCTCCGTTTCGAGGAAGATCACATCGAGCGCGACGGTGGCGATGGCCTCCGCAATGCAGGATTCCGGCGCCAGCAGCAGGAGGACGCCGTGCTCCAGCCGCCCTTCCTCGTGGTACCAGCGTTGTTCCTTGATGACGTGCTCGGTGTGATGACCGGGATACGCCTCGTGCGCGATGAGTCCCAGGATGGTGTTGGCGCGCACGGGCAGGTCGGTGTTGATGTCAATTCGGGAGCGGTAAGCTCCCAGATACCAGTTGTAGCCCGACCACGGCTGATCCGACACGAGCGCCACCGTGACCGCCTCACCCTCCGGCAGCGTCAACAGCGAGAGCGTGCGGCGGCGCACTTCGGCCAGCGCGGTCTCCATCACCGGCAGGATGCGCTCCTTGGGCAGCTCGAATTGCCGCTTCCACTCCGTCAGGCGCGGCAAGAGCGCGCCCTCTCCCGGCAGGAGCGCGTCCAGCGTCTCCAGGCCCGCCTCGAACTCCGCCTCGGGGATCGGCTGCGGGTGGATGTCAAAGCAGCCCGCCACCTCATCGCGGTAGGCGAGGGTCTCGCCGGCCTGTCGTTGCAGGACGGTCGCCATTGCATGGAGCTGCTTGGTGAGGAAATGTCGCCGCTGTGCGTTCATCTCGCTCTCTGCGACCCGGGCTTGCAACTGCGCCACATCATCGCGTAGCGCGGCGCTCTCGCGTAACGGCTCCGCCTCGACCGCGGCCTTGATCTCCGGCGGGCCGAAGTAGCCATCCACGAAGCCCTCTACGTGACGCTCGATGCGCAACGCCAGGGTCAGATAATCGCGTCCAATTGTCTCTGTCTGCATTCGGTCTTAACCTCCAGAAGGTACACTCAGGGGCGTCCGAAGTTGGCGATGAAGTAATAGCCCCATGTCGTCTCGGATACGCCCATGCCGATTTCCGTTTGCCAGGTGGTGAGGAGCGTGCGGCGGTGCGGCCCGTAGATGACCGTGCCATCGGGCTGCGGGTACACCTCGTCCATCCAAATATCCACGGCGCCCTGCGGGGTGAGGCGTTGCGCCCAACACTCGGCCCAACTGCTCGGCTCGTAGCCCACGCGCAGGATGCGGGTCTTGATGTCGGAGCCATCGGAGCCGGTGTGACTGCACCAGCCGCGCGCGGCGCAGTCGTTGGCGTGGGCCTGCGCCGCTTGCGCCAGGGTCTCGTTGTAGATCAGCGGCGGCAGGTTGTGCTCGGCGCGCACCTCGTTGATGATGCGCGCGGTCTCCCTCGGCCAGGCGGTGATGTCTGCCGGGGGCGGTTGCGGCGCGCTGGTGGGCGCGACGGTCGGCGCATCGGTCACGATAGCTGTTGGCGCGAGCGACGGCGTTGCGATAGGGAGGGGCGTCGGCGTCGCCGGCGGGAGGGCGGCGTGCGCGGCAACCTCTGCCGGAACGTCGAGCGGCAGAATCAAGAGCGCCCCCGCCGACAACAGCTCGGTGTCGCCCAGCCCGTTGACCTGTTGCAGCTCCGCCGCCGTCAGCCCGTAGCGCCGGGCAATCGTGAGCAAAGTCTCGCCCGCGCCGACCTCGTGCAGTACCCAGAAGGGCGAGGCTGCCGCCCAGCCCATTGCGGGCGGGATGGTGAGCACCTGCCCGACGCGCACCAGGGTCGAGTCGCCCAGACCGTTTTCCAGTTGCAACGCGGCCATCGGGAGCTCGTAGCGCAGCGCCAATCCTAGCAGCGTGTCCCCCACCTCAACCGTGTGCTGTGCCGCTGCGACTGTCGCCGTGGGGGGCAAGGGGGTGGGGGACGCCGATGGCAGCGGCACAGCACACGGT
>DAOTXC010000103.1:0-9627 GCA_034435555.1 Anaerolineae bacterium
TACGTGCAGTTGCGCCGTGGGCGGCTGGATGCTGCGACTTACTGGGCGTTCTTTGGCGTCGTGGTCTCACAACTTTCGGCGGAGCTCTTCTGGGAGGGTGAGACGCTCTACAATCTGGCGCTGGGGGTGCTGTTGATTCTGGTGGTGGGTGTGTTGCTCCTGCCGCGCAAGTGGTACATCTGGATGTCCGCCTTTTTGGGATATACCGTCTATGTTTACCTGATCGGCCTTTTCACGCCCTTGCCGCGCTACAACTACGTCGAACAGATGCCGGAAAGCGCCCGTTACGGATGGGTCATCTTCCTGGTCTTGGGATTGGTGGCGCTCTGGATGGTCATCCGCGCGCTGCGCACCGGCACGATTGGGACGCGCCTGCTTGTGGCCTTTGTGCTGGTCGTGCTCCTCCCCGTTGTAGTCATCGGCGGGGGCGTGGTGGTGACGGGCCTGCGCCTGGGTGAGAGTCAGACCATCGCGCAATTGGAGTCGGTGGCAACGCTCAAAACGGCTGAGATCCAGACCTGGATCACGACATTGCAGGATGACCTGCAGATGATCTTGATCTCGCCTGAGACGTTACAACAGCTAACCATTGTGCTCGCCGATGCCGAAGCGCCTCAAACTGCTGAACAGTTGCGCGGGTACTTCGATGCGTTGGTGACAACCCCCGGTCGCTTCGAGGAGTTGTTTGTCTTGGATACGGGAGGCTATGTGGTCATCTCCTCCAATCCCCAGCGTGAAGGAGCCAGCTATAGCCAGCAGCCTTTCTTTGTGCAGGGCTTGCAAGCGCCTTACGTGCAACCGCCGCTCTTCGATCTGATCTTGCAGGAGACGATCATGCTGGTGGCGCGCCCCATCTACAACGAGGCCGGCCAGCTGATTGGCGTGCTGGCCGGCTATGCCAACTTGCAGGTCTTGAGCGACATCATGGTGGAACGCAGTGGGCTGGGCGAGACGGGCGAGACCTACCTGGTGCGCAATTATGACCTCCTAACGGCGTTGCGCTTCCCTCACGATGCTACCTTCATCCGCACCTGGGCCGTGGATCGGGCGACTTTGGAGAAGACCAACGGCAGCGGCGTCTATCCCAGCTATCATGGCAGCACGGTCATCGGCGTATATCACTGGGTACCGGAGCTGCGCAGCGTGCTCGTTGCCGAGCAACAGCAACAAGAGGCGCTCGCCGGCCTGCAGACGCAGCTCGGCTTGAATGTGGGCATTGCCATCGTCTCGCTGGTCGCCGCGGTCGTGGCCTCCCTCTTCGTGACCCAGGGGATCTCCGCGCCCCTGAACCGGCTGGTGGAGCGCGTCGAGCGCATCGCCGAGGGCGATCTGGCGCTGGAAGTTCCGATCGAGCGCCAGGATGAGATCGGTATCCTGGCTTCGGCGGTGAACAGCATGAGAGAGCAGCTGCGCGATCTGGTGAGCGGCCTGGAGCAGCGGGTGGAGGAGCGCACGCTGGTATTAGAGCAGCGCTCAGTGCAGTTGCAGGCTGCCTCCGAGGTGGCCCGGCAGGCCGCTGAAATCCAGGACATCGCCGAACTGCTCGATTCGACCGTCCACCTGATCTCGCAGAACTTCGACTTTTACCACGCGGGCCTCTTCCTGTTGGATGAAGCGGGCGCTTACGCGGTGCTGCGCGCGGCCTCGTCGCCGGGCGGCCAGCAGATGTTGGCGCGCGGCCACAAGCTCGCGGTGGGACAGGTGGGCATCGTGGGGTACGCCGCAGCCACCGGCGAGCCGCGCATTGCGTTGGATGTGGGCGAGGATGCGCAATACTTCAACAACCCTGATCTGCCGCTGACCCGTTCGGAGATGGCGCTGCCGATGAAGGTGCGCGGGCGTGTTATCGGCGTATTGGACGTGCAATCTACGCGCTCGGCGGCCTTCACCGATGAGGACGTGGCAATCCTGTTGACGATGTCGGATCAGGTAGCGTTGGCTATTGAAAACGCGCGCCTATTGGCGAACATGCAGGATCGGTTGCAGGAGATCAGCGCCCTGTTGCGCACCCAGGGGCGCGAGGCCTGGACGCAGTTGACCGAGCAACGTCCCAACTGGGGCTACCGCTACGACGGCGTCGAGGTGCTGCCCTACGAGGCGGCCCTAGCAGAGCGCGAATCTCAGATCTCCCTGCCGTTGCAGGTGCGGGCTGGCGGCGTCATCGGCGAGTTAAACATTGATCTGGGCGCGCGTGCGCCCACCGCTGCTGACCGGGCCTTGATCCAGGATATTATCGAGCAGGCCAGCCTGGCCCTCGACAGTGCGCGCCTCTTCCAGCAGACGCAGGGGGCGTTGCGTCGCGCTGATGCGCTCTACCAGGCGGGCCGTTCCTTGATCAATTTCGAAAATGTGGAAGATGTGCTCTCCGCAGTGGCCGAAGGCGTCGCCAGCGCCCTGCCCGCTGATCGCGTATCGGTCATCACCTTCGATCTGGACCACGAAGCGGTCACGCACTTTGTGGCCGGTGGCCCCGGCAAGGAGGCCATTGATCTCGTCCCGTTCGAGGAACTGCAAGTGGGCCTCTCCGGCTGGGTGCTGGAGAGACTGCAACCGGCGCTCTCGCCCTCGCAAACGCCCGATCCACGCGAGTCCCCTGAAGTGCAGCAACGCCGCGCGGAGACCGACTGCGGCGCGATCGTTGTCGTGCCCTTGCTCTACCAGAACCGCATTCTGGGCACGATGACGGCGATCAATCGCCGTGATCAGCCGGACTTCACGCAGGAGGATGTGGATTTGATGATGGCGATGGCGAACCAGGCAGCGGCGGCCATCCGCAACGCACAGCTCTTCGAGGAGATGCAGAGTTATCTCGATGAGACCGAGGCGCTCTACCGGGGCAGCCAGGCCATCGGTGAGGCCGCCTCGTTGGATGACATCTTGACGCGGGCTTTTGTGGCGCACGCGATTCCAGAGACGACAGACCAATGTGTGTTGGTCCTGTTGAATGAGGAGCGCCAGCGGGTGGAGATCGCCGCGTCATGGCGGCGTGACCCGAAGACGCCCCTTACACATCCCCAGAGTTGGGCGGTGGCGACCTTCCCCTGGTTGGATGAAAGACAGCGCGAGTTTGTCGCCCTCTCGGATGTGACCACGGCGAAGGTGCTGGACGTGGTCTCGCGTGAGGTGCTGGCGAGCATGTGGGGGGTGCAGTCATGTGCGGTCGCGCCCCTGCTCAGCGGTGAGCAGGTGCTCGGCTGGGTCATGGTCGAAATGCTGGACGCGCCCTATACCTTCACGGAGCGCGATGCGCGTCTGTTGCGCGCCTTGAGCGATCCGGCGGCGGTGATGGTGCAGAACCTCCAGCTGTTCAGAGCGACCCAGCGGCAGGCTGAGTACGAGCGCCGCACCACGGAGATCACCGCGCAGGTGCGCGCTACGACCGATATTGAGGCTATTCTGCGCACTGCGGTGCGCGAACTGGGGCGCAATCTGCGCGCGGAGGATGCGCTGATCGTATTGGATATGCCCCAACAGCCATCCCCCAACGGAGGCGGCAGCGATGATGTGGTATAACCGAGCGATGCGGGGTTGGCCGGAGGAGGCGCGATGAAGTTCTTGAATCGGAGCCTGATGACGCGGCTCGTCACCTATTTCTTGCTCTTGTCGCTGATCACGGTGAGCATTGCTGCAACTGTGGCGTACGTCCGCGCCCGCGCGGCGCTTGAGGATTCGGTCTTCGAGCGCCTGGATGCGGTGGCTTCTCTCAAAGAAGATGAGCTCAGCCGGTGGGTGGAGGATCAGCGCCAGGATGTGGAGTTCCTTGCCTCGCTGGAGATGCTGGCCGAGCCTGCCAGGGTGCTGCTGGATGCTGGAGCGCCCCTCACCGCGCAGGAAGAGGCGTATGCGGCTTTGGTGGTGATTCTGACGGAAATTTTGCAACAGAAGCCGAATATCGAGGAGCTCTTCATTTTGACGGATGTGGGGGGGCGTATTGTCATCTCCACCGATCCCATCCGTGAGGGGGAATATCGCGTCACCGACCGGTACTTCACCGAGGGGCGCTTGGGCACATTCGTCCAGAACGTCTATCCCTCGCCCTTGACGGGCCGCCCGACGATGACAATTTCAACCCCGCTCTATGACGCGGACGGGGAGCTGGTGGGGGTGTTGGCTGCCCACTTGAACCTGGATCGCATGTCGCGCATCATCCTGGAACGGCGCGGTCTGGGAGCTACCGGCGAGACCTATCTGGTGGATCGTTACAATAACTTTGTCTCGGAGGCGCGCTTTGGGGAGCAGGAATTTCCCCGTGGCGTGAGCTCGGAGGGCATCAATCAGGCCACTCAGCAACGCCTCTCCGGCGCGGGCCAATACATCAACTACAGCGGCGAGCGCGTGCTGGGCGTCTATCACTGGGTAGCCGACCGCGATTTCGCGCTGCTGGCGGAAATCACCGCGGAGGAGGCCTTCCTGCCGGCGCAGGAATTGGCGCAGACCATCGTGTTGGCCGGCGGCGGCCTGGTGATCTTGCTGGCGGTGGGTGTCTATTGGTTCGCGCGTCAGATTACGCGCCCCATTCTGGCGATGACGGAGACTGCGAAACTGGTGGCCGAGGGCGATCTCTCGCAGGAGGCCCCGGTCCTCACCGAGGACGAGCTCGGTGTGCTGGCGCGCACCTTCAACCAGATGACGGCGCAATTGCGCGATCTCTACACGAGCCTGGAGGCCCGCGTGGCCGAGCGCACCCGCGATCTGGAGCGGCGCTCCACCCAGCTGGAGATTGCGTCGCAGGTCTCCCGCGAGGCCGCCACCATCCAGGATGTCTCGCAGCTGTTGGATACGACGGTGAACCTGATCTCCTCGCGGTTCGACTTCTACCATGCGGGCATCTTCCTGGTGGATGAGGTGCGGGAGTACGCAGTGCTGCGGGCCGCCTCCTCGGAGGGTGGGCAGCGCATGTTGGAGCGCGGACACAAGCTGGCGGTGGGGCAGGTGGGTATCGTGGGCTACGTCTCTGGGCAGGGCGTGCCGCGCATCGCGTTGGATGTGGGCGAGGATGCTGTCTGGTTCGATAATCCCTATCTGCCGGACACCCACTCCGAGATGGGGTTGCCGCTGATGGTGCGCGGCGAGGTGATCGGTGTGCTGGACGTGCAATCCACCCAGGCGGAGGCGTTTACCGGCGAGGATGTGGAGATTTTGCAAATTGTGGCCGATCAGCTGGCGATTGCGATAGATAATGCGCGGCTATTGGAAGAGACCCGCGCCACCCTCCGAGAGTTGGAGCATCTCTATGGGACGCGAGCGCGCGAGAGCTGGCGGGAGCGGTTGATTGGAGAGCGCCCCGCATATCAATACACGCGGGTGGGCGTCACGCGCGTATCGCCCAAGGCAACTGCGGCAGCGGAGGGTTTGCGCACCGCCGAACCCGTCTTGGACGAGACCGGCACGCGCATCTCCGTGCCGATTCCCCTGCGGCAGGAGATTCTCGGCTCCATCGTTCTGCGACAGGTGGAGGGCGAGGCGCCCTGGAGCGCGGAGGATTTGGACCTGGTGGCAGAGGTGGCCGCGCAGATTGGACTGGCGTTGGAGAACGCCCGCCTGCTCGAGGAGACGCGTCGCAGCGTGGAACGGGAGCGGCTGGTGAGTGAAATCTCCGACCGCCTGCGCTCCTCGGCCAATGTGGAGACGGTCTTGCAAACGACCATCAGCGAGCTGGGACGGGTGTTGGGCGCTTCGGGCATCATCCGTTTGAGCGGCGCGGCAGCGGGGGACCCTTCGGATGGGTAGGCGGGGCGAGCGGCAGGAGAGAGCTATGGCAAAACGTGGTCGCAACAGCAAAGATGGATGGAGAGTGGCAATCATAGGGCTGCTGCTGGCGGCGGTCATGTTGCTCGCGTTGGCGCCTGGGCGTCCTGCGCGGGCGCAACTGCCCGCCTACCAGGTGCTCGTGCTCAACTCCTATCACCACGGGCTGAGCTGGACGGACAACATCGTCGAGGGGATCTACGCGGGGCTGGATATGGGCGATCAGGAGGTGGAGCTCTATCTGGAGTACATGGACACCAAACGTCTCCCGCCCACCGCGGACTATTACGAGCAGCTGGTCGCACTCTACCAGACCCGGTTTGCCGATATTGATTTTGATGCGATCATCGTGGCCGATAACGATGCCTTTAATTTCATCCGGGAATATCACGTGACGCTCTTCCCTCGGGTGCCGGTGATCTTCTGCGGGGTGAACTTCTTTGAGCCTTCGATGCTTTACGGTTTTGAGCAGTACTTCACCGGCGTGGTGGAGAACGTGGACATCCGCGACACCCTGGAAGTGGCGTTGGCGCTGCATCCAGATACCACGCGCTTTGTCGTGGTCAACGACGATACGACGACCGGGTGGGTCTACCAAGACCTCCTCGAAACCATCATCCCCCTCTACCTGGATCGCGTTGAGTTTGTCATTTACGATAACCCCTCGATGCCGGAGCTCTTTGCGGCATTGGAGGCGCAGCCGGACCCTGAGAATACCTTGATTTTGATGATTCTCCTGAACCGCGACCGGGATGGTAACTTCTACACCTATGAGCAGAGCATCACCCTGTTGCGCCAGAACACGGACATTCCCATCTACGGGTTGTGGGATTTCTACCTCTACAACGGGCTGGTCGGCGGCAAGCTGATCAATGCCTTCTCGCAGGGCGAGGCCGCCGGACGGATGACAATGCAGGTGTTGCAGGGGGCGTCTCCGCGCGACCTGCCCGTCCAAACCGAAAGCCCCAATCGCTACATGTTTGATTATCTGGAGCTGCAACGGTTGGGGATTGGGCTGAACCAGTTGCCCGCCGGGAGCGAAGTCGTCAATCGCCCGGTCACATTCTTGGAGCAATATCAAGGCGTCCTTGTCGGCGGGATGGTGGCGCTGCTGGTCTTTGCCGCGATCTTCACCTTGCAATGGACGAACCTGCGCCGGCAACGCGAGATCGAGAGCGCCTTGCGCGAGGCCAATCGCGAGCTGGCGACCTCCCGTGAGGAGCTGGAAGTGCGCGTCGAGCAGCGTACCAGCGAGATGGCCCGCCGCTCCGAGCAGCTGGCGGCGGCAGCGCAGGTGGTGCGCGAGGCGGTGGGCATTCGCAATGTGGATGAGCTGTTGAATGCCATCGTCAATCTGATCTCGCAGCGTTTCGGCTTCTACCACGCGGGCATTTTCTTGATCGATGCGGCGGGTGAGTACGCCGTGTTGAGCGCGGCTTCCTCGGAAGGCGGCGCGCGGATGTTGGCGCGCGGGCACCGCTTGCGTGTGGGTGTCGGCATCGTGGGGTCGGTGCTGATGACCGGCGAGCCGCGCATCGCGCTGGACGTGGGCGAGGATGCGGTCTGGTTCAACAACCCCGATTTGCCCCTCACGCGCTCCGAGTTGGGCTTGCCGCTGACCGTGCGTGGCAAGGTGATCGGGGTGCTGAACGTACAGTCGGAAGAGCCGGAGGCCTTCGCGCGGGAGGATATCGTGATCCTGGAGACGCTGGCCGAGCAGGTGGCGATGGCGATTGACAACGCGCGTCTGCTGGAGGAGAGCCAGCGCGCGATTGGCGAGCTGGAGCGGTTGTATGGGGAGAGCGTGGGGCGGGCCTGGCAGCGCGTCGCGGAGGAGCAGGCGCTTGCCTATCGTTATACGGGGGTGAATGTCGAACGGGTGGCGGTCGAGGCGGCGGTGGGGATGAGCGATGCGCTCACACCCGAACTGGCGGAACGCCATCTGGCGGTGGATGTGAAGCTGCGCGATCAGGTACTCGCTTCTATTGATTTGCAGCGCGACCCTGATTTGCCCCCCTGGACACAGGAAGAACGTCTCTTGGTCGAGGCGTTGAGCGCGCAGGCGGCGCTGGCGTTGGAGAACGCGCGGTTGATTGATCAGACGTTGCGGCGTGCGGAGCAGGAACAGGTGGTGCGTCAGGCGGCGGATGAGATTCGGGCAGCGGTGAACATCGAGGATGCTATCAAGCGTGCCCTGAAACAGCTGCAGCAGTTGTTGGGCGCAGCGGAGCTGGTGGCGCGGTTGGCGCCGCCGGAGACCGCGTCCCTGTCGCAGGAGGGAGAGTAACATGCGAAACGTGGGCGATATGGCGAGCGGCGGGACGCAGGTGGATGTGCGCCGCGTGGCGCTTTTCCGCATCATTGCCCGCATTACCCTGTTGACTTTTGTGGCATTCGCGGGCATCTACACCCTGGCGGGGACGCTCGTACCCGATTTCCCCAGTCGGCCACTGGCGTTCCTCGCGGTGGGCGCGGCGCTGTTGATGGCGCTGAGTCTGTGGCTGGAACCGCGTGTGGGGCTGCGCTGGGCAGCGATCATCTGCATCCTGGCCTTGAACGTGACGATTTTTGTGACCGCACTCTATCTGGATGGCGCAACCAGTCCCATCATGGTGACATTATTGGTGGCGACGATGATCGCGGGGTTGCTGTTGGGCCACAATGGCATTGTCTTCTCCGCTATCGTGCAGGGCAGCACGCTGGTGATACTATCTCTTTTGGAAACCCTGGCACTCCTGCAACCCTTCAGGTTGGCCGGCCTGCCTGCCCAAATCCTGCACAATCTGATGGTATTGACGACGTTGGTGGTCGGGGTACTGATTCTACGGGAGTTTTTGGTGACGAGCGAACGGGCGTTGCTGTTGGCACAGCGGCGCGGCGAGCAGCTGGAGGTAGCGCATGAACAGGCCGAAGCTGCCGCTGCTAACGAGCGTCGCGTGCGCCAGCGTGAACAGCAGGCGGCGGAGCAGTTGCGGTATGCGGTGCAACGCTATACCAGTTTCTTGCAGCAGATTGCAGCGGGCGATTACAGCGCCCGGCTGGACGTGGTCGGACTGGAGGACAGCGAGCAACCGAGCGAGCTCATCACCCTAGGCCGCTATTTGAACGAGACCGTGGAGACGTTGGTGGCGACGCTGGATGATCTCCAGATGTTGCAGCGCCGCTATGTGGCAGAGGCCTGGGAGCGCTTTTTGGTATCGGGCGCGGTGGAGCAAGGGTTCCGTTATCAGGAGGGGCGTTTGGAAATTGCCCCGGATGTGTGGATCGCCCCCGTGGAGATGTTGGGCATGGGCAAGGAGGTCGTCGTGCGCAATGGGAGCCTGTTAGCACCCATCCTCGTCCGTGGCGAGCTGATCGGGGCGCTGGGGGTGCGGCGGGAGACGGCGCAGGCGTGGACCGATGAGGAATTGGAGATCGTGCGGGCTTTGTCTGACCAGCTCTCCCAGACGATGGAGAACTTGCGGCTGGTGGAGGAGACCCAACGCACGGCGGCCAACGAGCGGCTGATTGGTGAGGTGACTGCACGTCTGCGGGAGCGTCTGGATGTGCAGGCGGTGTTGCGCACCGCCGCGCGGGAGTTGCGAGGTGTGCTCGATCTGGCGCGTGTGGAGGTGCGCGTAGGTGAGGTCTTGGAAGCGGATGAACCAATGGACGCTCCATTGGAGCAAGAGAGCGAAGCGTAACGGGTGACGTGGCGAGTTTGCCCATCACCCATTTCCCATCACCACTTATCTTTTGAGGAGTCAGCATGTTCCTCCGGTACACTACCGAGGATGAAAATGTAGGACAGGTTGCCAACCTGTCTTACGCTCAGGCTATTTTCTAGGGAGACAGCGGTGCTGGTGCACGCCATCCAGCACGAAAATGCTTATCAGCAGA
>DAOTXC010000104.1:0-12185 GCA_034435555.1 Anaerolineae bacterium
GGCAACGCGGCCAGCTGCGGGCGCAGGCGCTCCACCTCGGCCAGCACCTCATCGTACTTCCCCATCGCCGCCAGCACCTGCAGGCGCATTCCCTCGTCCAGCAGCTGCGTCCACGGCCCTAGCCCAGCGCGGCGCGTGTGCGCGGCCTTCTCCTCGGCCACGGCCAGCGCCGCCTCGAAGCGGCCCGTGGCCCGCAGCAGGTTGAGCAGGTCGCCGGCAATGGCAGAGGCCAGGCGGTAATTTCCCTCAGCGGCGCACCTTTGGATGAGGTCACGTTGCAGCGCCTCCGCCTCCTCGACCCGGCCCGCCTTCCGCAGCGCGTCCGCGAGGACGCCGGCGTCAATCAACTCCCGCTCCGTGCCTTCAGTCGCCTCGGCGATGCGGCGCAGCAGCGGCAGGGCAAAGGCCACCGTCGCCGGGCTGCTATCGCGCTGGAGCATCCGTTCCAGCAGCGTGCTTGCTTCCCCCCAGCGTTCCTGCCGCAGCAGGTAAGGGGCGGCGCGGCGCGCGCTGGCGGCCACGGCGCTGCTCATCCCCTGCATTTCGCCCTTCAGGGCGTGCATAAACATACTCCCGTGAAAATTCCCCAGCTCCACGTCCACCGCATCGAGCGCAGCAGGGTTGGCGGCGGCGCGGGCGGCCTCGGCCACGGTGGGGTGCAGGGTGTAGGTCTCAGCGCCGGCCAGCTGCGCCAGCAGCCCCTGCAGGGCGGCGGGGTCTAGCTCCAGCCCGGCCTGCTCGGCCTGGGACGCCAGTTGGCTCAACAGCCCGCCCAACTGCGCCGGATCGAGGGCGGCGCGCTCCACCCGCACCAGCCCGGCGCCTTCCAGCGCGGCCAGGGCCGGGGGCCACGGCGCTTCTGGTTCACCCAAGCGGTTCAGGAAGTCCTGCCAGTTCGCCTGCACAATCTGCTGCTGGCGATCCTCCGGCTCCATCCGGCTCAGGAAGGTAAAGAGCAGCCGGGCGGCGGGGGGCAGGCGCTCGGCCAGCTGCGCCGTCCACCCGTGGAGGGCGCGCACAAAGCCCGCCTCGTCCTGGCGGCTCTCGCCCTCCCGCTCGCCCCCTGGCGCGAAGAAGGCGTCGAGCGTGCCTTCGCCGCCCGCCAGCTCGCCCTCGGCGGCGGCCACCCGCGCGGCAAGGGCGGCGCGGTCGCTGGCGAGGGCGTCGGCCAGCTCCAGCAGCTTGGGATGGCCCTGCGCGGCCCACAGCGTGGCCTGGAGCAATGTCTGGCCCCCTTCATCCGCGAAGAGGCGGCTCAGGTGGGGCAGCTCCTGGGCCAGCAGCACGCTCTCGGCGAAGCTGAGCGCGTGGATGGCCTCAACGTGGAGGCGGGGGTGCCCCGCCAGCTGCGCCGGCGCCCGCCGCGAGGTGAGGACGACGCGCGAGGCCCCCGCGTGGCTCAGCAGGGCGGCGGTGAAGTCGCCCCAGAGCGGATCGCGCCAGTCGCCGGCGGGCGTGAGCAGGTTCTCCAGGTTATCGAGCACCAGCAGGAGGGCGTATTGTTGCAGCAGCGCGCGCAGGCGGGGGAGGGTGAAGGCGCGGAACTGCGCCGGATCGCTCAGGGCGGCGGTCAGCCCCAGGCCGGGCGCGTTGAGCTGCCGCTCGATATCGAAAAGGGCGTTGAAGAGCTCGGCGGCGATGTCGCTGCCCGCTTCCGGCGCTTTGTACCAGATGAAGCCCTGGAAGCGGCCCTCGGCGTGGCGGTAGGCCAGCTCCAGCGCGCAGGTGGTCTTGCCCGCGCCGGGCATCCCGTAGAAGAGCACGCCGCGCGGGTCGCTGTGGGGGGCCAGGGCCTGGCTCGCCCGCAGCAGCGGCTGCAACCGCCCTACGAAGCGCGCCGGTTCGGGCGGGAAGGCGATGCCCAGCCCGGTCTGCGGCAGGGCGAAGTCGCCGGGCGGGGCGGGCGGCGGCGCGAGGCTCAGTCCCGCGGCCCGCGCGCCCACCAGGATGGGCGTGAGGGGAGAGAGGGGCGGGCGGGCGATCTCGGCCTTGAGGGCGTCCTCCAGCGCCAGGTGGAGCGCGGCGGGCAGGGGGCGGCCCTTTTCCAGCAGCTTCTCGTAGAGCGCCAGCATCAGGTCGGTGGCGAAGGCGTCGCCCACGGGGTAGCGCATCGCCAGGGCCGCGCAGCCCAGGCGGGCGGAGAGGCTCTGCGCCAGGCCGGGCAGGGCGGTGGGGGCGGTGGCGTCCACCGCCTCGCCCTCGGCGCCCTCCTGGCGGGTGGGATCGTCCAGCCCCACCTGGACGCGGGCGGCGGCGTGGCTCCCCGCGCCGCTGTAGCAGGCATCGAGGATGAGGAGCTTGAGCCGGGCGGCGGCCAGCGCCAGCAGATCGCCCAGCTCATCCGCGTTGAGGGTATCGCTGCCGCCGCGCTCGTCCTCCAGCAGGAGCGCGCCCTGGTTGCCGTGGCCAGAGAGGTGGATGATGTCCCAGCCCGCGCCCTCCTCCAGCGCGTCTCGCAGCGTCTCGCGCGTCGCGCCGTAGTGGAGCACGCGCAGCTCGACGGCGCGGCCCTGCGTCTGGCGCAGGCGGCGGGCCAGCTGTTGGAGGCCGTAGCGCTCGCGGCGCAAGTTGAGGGGGTTGGCGCGCACGGGCAGGCTGAAGGCGGCGAGGATGCGCAGCGCGTCGCCGGTGGGCTGCGGGTCGCGGGCGTCGCCGTCCTCCAGGTGGTAGATGAAGCGGACGCCGGCCCGGTCGAAGCGCGTCCCATCGCTGAAGCAGGCCAGTTCGAAGGGACGGAGGAGCAGGTCGCCGGCGCGGGCGGGCAGCGTCACCTGCACGGGGGTGGCGGGCGGGCGACAGTGCTCGCGGAGTTTGGCGCGCAGCCCGCCGAAGACCTGCTCGCCCACCCACGCGCCCAGCGCGGCGAGTTGGGCTTCCACGCTCTCGATGGGCGCGTAGTAGTCGAGGTAGGCGCTCAGCTCGCAGAAGCCTTCATGCTCGCGGCTGGTCGGGTCGAGGTGGACGGCGTGGTCGGCGAGGAAGGTGCCGCGCGCGTCGGTAAGCACCCAACGCCAGCGCATCGGGTCGAGGTAATCGGTCAGGGTCAGGTTTAGGGACATAGGTTGCTCCTTTGGCGTTCACACGTTCGCACAATGCAATTATAGCCCGCTTTGCAGGAGACAACAAGTGTTACATGGTTTGTTAATCCTGTCGAAGATCAGGGAGCCAGGCCATCTCCCGTCACCCGTTACGCCTCTCTGCAGCGCGGGCGTCTTCCCGCCCCCCGACGAGCAGCGAGCGAAAGGCCCAGGTCGCCATAGACGCGCCGAAGGCGATGGTGCCCAACTTGCCGCCGAAGCCGTTGAGAACCGTCGCGGATAGATTGTACACGAGGCCAACCGCCACCCCCGCCAGCAAGAGCTCGGAGTAAGAGGCCAACAGCCCAATCAGCCCGGAGGCGGTCACAGCGCCCAGCGCCAGATCAACGCTCAGGATGTACGTCACCAGCGCCCCCACCACCACGCCTGCGAAGTCGAGCAAGGCGGGGCGCGAGAATAGGGAACGCACTTCGGCCTGCGCGAGCGTGCGCCGTTCCTGCACGAGCGCCAGAAAGACGGCAGCCAGCAGCAGGGTGACGATCACGCCGCTGCTGGGATGCAGTTGCCAGGCCTGTTGAGTGGAGAAGCCGCACAAAACGAGTAGCATAATCGCGAGCACAGCAAAACCTATGAGGCATTGGAGCGGTTGGCCCCTGTGAGAAGCTGGGGTAGAATGTCTGGAGAATGAGGTATCTTTCATTCGGTATCTCTCTCCTCGATAAGATTGACTTGTTTCAAAAAACGACCGGACTAAGGGGAGACTCGTCTTCCCCATCGGGAAGGCGGGCGCCGCGAGGGGGCTTTCCGCACATCGGTTGCCGAGGCAACTACCGTATAGTATAGCATAAAGTTTGTTTTTGGATAAATCGCCGCCGAGGCGCTGCGGGGCATGGCGGCGCGTGAAAATCATTCAGGGCTTATACAAGCATCAAGAATCTAACCGCAGAGTACGCAGAGAGCGCTAAGAAAATTATCTTTTAGCGTTTTCTCAACATTTTAGCGTAACGACAGTCGTCTTTTTGAGCAGCGCTGGCTGGTTTTCAAGAGAAAAACTCTGCGTCCTTTGCGCGCTCTGCGGTTGGATATTTTTGGGCCACGCGATTGCGTAGCCCTATCATGAGTCATGGAGGTTCTTATGCACATCTGTTATCGGCCTATTGGGGTGCGGCACACCCCCTTTCAGGACCCTGCCGGGATGCCCATCCAGCCCACGGGGGCGGCGGGCATTCGCGGCGCGGCAGAGATTTATCCAAAATATGAGGAGGGGCTGCAAGACCTGGAGGGCGTGGATATGCTCGACGGCACGCCGCTGCTAGATGTGAAGCCCTACATCCCGGAATTCGACACCAGCGGCGAGGCGCGGTTGGGCTGGCTGGAGGCCGCCCACGGGCGCGTGCAGGCCCAGCGCTCCGACGACAGATTCGAGACGAACACAAAACGGTGATACTCACCCGCTAAACCTGGAGACTCATGTGAAAATCAAATCCTTCGAGTTCAGTTTACGCGAGTTGAGCGGCGCGATGGGGGACTTCGGCACACTGTTCCCGCTTTCCGTCGGCTACATTGTTGTCTGCGGGATGAATCCCGCCGGCTTCCTGGTGATGATGGGGCTGGCGAACATCGTCACCGGTCTGGTTTACCGCCTGCCGCTGCCCATCGAGCCGATGAAGGTGATCGCAGTGGTGGCGATTGCCCAGGCGTGGCCGCCCTCGCAAATCTATGCGGCGGGCTTCACCATGGGGCTGGTGTGGCTGCTCTTTTCGTTCACCGGCGTGGTGGATTGGATTACCCGCCACACGCCCAGGTGCATCGTGCGCGGAATTCAGTTCTCACTGGCGGCGCTGCTGCTCTTGCAGGCGCTCCGCATGGCGGCGACAAGCTGGCTCTGGGGCGCGGTCGCGCTGCTGCTCATTCTGCTATTGCGCGACAATCGCTACGCGCCAGCAGGGCTGGTGGTGATGGTGCTAGGCGTGGGCGTGGCGCTATTTCGCGGCGACCTGCGCGGCCTCGCGCCGCCGGGCTTCAGCCTGCCGCCGCTCACGCGCTTCACCCTCGCGGAGATGTGGACGGGCTTCCTGGGGGCCGGGCTGGCGCAGATTCCCCTCACGGCCTCGAACGCTGTCATCGCGACGGCGGCGCTGATCAAGACCTACTGGCCGGAGCAACCGGTGGCGGAGCGCAAACTCGCGCTGAATCAGGGGATTATCAACGCGATTGTGCCCTTTTTCGGCGGCTTCCCGCTCTGCCACGGCGCGGGAGGGCTGGCGGGGCAGTATGCCTTCGGCGCGCGGACGGGCGGCGCGAACGTGCTGGAGGGCGGCATCGAGGTAGCGCTGGGGCTGTTCCTCTCCGCCTCGATTGCGCAACTCTTCTCCGTCTTCCCGCAGGCCATCATCGGCGCGATGCTCTTCTACGTGGGGCTGCAACTGCTCAAGGGCGTCAAAACCCTGGCGTGGGATTACGAACTGATCTTTGTCGCCATCACCGTCGGCGTCTCCGTGCTGAGCAACATGGCGCTGGGCTACCTCGCGGGGATGGCAGCGTATCACCTCACGCAGGCGTGGTGGAAGGGAAGATGACACGCTAGCACAAAGACCAACCGCCCGCTTGCAACCCGCACTACACAGCATCATGATTCGATCTGTCGCTGCACCTCGTTCAAGTGGCGATAGAGGCCATTCAAGGCCATCAGCTCCGCGTGCGTGCCCTGCTCGCGGATGCGGTTCCCCTCCAGGACGACGATTTGGTCGGCGTTGCGGATGGTCGAGAGCCGGTGCGCAATCACCAGCGTAGTTCTGCCCTCCATCAGCCGCTCTAACGCCTGCTGAATCAGCAGCTCGGTCTCCGTGTCCACCGACGAGGTCGCCTCGTCCAGGATCAGGATGGGGGCATCCTTGAGCACCGCGCGGGCGATGGCGATGCGCTGCTTTTGGCCACCGGAGAGCTTGACCCCGCGCTCGCCGATGAGGGTGTTGTACCCATCGGGCAGGCGCGTGATGAACTCGTGCGCGTTGGCGATCTGCGCGGCGGCCACCACCTCGGCCTCCGTCGCATCCGGGCGACCGAAAAGGATATTCTCGCCTGCTGTGCCGTGGAAGAGAAAGACATCCTGCAAGACGATACTGATTTGGCGGCGCAGGCTGCGCAGCGTCAGATCGCGGATGTCGCACCCATCGAGCGTGATTTGCCCCTCGCACACATCGTAGAAGCGGGGGATGAGGCTCGCCAGCGTCGTCTTCCCCACCCCGGTCGGCCCCACCAGGGCCACCACGGAGTGAGCCGGGATGTCGAGCGTGATCCCCTCCAACACGTTTTCCCCCTCGTTATAGCGGAAGGTGACATCGTGGAACGCCAGATGACCTCGCGCCCGCTCCGTCAGCTCCAAAGCATCTGGGCGATTGTAAACATCCGGTTGCTCTTCAAGCAGCTCCGCAACCCGTTCGCCGCCGGCGATGGCCTCCTGCATCTGCTCCCAAGCGCCGCTCAACATGCGGACAGGCTGGTAGAAGAGATCGAGATACATGAAGAAGGCCACCAGGTCCTCTATGGGGAGTTGCTGTTGCAGGGCCAACCGCCCCCCGAAGTAGATGATGATAATCGTGCCCAACGAGGAGGCCAGCTCCACAAAGGGCTGGAAGGTCGCCATCAGCCGCAGCGCCCGCAACAGGGAATCGCGGTAGCGCACAATATGATGTGTGACCCGCACCGCTTCCACTTCCTCGCGGGTGAAGGCCTTGATCTCGCGGATGCCGGAGATGTTATCGTTGAGCGCGGCGTTGAGCTCGCCCAGCTCCTTCTGCCGCTCCCGGAAGGCCGGGCGCACGTATTTGGCAAAGCCCCGCATCGCGATGACGACAAAGGGAATGGGGATCAGACTAAGGAGCATCAATTGCGTGTTCATGCTCAACAGCACCGCGCTGACGCCGATGAGGGTGAGGAGATTCACCACCACGTCGGGGATCGCGTGGGAGATCAGCCGCTCGAAGAGCTCCGAATCATTGATAACGCGGGACATCAGCTGCCCGGTCTGTTTGTCCTCGTAAAAGCGCAGCGAGAGCCGTTGCAGGTGCTCGTAGATCTGCCTGCGCGCATCGGCGACGACGCCCCAGCCGGCCACATGCGCCATGTAGCTGCGCAGAAATTGCAGCCCGGCGCGCGCCACGTAGACGATCAGCGCCAACAGCGCCAGGCGCGGGAGCAAATCCGCCGTGGCCTGGCCCGCTGCCTGGTCACTCACAGCTCCAATCAATACCCTGATGATCCAGGGGATCAACAACTGCACCCCCACGAGCAGGATCATGCTCACAACGGTAACGGTTAGCGGGTACAGATACCGCTTGATATAGACGAATAGAAACTTTAGCGTTTTCACTTTTCATGCTCCCAATATAAACTTAGCATAGCTTATTATACTCGAAAATCTGCATTTTACGCACACATGATCGGAACGGTAAGAAGTCGGCACGCACGCGATTCTGGTTTTTGACAAGATCACAGAAGCATCTATACTGAGTTAAGGATCGTCTAGCAAACCACAACGCAGGACGAGCGACCAGCCCGTCCCGACAGGTAAGTCACCTGTCGTACGCACGTTCTACTTTTGAAAAGGAGGTGCATATAAAACCACAAATTACCCCTTTCGATTTCTTTTCCAAACATAGTGCTAATTTTTCAAAAGGAGATTACAAATGAACCTATAGGATTTTCTAAACTTCCGAAAGATGATTACTCCGGTGTTAATCAAAATCTTCTTCTGGGTCTCCCTGGTGCTGATTTTGATCATCGGCATCATCATCATGATCTCAGGGGTCGTCACAGCCTTCGGCAGATATGGCACCTTTATGAACGCAGTGGGGGGCCTGATCGGCGGACCGCTCTTCATTATAATGGGCGCCCTCAGCGCCCGTATTTATGCGGAGTTGCTGATCCTGTTCTTCCAGATGAACGAGACCCTGACCGATGTAAAGAATCTGTTGGAGCAACGCTGATCTCAGAAGATACCCTTCGAGGGTTACACTAACCATTCACCGGATCCGAAGTTCATGGAGCCGGTGAATGGTTAGGGAGAATTCTTTAACGCGCCGATTTACTCCGATGGACACCCGTGCTATAATAAAGATGAACCACAGTCCGTGGTACTAAATCCATATAGCACTTTAAGGAGGTTTACCGATGAGTATTCGCAAACGCTGGTTATTAGTCATCACCCTCATGGCGCTCAGTCTGACCCTCATCCAGTGTGGGCCGGCTGACGACACCGCCACAGACGAGACCTTCCGCGTGGCCTTCGTCTATGTCGGTCCCATTGGCGATCTGGGCTGGAGCTACGCCCACGAGCAGGGGCGGCTGGCTGTAGAGGCGCTCCCCTACGTGAAGACTGCCTACAGTGAGATGGTCGCCGAAGGCCCCGACGCCGAGCGCGTCATCCGCGATTACGCCGCGCAAGGCTACGACATGATCTTCGCTACCTCGTTCGGCTACATGGACTCCGTCATCGCCGTGGCCGAGGACTATCCCGACACCATCTTCGAACACTGTACCGGCTACCGGACAGCAGAAAACGTGGCCATCTACGATGGACGCGGTTACGAAGGCTGGTATCTGGCGGGCATCGCCGCCGGTCACATGACCGAATCGAACATCCTGGGCTACGTCGCCCCCTACCCCATCCCTGAGGTCGTGCGCAACCTCAACGCCTTCGCGCTGGGCGCCCAATCCGTCAACCCCGACGTGATCGTCCACCCCGTCTGGATTTTCAGCTGGTTCGATCCGCCCGCCGAGCGCGAGGCCGCCCAGGCGCTCATTGACATCGGCGCCGACGTGATTGGCCGCGAGAGCGATTCCCCTGAACCCGACAAGCTCGCCGAAGAGAACGGCATCTACGCCATCGGCTATAACGCCGTCTCCCCTGAGATTGCGCCCAATGCCGTCCTCACCGCCCCCATCTGGGATTGGGGCAGCTACTACCGCGAGACCGTCGAGCGCGCCTACAACGGCGAGTGGGAGATCCACGCCTATTGGGGCCACATCGCCGACGGCATCATGGACCTCGCCCCCTTCGGCAACATGGTTCCGCAAGCCGTCCAGGATGAGATCAACGCTGCCAAAGCACAGATCATCGCCGGGACACTGCACCCCTTCACCGGCCCCCTCTACGATAATCGAGGCGAACTGCGCGTGGAAGCCGGTGTCACCATGACCGACGAGGCCCTACTCGGCTTCGACTGGCTCGTCCGGGGCGTGGTCGGCCAAATTCCGCAATAACCCCGTCTCCGCATCTGCAATCCAGCGCCGGGCCTTGAGAGGCTCGGCGCTGGCACTTGACACCCACTCCAGCGGATAGACTATCGCTGCTGTAGATTCTGCAACGCAGCATCCTCCGCTAATGCCAGCGCGCCCAACACGCCCGCCCGGTCGCCCAACCCCGGCGGGACGATGTAACGATCCGCCTGCTTGAGGATGGCCGGCGCCTGCACGTAGCCGTTGAGCAAGGTCAACACCTCGCGCCGCACCAGCGGGAAGAGGTGACGCTGGCGCATCACACCGCCGCCCATGATGATCCGCTGCGGCGAGAGGATGCAGATCAGATTGACGATGCCCAACGCCAGGTAGTGCGCCTCCAACGCCCAAGCCTCGTGATCGGGGGGCAAGGTTTCACCGCGTTGCCCCCAACGTTCCTCCAGCGCCGGGCCGGCGGCCAGCCCTTCAAAGCAATCGCCGTGGTAGGGACAAGCGCCGGGGTAGGGATCGCGCGCCCAATCATGGGGGATGAAGCTGTGCCCCACCTCCGGGTGGAGCAGCCCGTGCAGCAAATGCCCGCGCACCATCACGCCGCCGCCCAGCCCGGTGCCGATGGTGAGATAGACGAAGCTCTCGGCATCCTGCGCCGCTCCCCAGCGGTGCTCGCCGAGCGCCGCGGCGTTGACGTCGGTATCGAAACCGACCGGCACGTCGAGCGCCTGCCCGATCACATCGGCAATGGGGGTCTGCGCCCAGCCGGGCTTGGGGGTCGTGGTGATCATCCCAAACGTGGGCGAGGCACGATCGGGGTCCACCGGCCCAAACGAGCCGATCCCCACGGCAGCGACCGGGCCATGCTCTCGAAAGAAGGCGATCACCTGCTCCAACGTCTCGTCCGGCTGCATCGTGGCGAAGGTTGCCTCCGCCCGCAGGTCATCCGGCCCCGTCCCCACCGCGCAGACGAACTTCGTCCCCCCGGCCTCGATCCCTCCCAACAACCTCGTCATCCGTTACACCTCCTCGTAAACTAGCGTGCCTTGCGCCTCGTCGGCAACGAGATCAGCACAATGCCGCTCAGAATCAATCCGATACCCACCTAGCGCCAACCATCGCGTCCGCTGCGAAGAGCAACGCCCCTAGCACAGTCATCGCTGTCCCTAGCCCGCGCTGCGCTGAGGACAATTTGCCCGCCTCGGAAATCTCGCCTAACCTGAATGCGCGCATACCAGCTCCTTGCCCCAAGTGAGCGCATCTCACAAAAAACCCAGGTCCGCCTTACGACAGGATAGCAAGATAGATTTCAAACGGCATCAGCGTGAGCAAACCAGGAATTTCCAATGGCGCGACTTGTCCCACACGGGAGAAGACCGGGACGCTCTGAAGGGCCTCCAACGCCAGCGGGACTTGCTGCTCCGTGGGGGAAAAGTTCAGCGCCACGAGACAACGCTGTTCGGGTGTGAAGCGCACAAAAGCGAGGTAGTCCTCGGCCTGCGGTGACAACCATTCGACATCGCCGGCGATCAGGGCGGGCGTCTCGCGGCGTAGATGCAGCAGCTGCCGGTAGAAATTCAGCAGCGATGCCGGAGCGGCCTGCTGCTCCACCACATTGACGCCAACAACGTAGTTGGGGTTCACGGGCAACCACGGCGTGACCTCCGCCGGGCAGAAACCGCCGTGCGGCGCGTTAGCCCATTGCAGCGGCGTGCGGCACTTATCGCGCCCCAGTTGCGCTGCCATCAGGTGGGCCTCCTCCGGCGTAGCGCCCAGATCCTCGGTGTAGAGGCGATAGTACCACAGCCCCAACAAATCGCGGAACTGGGCCACGTCGGGGAGAAGATAATCGGTCATGCCGATCTCTTCGCCGTTGTAGAGGAAGGGTGTGCCGCGCAGCGTCAACATCAGCGCCAGCGAGAGCCGCGCAAGTTCCGCGTCGTGTTCGCCATCGCCGTAGCGATTGTAAACGCGGGGCGCATCGTGGTTGCCGAGGGTGTTGCACGGCCAGGCCCCCGGAGGCAGCGCTGCCGTTCGCTCCCGTTGATTGTCACGGATCCAGGCCGGTGTCAGGCGGGGGGTGCGCATCAGCGAGAAATTGAAGACCAGGTGCAGCTCATCATCGCCGCTGCCGTAATAGGCCACATCGTCCGTCTCCCCCACCAGCACCCGGTCGGGGTAGGTATCCACCAGCGCGCGTAGCTCCTTAAAGAGCGCGTGGATGCCCGGCTGCCGCAGCTGATATTCGTACAGCGCCTCCCATTGCACCACGACCTCCGGATCGCGGGCCTCCCAGCTGCTCTTTTGCGAGCGCGCCAGCAGCTCCGCCTGCGAGAGCGTCGCCTCGTGGTCCGGCAGATCAGGATGCTCGAAAATTGTATCAATAGCGTCCAGGCGGAAGCCGTCCACGCCCATCTCCAGCCAGAAGCGTGCGTCGGCGAAGAGCGCCGCCTTGACCTCAGGATTGCGCCAGTTCAAGTCCGGCTGCTCCTTGAGGAAAAAGTGGTAGTAGTACTGCTCGGTCTGTGGATCGTACTCCCAGGCCGAGCCGCCGAAGGTAGACATCCAGTTGTTGGGCGGCCCGCCGTCGCGCCCATCGCGCCAGATGTACCAGTCACGGTACGGATTATCGCGGCTGGCGCGGGAGGCCCGGAACCAACGGTGCTCGTGGGAGGTGTGGTTGAGCACCAGATCAATGATCAGGCGCAGCCCGCGCGCGTGCGCCGCATCCAAAAAGGCGTGGAACTCCGCCAATGTGCCGTACTCAGGCGCGATGTCGGTGTAGTCGGCCACATCGTAGCCGCAATCGTAGAGCGGCGAGGGGTAAAAGGGCGAAAGCCACAGCGCATCTACGCCCAAGTCGGCCAGATAGTCGAGTTTCGCGTGCATCCCCGCCAGATCGCCAATCCCATCGCC
>DAOTXC010000105.1:0-6717 GCA_034435555.1 Anaerolineae bacterium
TGGTTCATCGGCGACCGCGCCACGCCCCGCCAGATCGAGCAGCGGGAGGAGCGGCTGAGCGCTATCGCGCAGGAACTCGCCGCACTCCAGGCGCAGGATACCGCCCTCCGTGATCGGCTGGCCCTCACCCGCGATAAGGTGCGCCGCTTTGTGGAATTGGAGCACACCCTGCCCGCCCTCGAACGCCTGCCGGCAGTGGCGGCGCGCCGTGCGCAGCTGCAGGCGGAATTGGATGCGCTCGACACCCAATCCGTGGAGACGCTGCGCGCCGAGGTTGCCGCGCACGAGGCCCAGGTGCGCGCCCTCGATGAGGAAGCCGCGACCCTGGATCAGTGCATCGGCGGCTTGCGCAACCGCATCGAGGCGCTGCAAACGGAGTTCCTGCCCGGTCTGGAGCGCCAGGCCGCTGATGCGCTCGAGGGGGCACACACGTTCCTGGCGACCGAGGAGGCCGGCGCGCTGCTGGAAGACGCGCAACAGGAATACGAACGTCGCCGCCAGCGCCAGCCGTTGGAGACGGTGCGCGTCAATGCCGAGCGTTACGAGGGCGATTACACCACCGCTGAGCGCCGCAGCCGCGAGGCCCTCCTCGAGGCCAAACACGCTTACAGCCTGTCCTACCAGTTCGGCTACGACAACGACGCGGACGCCGCCCGCTACACCGCCGAGCGCGACCGTTACGTTGAATCGGAGCTGCCGGAATACGAGGCGCGCATCGCCGCGCAGCGCGCCCTGGCCGAACAAGAGCTCGTCGAGAACTTCATCCACCGCCTGCGCGAGCAAATCGAGGACGCGCGGCAACAGCTCGCCTACCTCAACACCACGCTGGCGGGCCTGCGCTTCGGCGGCGAGCGTTTCGAGTTCATCACCCGCCCGGAGCCGACCCTGCGCCAGGTCTACGACATGATCATGGACAGCCAGCGCATCCTGGGAACCTCGCTCTTCGATTCCGACTTCCGCCAGCGCCACCAGCAGGGTTGGGATCTCCTCTTCGAGCGGCTCACCGCCGGGCCGAACGACGCGCTCATCCCGGAGCTGCGCGAGCTTCAGGACTACCGCAACTACCTCTCCTACGACATCCGCATCCACTATCCGGGCGGCGATACCGCGCTACTCAGCCACATCAAGGCCAAGAAATCCGGCGGCGAGACCACCACGCCCTTCTACGTGGCGATGGCCGCCTCGTTCGCGCAGGCCTACCGGCTCAACCAGCCGCGCCCGTCCGACACCATCCGCCTGGCGCTCTTCGACGAGGCTTTCGGCAAGATGGATACCGCCCGCACCGCCAGCGCCCTCCAATTCATGGTGGACACGCAATTGCAAGTCATCCTGGCGACCCCGCCCGACAAGGCCGCTGGCCTGCTGCCCCACGTCGATGCCGTGCGCACCGTCGTGCGGAAGGACAACCACGCCTTCGTCATCGAGATTGATAAAGAGGCCGTATTGCAGGAGTTGGGGGGGTGAGTATTGCGTATTTCGTATTTCGTATTCTTTGTCGTGCATGACCTCACGTTTTACAAAGGCGCTTTGCCATGTCGGGCTAGATACGCAATACGCAATACGCAATACAAAATAGGACACTTTCGTAGCAATGGATAAACCTTTTGTTCCCACCCCCGATACCACCACGTTGCTTGATCTGCTGCTGGATATCTACGAGCAGCGGGGCGGGCGGCCCAAGCAGGCGGTGCGCGTCAAGCTGCGCGATGCGGCGGGCGTGCTCCCCGGCTATTACAGCCAGACCGATCCGCTGCCCCGCGTCACGACCAACGAGCAGTTGATGGCCCTGGCGCAGCACGGCTGGGTGACGCTGACGTGGGAGTCGGCCCAGGAGGGCCATCTGCTGGCGGCGGTGACGCTGGTGGTCGCGGCGGCGGACGCGCTCTACGCTCTTATCGGGCGGGAGCCGCAAGCGACGCAACGCCGCCGGCTGCGCGATCTACTGCTGGCGGAGCGCTTCCGCGTCCACGATTGGCGGCGGCTGGCGCTGGATGCCACGCTCCGCCAGCTGGAAGCGCAGAAGTCACCCGCGCCCTTCTCGTTGAGCGACGCCGGCTGGAACCGCGATCTGCTCGCGGCGCTGCTGGCCTTGCCGGAGAATGTCATCGAGGAGCTGCCGTATCGCGTCTTCAGTGTGCGGGTCTTCAACGACAGCAAGCGCTTCGAGGCGCTCAAAGCCGCCGTGGCGCGGCTGGCCCGCCGCCATCACGGGGCGTGGCGCGAGCTCAGCGCGGCGGAAATCCTGCGCGAGCTGGGCCTCGTGCCCAATCCCACGCTGCTCCATTTGGCGGGAACGTGGCGGCTGACCGGCGCGGACGGCGAGACGGTGTCGCTGGCGGGTTTCCATCCCGCCGTGGGCATCCCGGCGGGCCTAGCGGCGCAGGTGCAACGGGTGCGCGTCGCCGCCGAGCGCGTCATCTGCGTGGAGAACCTCACGCCCTTCTACACCCTGCTCCAACATACGGGGGCGGAGACGGCGGCGCTGTGCCTGTGGGGCAATCCCTCGCCCGCCTGTCGCCATCTCCTGCGCCGCCTGGCCGAGACGGATGTGCCGCTTTACGTCTGGGCCGACCTTGACTACGGCGGCCTGAACATCCTGGCGCAGCTGCGGCGCGAGGTCAGCCCGCGCTTCCGGCCCTACCGCATGGACCTTGCCACCCTGGACGCCTTCGCCCGCTGGGGCCACCCCCTCACCCGGCGCGATGCGCGCAACCTGGCGCGCCTGCGCGAGCATCCCGCCCTGGCCGATAGGACCGCGCTCATCGACGAGATGCTGCTGCGCGAGGTGAAGCTGGAGCAGGAGGCGATTCTGTTGTAGGCGCGGCCCCACCAGGGCAGCCTGCAGAACGGCATACAAGGTGTGTGTGGGTGATGCCCAGGCGTTCAGCTGCTACGAAATCCCAGCACACCATAAAATTTGACACATTTTCCAGCTGCCTTTATACTTAAATCAGCACTGACGCCGCCATACCAACGCAACACATTGAGCCGCTGGCGTCAACCTGCCAGCGGCTCTTGACTTTTATAGAGATTCGTTCCGTGGGGGCGACTTCACACATCGTTGGACGATGGCATAGGGCGCTATCCTGTTTCACGGAGGCAAAGATGAACTGGCTAAGTTTGTTTATCGGCGTGTTGGTCGGTTGGCTGATCGAGTGGTTGATTGATCTCTTCTATTGGCGGCGTAAATGGCAGGCCAGTAGCGCCTCTGCTGATGCTGGCCAGCAAGAGCTGGAAGCAGCCCAGCTCCAGAACCGTGAACTCACCGCGCAGTTGGAATGCTATCAACAGCAGGCGACGGATCTGGAGGCCGCACATGTGGAGAATCGCGAATTGAGCATCCAGCTGGAGCAGCAGCAACGTCAGATTGCCGCGCTCCAAGCGCGTCTGATAGCACTTAGCGAACGCCCCAATGATTTGACGCGCATTGAAGGGATCGGCCCTAAAATCTCGGAAGTTCTCAATCAGCACGGCATCACCACCTTTGCAGAACTTGCCGACACCCGTGCGGATACGTTGCGTGAGATTTTGGAACGCTTTGGAGATCGCTTCCAATTGGCAGACCCTACCACCTGGCCGGAACAGGCGCGGTTAGCCGCTCGCAACGAATGGGAGCAACTGCGTGAACTCCAGGACAATTTGCTGGGGGGTCGCCGTCCACAGGCCCGGTAGTTATCCAGAAAGGGGGACGAGGTGACACAAGCACAAAGCGCACCCAATATGTGGGGCTATGATCTTTTCAAGGCCATCGTCGCGCTCGTACTATTCTTGATTATCGTGCTATTGCTCTCGCTCAATCGTGCAGAGCGCGCCATTGCGCCGACGCCCACTGCCTAAGCAAGCGTGGCGACCGCTGTTGCCCCGGCGCTCGATCTGCCCACAGCGAATCCCGACGGCACGCTGACTGGGAGCGGCACGGGGGAGCCGGGCGCTACAGTGGAGCTCTGGGCCGATGGGTATCGGCTTGGCGCTACCACCGTCGGCGCGGATGGCCGGTGGACGGTGACTGCCGCTCTGCCAGCCGGTGGCTACGCACTCAAGGCCCGCGCGGTAGATGCTGAGGGGCAGCTGTTGGCCGAGTCTATGGCGATGGCGTGGGAGATGCCGGTGTTCGCCATCACGCCCACGCTCACCTTGCCGGATACCATCACGGCGGGACAACCGGTCCGTTTGAGTGGGATCGGAACCCCCGGCGCGGAGATCCAAATTGTCGCAGATGGCAACGTCGTGGGGACGGCTATCGTGGGAGCGGATGGCATCTGGCGCTACGACTATGCGCCAGCGCCCGGCGTCCACACGCTGAGCGCGCGTCTGGCGGCTGATCCCGGCAGGGCCTCCGCCCCGGTGACTTTGACGATGCCCGCCTCCATTGCGCCAGCCGAGTTGCGACCGGGCTGCGGCATCGGGGTAGATCGTGGTACCACCTATGTTGTCGCGCCCTGCGAGCACATCAGCCTGATCGCGCGGCGCATCAATGTGACGCCCGCCGCTCTGATCGCGGCCAATCCGCAGATCGTTGACTTCAATCTGATCTATCCGGGGCAAATCCTCAATCTGCCGCCGCGTTGAGGCGCTGCGCCTCACGGGCGCTTTTCTCTACCCCGTGAGCGTAAGAAGAGCAGCGCCACTCCTGCGGCCAGGCTCAGCGCCGCCCACCCGATGGCCCGGTGCGTCTGGCACTCGCGCGCCTGTTGCTCCGCCAGCGGCCCCAGTCGCTGATCCCACACCTCAACCCGGTGGATCTCCGCCTCCGCGCTGTGATAGTAGCGCAGGGTTTGGCTTTGTGGATGGCGCTCACACTGTCCATCGGAGAGCGTGAGGCCGTACCCTTCCGGGTAGTGGTAGGTGGGGATATAGAACTCGGTCGGCGCAGTGATCTGCGGATCGTGCCTGAATTCAAAGGTGAAAATGCGCCGCCGCATGTCAAAGGCAGCGTGGCGCGGTTCGCCGGCCACCGCGCGCGCATAAGGCCGAATGACAGCTTCCAGCGCCCGCCCGCCATCGTAAAGATCGCCGGTCCCCATCTGCTGATCGCGGCTGAAGATGGATAAATCCTCGCCGTTCCACTGGTCGCCGTGGATGTTGTCATTATCGGCGGTGTAGTTCCAGAGCGTGTAGCTGAGCAGGTTCGCTTCGAGGGCCTGGATGGATGTGTCAAGGGCTTGCGCCTGGAGGTAGAAATCGCCGGTGCGATAGGCTTTTCCGCCTTGCAGATCGTACGGGATGCCGATCTCACCGATGAGGGTGGGGATGTTCTGCATGTAGTGAGCGGCGGTCTGCTTCAACTGGGCCATTTGCGCAGCGAAAAGTCGCCGCACCCGCGTTTTGCCCACCACCGGTCTCCGGGTGGCGGCGTCGCCCGTGAACCAGGGGATGAAGTTCTTGGTCAACAGGGTCAGTCCATCGTACCAGTGGGCGGCATGGACGACATTGGGTGCGTCCGTCTCGCTCCAGTGCAGGTGCACCTCCTCAACGGCGATGCCCGGAGGCAAGCCCTCGATAAAGATCAGCGCCCCAGGCGCGACGCTCCGGATCTCGCGGATATAGCGCAGCGCAAAGGGGCGGAAGTAATCGCGGTAGAAATCCACCTCGCGGGCGCCGACCCGGCTGAAATGGTGCGGGCGCAACAGGCGCGGCTGACCATCTGCGCCCACGTCCCAGACGCCATTCTGCTTCCAGAGCGGCTCGTAGCCCTCGCGCCAGAGACTCACGCCGTCGGGATTGAGGCGCTCTTTGCCGACCCGGCGATTTTGCAGATAGCGCAGCTCCCAAATCTCGACCTCCTGCGGATACCCCGCGCCCAACACCATGGCCTGGAACGGGGTGGGCATCGCGCCGAGTTTGAGCGGGCTGGCCTCCCGTGTGTGCAGGTCTTTCAGGCCGATCCAGCCCGCCGATGGTTCGTTGAGGGTATCATAGCCCACCACGTTGGGCAAATCCTTGAGGCGCAGGGCCAGCTGTTTGATCGCGTTGATGTAGTGCTGCTGGAGATACTCCTGCACCGGTACGCTGTCAATTTGGGTCTGCGGCGCGAAGTCGTGGCCGCCGAAGAAGAGCGTGAACAGTGTCGCCGCCGCTAACCTGGCGTAATTGGTGGGCCAGATCATCCGTGGGAACGGATCGCCGTGGACATTATGAATGAGCGCCGCGCCGGTCGCGGTGAAGCGGGTGATGTCCATGCCGAGCAATTCGAACGTCCAGCCGGGCGCGCCATCGCCGCCGGAAAAGCGGCTCCACACGTCCTGGTGCGGATCAATGAAGAGGTTGATGCCGTGCGCTGCCGCGCGCTCTACAATCTGGTAGACGTAATCGAGATAGGCTTCGTCATACAGGCCCGGCCCGGCATGTTCAATCGCCTCCCAGGTGACGAGAAACCGGAGGAAGGGCAGCCCCCATTCCTTAAGCCGGGCGAAGTGCTCATCGGCCTCATCCAGGGGAAAGGGCCGTCCCACAAATGAGACCGCGCGGTGTTCGAAAAATCCTTCGCGGACGTGACTGGGCAGGTTGAGGGGGACTTTGGTGCTGCCCCCTAAATTGACGCCACGCAGCAGCACGGTGCGTCCTTCGGTATCTTTGAACCACGGCCCGACAATGTGTAGCATGGGTATCTCCTTCAAAAATAGTGAATCTGCGAATGGTGAATGGCGAATAGCCAAACAAAAATCTGCTAAATCCGCCCAATCTGCTGATAAGCATTTTCGTGCTGGATGGTGTGCG